>NZ_JAJAUY010000262.1 GCF_020532625.1 Streptomyces antimicrobicus | reverse complement strand
GGCCGCGCCCCACCACCCGCACGCCCCAGCACCCGCACGCCCCACCACCACTGACGCCCCGCCGACCGACCAGCTCTCCACAGGAGTCCACGTGCGTATCGCGGTGACCGGATCCATCGCCACAGATCACCTCATGGCCTTCCCGGGCCGGTTCGTCGACCAGCTGATCCCCGACCAGCTGGATCACGTCTCGCTGTCCTTCCTCGTCGACGCGCTGGAGGTACGGCGGGGCGGAGTGGCGGCCAACATCGCCTACGGGCTCGGCGGACTGGGCCTCGACCCACTCCTCGCCGGCGCCGTGGGCCCCGACTTCGGCGAGTACGAGGTCTGGCTCAAGGAGCACGGCGTGGACACCAGCGCCGTGCACGTCTCCGCCGAACGCCAGACCGCCCGCTTCATGTGCATGACCGACCAGGACAACAACCAGATCGCCTCCTTCTACGCCGGCGCCATGGCCGAGGCCGGCCGGATCGACCTGCGCGCCGTGCACGAGCGCAGCCCCCTGGACCTGGTGCTCGTCTCGCCCAACGACCCGGGCGCGATGGTCCGCCACACCGAGCAGGCCCGCGCGCTCGGCATCCCCTTCGCCGCCGACCCCTCCCAGCAGCTCGCCCGCCTCACGGGCGAGGAGGTACGCCACCTGGTCGACGGCGCCCACTGGCTGTTCACCAACGAGTACGAGTCCGCGCTGCTGTGCGAGCGCACCGGCTGGACCCGGGCCGAGGTCCTCGAACGCGTCGGCTCCTGGGTCACCACCCTGGGCGCCGAGGGCGTGCGGATCGACCGCAAGGACGGCCCGACCGTCACCGTGCACGCCGTCCCCGACGTCACCGCCGCGGACCCGACCGGTGTCGGCGACGCCTTCCGCTCCGGTTTCCTCGCGGCGCTGAGCTGGCAGCTGCCGCTGGAGAACGCGGCCCAGCTCGGCTGCGCGATGTCCGCGCTGGTCCTGGCCGCCGTGGGCTCGCAGTCGTACGAGATCCGGCCCCAGGCCCTGCTGGACACCCTGCGCGCGGTGTACGGGGACCGGGCCGCCGCCCTCCTCGGACCGAAGCTGGGACAACTGACATGACCTTTACCACGAACGCGCAAGCGGAGCGGGCGAACGCGCTCCGCGAGGCCCTCGCCACCCGGGTGGTGGTCGCCGACGGTGCCATGGGAACGATGCTCCAGGCCCAGGACCCGACGCTGGAGGACTTCCAGCAGCTCGAAGGCTGCAACGAGGTCCTGAACGTCACCCGCCCGGACATCGTCCGCTCGGTCCACGAGGCGTACTTCGCCGTGGGCGTGGACTGCGTGGAGACCAACACCTTCGGTGCGAACTACGCGGCGCTGGCCGAGTACGAGATCACCGACCGGAACTTCGAGCTGTCCGAGGCCGGTGCCCGCGTGGCCCGCGAGGTCGCGGACCGGTTCACCGCCGAGACGGGCCGGCAGCGGTGGGTGCTGGGCTCGATGGGCCCGGGCACCAAGCTGCCCACCCTCGGGCACATCGGCTACACCACCGTCCGGGACGCCTTCCAGATCAACGCGGAGGGCCTGCTGACGGGTGGTGCGGACGCGCTGCTGGTGGAGACCACGCAGGACCTGCTCCAGACCAAGTCGGCGATCGTCGGCGCGCGCCGGGCCATGGACGCCCTCGGCGTGTCCGTGCCGCTGATCTGCTCCGTCACCGTCGAGACCAC
Source organism: Streptomyces antimicrobicus (assembly GCF_020532625.1). Taxonomy (GTDB): domain Bacteria; phylum Actinomycetota; class Actinomycetes; order Streptomycetales; family Streptomycetaceae; genus Streptomyces; species Streptomyces antimicrobicus. The sequence continues at coordinate 385 of NZ_JAJAUY010000262.1, read as the reverse complement.
CGGCACGATGCTGCTGGGTTCGGAGATCGGCGCGGCGCTGACCTCCCTGGAGCCGCTCGGCATCGACATGATCGGGCTGAACTGCGCGACGGGCCCGGCCGAGATGAGCGAGCACCTGCGCTACCTGGCCCGGCACGCGGGCATTCCGCTGTCGTGCATGCCGAACGCCGGCCTGCCCGTGCTGACCAAGGACGGCGCCCACTACCCGCTGTCCGCCACCGAACTGGCCGACGCCCACGAGGGCTTCGTCGCCGACTACGGCCTGTCGCTGGTCGGCGGCTGCTGCGGCACCACCCCGGAGCACCTGGCCCGGGTCGTCGAGCGGGTCCGGGGCGCCGCCCCCGGCGCCCGCGACCCGCGCCCGGAGCCGGGTGCCTCGTCGCTG
>NZ_JAJAUY010000261.1 GCF_020532625.1 Streptomyces antimicrobicus | reverse complement strand
CCACCGGCGCGGACCCGGCCGCCGCCGGCCGGCCCTCGTAGGAGGTGGCCGAACGCGTCAGGAAGTTGTACCGGCACTCCTCGCAGAACGGCGCCATCGCCTCGCGCGGCGTCCGGCACTGCGGGCAGATCTCGGCCTGGGCGGTCGGCTCACCGCCGGCGGTGGGGAAGCCGTAACCGTAGTCAGGGGTCATGCGGTGGCCGCAGACCTCGCACCAGTCGTCGGAGACCGATTGGTGCCCGTTCGGGCAGGTCGGCATCGAGACCCTTCCCCCTTCTCCCTGCGTCACATCAGGTTGCGTCACATCAGGTTCGCTTCACCCGGACGGTCCGGATCGAGCGCGTCTCCAGCGCCATCTCGTCGGCGTCGGCGACGCTCGCCTTCAGCCGCACAGTACCCGCCGCGGCGTCCACCACATCCACCACCTTGGCGAGGAGTTTCGCGGTGTCCTCGTTGCCGGAGGCGCTCGCCAGCTGCACGGCGCGCCCCAGCTTGGCCGTGGCGTCACCGGTGTCCCCCCGTTTGCGGGCGTGCAGGCCCTGCTGGATGACCCGGGCGAGCTCCGCCTGCCCGGTGTAGTGGGCCACCTGGGGGTTGATCGCCGTGGAAGCGGCGACGTCGTCGGTCCACACCGCCCGGACCAGCCCGTGGCACAGCACCGTGGGCGCGGTGCCGGCGGGGTCGGGCAGCACCAGCGAGGCGCGGGCCGCCAGCATCTCCTGGCCGACGGTCCCGCCCGCGGGGACCCGGACGCACACGTGGTACTCGCGGGACTCGTCGCCCCAGGAGCCGGTCGGGTAGTCGCCGGCCCGCGGGCCGGCCTCCGTCCGCCGGTCCGTCAGGTCGAGCACGCTCGGGGCGACCTGCTTGACGTACCGGACCTCCGCGCCGACCGGGGTCCACAGGCGCAGGGCCACGTCCGCGACCTCCTTGCCCATGACGTGCTCCATCATGCGCGTGAAGTCCTCGGCCAGATGCGCCGGATCGGCGACGATGTCGGCCGTGCCGAGCAGGGCCCGGGCGATCCCGGTGACCTCCGCGACCTCCCAGTCGGTCCCCACGCCGCGCGCGTCGCACGTGAAACGGCCCGCGCAGGCCTCCAGCCGGGCGCGCAGCGCGGCGGGCTCCTCGTGCTCGTTGCGGCCGTCCGTCAGCAGGACGCCGTGCCGGACGGCCGCCGGGGACCGCATCAGCAGCGCGTCGGCCAGGCCCAGCCAGGTGCCGATGGCGGTACCGCCGCCGGCGGTCAGCAGGGCCAGCGCCTCCTTGGCCCGGGCCCGGGTGGTGGGGTCGGCCACCGCGAGCCGGCCGGCGCCCGGATAGACCTCCTTGGCCTGGTGGGTGCCCGCGACCACCGCGAAGGCGGTGCCGTCGCGCAGGGCGTCGATCGCCGCGGCCGTGGCCTCGCGGGCGCCGCGCATCTTGGCCGGCGGGTGGTCCATGGAACCCGAGCAGTCGACCATGATCACTACGGCGGTCGCCGCGGCGGACGTGGTGCGGGCGGTGGCGCCGCCGGTGGAGGTGACGGTGACGATGGCGTGGACGTCCCGGCCGCCGGCCGGGAGGAACTCGTTCTGGTACACCTCCACGGCGAAGCGCGGGGCGCTCGGCTTGGCGAAGTTCGCCATCGGCTCGACTCCTTACGCGGCGGGGCCCGTCGGTACGGCGAAGGGGACGACGGCCACGGTCACGTTGTCGTGGCCGCCGCCGTCGAGCGCGTGCCCGACCAGCACCTGGGCACTGTGCAGCGGGCGCTCGGCGGCGTCGGCCGGCAGGACGTGGGCCATCTCCTCGGCCGACTCGGCATAGTTCCACAGGCCGTCGGTGCAGACCACCACGACACCGGGGTGATCGGGCCGGAAGGTCTTGGTGTGCGGTTCGAGTTCGTACGCGTCCGCGCCGAGCCAGCCGGTGATGGCGTGCGCGCGCACGTCGGCGTACGCCTCGGCCTCGCCCATCAGCCCGGCCGCGACCATCTGGGCGGCCCAGGAGTCGTCCTCGGTGAGCCGGCGCGGCAGCGCGGCACGGTCGTCGGGCACCCAGTAGGCGCGGCTGTCGCCGACCCAGCCGATGGTCAGCAGGCCGCCGCTGACGACCGCGCCCACCAGGGTGCAGGCGGGGGCGTTCTGGGCGCCCGGCACCTCCGGGGCGAGGGCGTTGACGGCGTTCGCGGCGGCCAGGATCGCCTCGTGCATGGCCTCCTGGGGGTGCGTGCCGCGGGGGAGGGCCTCCAGCAGGTACTCGTTCGCGGCGGCGGCCGCGGCGGCGGAGGCGTCGTCGGGGCGGCTGGCCGAGGACACGCCGTCGCAGACGACGGCCACGGTCGCGGCGGAGCCGTCGGCGAGCGCGGTCGCGGACACGGCGAAGAAGTCCTCGTTGCGGTGGTGGCGCAGGCCCCGGTCGCTCACGGCGGCCACGCTGCCGAGCTCCTCCTCCAGGTGGTCGCGCTCGCGCGGCTGGGCGTGGCCGCAGTGCTCGCAGTAGCCGTCGCTGTCCACGCGTCCGGCCCGGCACGCCACGCACACCGTGCCGGAGCCGGC
>NZ_JAJAUY010000260.1 GCF_020532625.1 Streptomyces antimicrobicus | reverse complement strand
CCACGCCGAGCACGCCGCGTGGAGCGAGCCCGACGAGGGCCCGTCCGCGCCCGCGCCGAGCGTCCCGACCACCGGGGCCACCCCGGCCGACGCCGCCGACGCGGCGCGCCTCGTCGCGTACGGGCTCCAGCCCAAGCTGCTGCCCGCCCGCGACGCCGAGTACGCCGAGCTGCTGCGCCGGTACCGCGAGGACCCCGGCTTCGCCCGCCTCGCCGACGCCGTCGCCACCGGCCTCGGCCTGGTCGTGCTGGAGGTCTCCACCCGCGCCGGCATGGCCGTGGCCGCCGCCGAGGACTCCGTCTTCGCCGTCCGCATGGGCGACTACGCCCGCCGCACCGCCGCCGACTCCGCCGACCGGTTCCTGCACGGCCTGGCCCACCTCGCCGTCGCCGCGCTCGCCTTCCCCCGTCCCGAGGACCTCGCCGACGACGGCTACATCGGCCGCATCACCGTCAACGGCGTCGACTCCTTCGTCCGGCAGGCCTGCCGCCGCCTGGAGGAGCGCGCCGAGGAACTCGGCGAGAACACCGACCCCGCGAGCGACGCCCCGGGTCTGGAGGCCGCCTGGCGGGTCTACGCCCGCCGCAGCGCCACCGGCGCCACCAAGGACGCCCGCCGGCTGGCCGGTTCCACCACCGGCATCGTCGGCAAGGCCGTCGCCTTCCTCACCGACTCCGGCTTCCTGCAGCGCACCGGGGACGACGCCGGAGGCGCGTACCGCACCACCCCCCGCTACCAGCTGCAGGTCCGCGACATGGCGGGCAGCGCCGCGATGGCCGAGCTGCTGGAGCTCGGCGTGGTGCCCGTCAGCGACGGCTCCGCGAGCCTGCTGCCGCCGCCCGAGGGCGACGACCTGGACCTGGTGGCCGACGCCGGCCTGCCGTTCCACGCCTGACCCGCCCGGCGGGCCGCCCGTCCGCGCCCCCGTCCCCGCCGTCCGCCCGCCGTCCGTCCGCCCGCTGTCCGTCCGCCCGCTGTCCGTCCGCCCACTGTCCGTCCGCCCCGCCGTCCGTCCGTACCTCCGTACGTCCCCACCACGAGAGTCCGCCATGTACGAGCTGTCCCGGATCCGCCTCTACTCCATCGGGCCCGCCGGCGCGCGCTACGCCGACACCGTGCTCGACCTGCGCGGAGTGGGCGAGCCGGTGCCGGACCCGGCGCCCACCCAGGCGGAGTTCTTCGAGGAGGAGCCCGCCGGGCCGCCGCGCCGCCCCGCGCCCGCCGGCGTGCTGTTCCTGGAGAACGGCGGCGGCAAGTCCGTCCTGCTCAAGCTGATCTTCTCGGTCATGCTCCCCGGCCACCGCAACACCCTCGGCGGCGCCAGCTCGGGCGTACTGCGCAAGTTCCTGCTCGCCGACGACTGCGGACACGTCGCGCTGGAGTGGCAGCACACCCGCACCGGCGAGTGCGTGGTGGTCGGCAAGGTCAGCGAGTGGCGCGGCCGCCAGGTCTCCAACGACCCGCGCAAGTTCGCCGAGGCCTGGTACTCCTTCCGCCCCGGCCCGGGCCTGAGCCTGGACAACCTCCCGGTGGCCGAGTCGACCGCCGTGCGGCCCGCCGCCGAAGGCGCCTCCGGCGCCCAGGGCCGGCGCCGCACCATGAAGGGCTTCCGGGACGCGCTCACCGAGGCCGGCAAGGCGTACCCGCACCTGGAGGTGTACTGGGAGGAGATCCACGACCGCTGGAACGAGCACCTCGGCGAGCTCGGCCTCGACCCCGAACTCTTCCGCTACCAGCGCGAGATGAACGCCGACGAGGGCGAGGCCGCCGGCCTCTTCGCGGTCAAGAAGGACTCCGACTTCACCGACCTGCTGCTGCGCGCCGTCACCGACACCCGCGACACCGACGGCCTCGCCGACCTGGTCCACGGCTTCGGCAACAAGCTGGGCCGCCGCTCGGAGCTGATGGCCGAACGCGACTTCACCGCCGGCTCGGTGGACCTCCTGAACCGCATCGTCGAGGCCGCCGGCACCCGGGCCCGCGCCCGCGACGTCCACGCCGGCGCCGAGCGCCGCACCCGCACCCTGGCCCGGCGGCTGTCCGCCCGCGCCGCGCAGGAGCGCGGCCGGGCCGCAGACCTCGCGCAGCGGGTCACCGAGGCCGCCCACGAGGTGACCGCCGCCGAGAGCGCGCGCGAGCGCAGCGCGCTGATCGCCGCCGAACTCGCCTACCGGCACGCCTCGCTGGCCCTGACCGTGGCGGACAAGGCCGCCGCGGCCCAGCGCCGCGAGCTGCTGGAGGCCCGCACCCTGCACGCGGCGTGGCAGGCGGCCGAGTCCGTGCTGCGGCACCGCGCCGCCGCCGACCGCTCCGCCCGGGTCGCCGCCGCCATCCGGGAGGCCGAACGCGACGCCGCCCCGGCGCTGGCCGCCCGGGCCACGGCCGCCGCCGCGCTCGTACGGGCCCTGCACACGGCCGCGGAGGACGGCGAGCGGCTCGCCAACGAGGAGGAGGAGCGGTCCGCCGCCCTCCAGGCGGCGGCCGAGACCGCCCACCGGGACGCCACCGCCGCCGCGACCGCCGCGCAGCGGGCCCGCAGCGAGGCCGAGCACCTGCGGGCGCGGCTGTCGGAGGTGGAGCAGGAGACCGCCGAGGCCGTCCGGGCCGGCTGGCTGGACGACTCCGCGCCCGACGCCGACCCGGCCAG
>NZ_JAJAUY010000026.1 GCF_020532625.1 Streptomyces antimicrobicus | reverse complement strand
CCGGTCGCCGGGCGGCGGGCCGCGCCGGCCGGCGGGCCGTCAGTGCGCGACGACCGGCACCTTGAGCTCGGCGTCCGCGCCCTTGCCCTCACCCGAGGCCACCGCCGCGCCCGCCGACGGGCGGCCGGTGTTGATCAGGGCCAGGGCGATGGCGGCGCTGGCGACGAGGATGCCGACGGCCCACCAGATGGCCGAGGAGTAGCCGTGCACCATCGCCTGGGCCTGCAGGGCCCGGGCGGCGGCCGGTCCGCCGGCCGCCTCGCCGGCGTGGTCCGTCAGGTACGCGGTGGTCGCGGAGGCGGCGATGGTGTTCAGCAGGGCCGTGCCGATGGCGCCGCCGACCTGCTGCGAGGTGTTGACCATCGCGGAGGCCACGCCCGCGTCGACCGGGTCCACCCCGTGCGTGGACAGCGACATGGCGGGCATGAAGGCCGTGCCCATGCCGAGGCCCAGCAGGATCTGGGCGGGCAGGATCAGCGCCGGGTACGAGGAGCCGACCTCCAGCTGCGTCAGCAGCAGCATGCCGGTCGCCGCGACCAGGAAGCCGGGGCCCATCAGCAGCCGCGGCGGGACGCGGGTCATCAGGCGGGCGCCGATCTGGGTCGAGCCCGTGATCATGCCCGCGATCATCGGCAGGAAGGCGAAGCCGGTCTTGACCGGCGAGAAGCCCTTGACCACCTGGAGGTAGTACGTCAGGAAGAGGAACAGGCCGAACATGGCGATGACGGCCAGGCCCAGCGAGAGGTACACGCCACCGCGGTTGCGGTCGGTCAGGACCCGCAGCGGCAGCAGCGGGGAGCGCACCTTGGCCTCGGTGGCCACGAACGCCGCGAGCAGCACGGCCGAGGCGACGAACAGGCCGACGGTGGTGCCGTCGGACCAGCCGTCGGACTCGGCGCGGGTGAAGCCGTAGACCAGCGCCACCAGGCCGAGGGTCGACAGGACCACGCCGGGGACGTCCAGCGAGGAGCGGTTGCGGGCGCCGGCGGGCTCCCGGATGACCAGCAGGGCGCCGACGGCGGCGACCACGGCGAACGGGATGTTGACGTAGAACGTCCAGCGCCAGTCGAGGTACTCGGTGAGGAAGCCGCCGAGGATCAGGCCCACCGCACCGCCGCCACCGGCGATGGCGCCGTAGATGCCGAACGCCTTGGCGCGCTCCTTGGCGTCGGTGAACATCACGGCGAGCAGCGAGAGCGCGGCCGGTGCCAGCAGCGCGCCGAAGGCGCCCTGGAGCGCGCGGGCCCCGAGCATCATGGCCTCACCGGTCGCGGCGCCGCCGAGGGCGGAGGCCGCGGCGAAGCCGACGAGCCCGACGACGAAGGTGTTGCGGCGGCCCCACAGGTCGGCGATCCGGCCGCCGAACAGCAGCAGGCCGCCGAAGGCGAGCGCGTAGGCGGTGATGACCCACTGGCGGTTGCCGTCCGAGATGCCCAGGTCCTGCTGGGCGGAGGGCAGCGCGATGTTCACGATGGTCGCGTCGAGCACGACCATCAGCTGGGCCAGCGCGATGAAGACCAGGGCCTTCCAGCGGCTGGGGTCGGCGGTCGGGGCGGCAGCCGGCGGTGCGGACGCGGCTGTTTTCGGCATGGGGGTACCCACTTCACGGTGCGGAGCGGCCCGAACGGGCCCAGATCACGGAAAGAAGACTCTTGAAGCCGTCGAAAGAAGTCGTATCGACGCTAAGCGGGACAAAGCGGTTGTGTCACATGGTTTTCGCGGCCTGGTGCTGCCGCAGGTCCTCCAACGTGACGGGAGCGCCCGGCAGTTGCGAGCGCCCCGGGACCGCCCGCAGCCCGTCGAGGAACAGCTGGAGGTGACGGTGCACGAAGGAGTCCAGGTCCGGGCAGCCGAAGCCGGGCAGCGGCCGGCTCAGCTGCGACAGCGCGACCAGCAGATCGCCGACGGCGATGTCGGCGCGCAGCAGTCCGGCGTCCTGGCCGGCCCGGACCAGGGTTTCGACGGCTTCCTCCAACGTGGTGCGGGCCGCGAGGAGTTCGGGGTGGTCCCGGTCGAAGTCGTCGGCGAGCATCGGGCACAGGGCCCCCACGCGCTCGTCGGCGGCGGCGTGCGTGAAACGGCACAGCGCGGCGAACGCGTCGGGCTCCTGCGCGAGGGAGTCCTCCGCATGGGCGGTCACCCGGTCCATGACGTAGAGGACGACGTGGTGGACGAGCGCCGCGCGGTCCGGGAAGTGCCGGTAGAGCGTGGCGTTGCCGACCCCGGCCCGCCGCGCGATCTCGTCGAGGGGCGCGCCCGCGCCCTGCTCGACCAGCATCTCGCGGGCGGCGGCGAGGATCCGCTCCCGGTTGCGCACGGCGTCGGCCCGCGGACGCGGAGCGCGACCCGTCGGCCTGGTGTCGACAGCCGTTCCTGCCTGCACGGTGCTCCTCCTCGTCCGGTGACCCCGCCGCCCCGAACCGGGGAGACGGTCCCCGCTTGTGCGGGACACCCATGCAAACGGGGAACCGCTCCCCGGTTATTTCACCCTCCCGTGTGACCCGGGACACATCCGGATCCACGTTCGGACGCTCCCGGCGCGCGGGCGCGCCCGGCGCGTCGGAGGGTGAACGCACAGAGAGCAGACCGGGCCCGGCCGGCTGCCGCGGACCCGAAGGCGTCTCTCATGCCGCAGACCCGCCACCGGATACGCAGACCCCGCCGCACCGGCGCATTCGTCGGTATCACCGCGCTCGCCCTCGGCATCACCGCGACCGCCAGCGCCGGGATGGGCAGCCGGACGCCCACCGCCGCCGGACCGGTCGCCTCGACCACCGAGTCCGCGCTCGCGCCGTGCCGGATCTCCGGGACCATGGGCGTCCAGATGTCCGAGGGGATGCCCACCCCGCCCGGCTACTCCCGCAGCACCGGCGAGGTCCGCGCGCTCAACCTGATGATCGACTTCCCCGACGCCAAGGGCGAGGGCACCGCGCTCGACCGGTTGGCGGAGTTCTTCCCGCAGACCTCCGACTGGTTCCGCACCAGCTCCTACGGACGCCTGACCTACCACCCCGAGGCCCCGGTGCGGACCTGGCTGCGGATGCCGATGCCGTTCGCGGCGTACGGCATCGAGCGCGGCTCGCCGTACGAGCCGGGCTACCGACAGCTCGTCGAGCACATCGTCAAGGCCGCCGACGCCGAGGTCGACTTCTCCCGCTACGACCTGGTCAACATCCTGGTCACCCCGAACGCCGGCCCGTCCGCCCTGGACACCGTCCTGTCGGTGACCTTCTCCGGCAACGCCGAGGCACCGGTCGCCGACGGGGTGCCGCTGGCCAACACGTCCTTCGTCTACAGCCGCCAGGACGACGGCTCGGGCACCTACCGGGAGACCGGCTACCGGGTGCTCCCCCACGAGAACGGCCACGTCTTCGGCCTGCCCGACCTCTACACCGCCGACGGCGGCGCCACGGTCGGCCACTGGGACATCATGAGCGAGGACTGGGGCGCCAACAACGACCTCCTCGGCTGGCACAAGTGGAAGCTGGGCTGGCTCGACAGCACCCAGATCAGCTGCGCCTCCAAGAGCGGGACCAGCACCCACGTGCTGTCCCCGCTGGGCACCGAGGGCGGCGTCAAACTGGCCTTCGTCCCCCTGTCGGCGAACACCGGCTACGCGGTCGAGGTGCGGACCCAGACCGGCAACGACGAGGCCGTGTGCAAGCCCGGGGTGCTCGTCTACAAGGTCGACTCCGCGGTGGACACCGGGCAGGGGCCGGTCATCGTCGCGGACAGCACCAGCGCCAGCGGCGGCTGCACCCGCCGCTCGAACGTCCACGCCGAGCTCTCCGACGCCCCGTTCCAACCGGGCGAGACCTTCACCGACGAGCAGGCCGGCGTCACCGTCAAGGTGATCGCCCGGCTGGCGAACGGCAGTTACCAGGTCCGCATCACCCGCCCCTGACGGATCAGCAGCAGAAAGGGACCTACGACATGACCACGACCCCCGAGGAACGCCTCGCCGCGGCCGGGCTGAAGCTGCCGCCCGCCCCCGAACCGGTCGGCGTCTACGTCCCCGCCGTCCGCAGCGGCCCGTACGTCCACACGTCGGGCCAGCTGCCCCTCGTCGACGGCGCCCTGCCGCGGACCGGCAAGGTGGGCGCGGAGGTCACCGCCGAGCAGGCGACGGAGCTCGCGCGGCAGTGCGCGCTCAACGCCCTGGCGGCGCTGATCCCGGTCGCCGGGGACCTCTCGCAGGTCAAGCGGGTGGTCAAGATCGTCGGTTTCGTGGCGAGCGCCCCGGACTTCACCGGCCAGCCGGCCGTCGTCAACGGCGCGAGCGAACTCCTGGTCACGGCCTTCGGCGACCCCGGCCGCCACGCGCGCAGCGCGGTCGGCGTGGCCGCCCTGCCGCTGGACGCACCGGTGGAGGTCGAACTCCTCGTGGAACTGCACGCGCCCCTGGCGGTGTAGCCGACCCCTCCCACCCTGATGGGGGCGCGACCGCCCAGCCCGATCCGCTAGGCTGTCAGCGCGTCTTGCCTTCGTAGCTCAGGGGATAGAGCACGGCTCTCCTAAAGCCGGTGTCGCAGGTTCGAATCCTGCCGGGGGCACACAGTCAGGGGCCATCCGCCGGTTGCGGCGGGTGGTCCCTCGGCGTTCGCGGCGGGGGTACCGGGGGCAGGGCGAGGCGGGCTTCGGCGCCGCCCCGCGGGGGGTTGGTGAAGGTCAAGGTGGCGCCGATCGTGCCGGCCTGGCCCACCGCGATCGTCAGGCCCAGGCCGTGGCCCTTGTTGGTGCCCTCCGTGCGGAACCGCTGCGGGCCGGCCGCCAGCAGGTACGTCGGGTAGCCCGGGCCCGCGTCGGTGACGGTGATCGTGGCGTGCTCGACGGTGACCGTCACGGGGGCCGCCCCGTGCTTGTGGGCGTTGGCGATCAGGTTGCCCAGGATCCTCTCCAGGCGCCGCCGGTCGGTCTCCACCCGGGCCGGGGAGAGCAGGCGCAGGGCGGTGTCCGTGCCGGAGGCGCGGATCGTACGGGCGGCCAGGTCCGCCAGGTCGTGCGGGGCGGAGTCGATGCGTTCGCCGCCGGTGTCCAGGCGCGAGATCTCCAGCAGGTCCTCGGTCAGCGCGCGCATGGCGCGCACCCGGTCCCGGACCAGCTCGGCGGGGCGGCCCGCCGGGAGGAGCTCGGCGGCCGCGTTCAGGCCGGTCAGCGGGGTGCGCAGCTCGTGGGCGACGTCGGCCGTGAAGCGCTGCTCGGCCTCCAGCTTGCGCTGGAGGGTGGCGGCCATGCCGTCCAGCGCCTCGGAGACGGCCGCGACCTCGTCCTTGCGGCGCGGCGAGTCGGCGACCCGGGCGTCGAGGTCGCCCGCGCTGATCCGCCGGGCGACCTGGGCGGTCTGGTGCAGCCGGCGGGTGATCCGGGTGACGCCGAGGGCGCCCATGACCAGCGTGCCGCCGATGGCCAGCGCGGACGAGCCGAGGATGGCCCGGTCCAGCTCGGCCAGGGTCCGTACGCTGCCGCTGTAGTCCACGGCCGCGGCGAGGACCCCGTGGTCGGCGGGACCGGCCGCCCACATCGCGGGCCGGCCGCGGTGCTCCCCGACGAGGGTGCCGCGCCGACCGCTCGCCGCCAGGGCGCGCAGCTCCTCCGGCAGGCCGGGCGGGTTGAGGCCCTCGCCGCGCCAGGGCCGGCTGCCGGTCTCGTAGGCGAGGGTGATCCGTTCGAGCCGGGCGAGCGCCTTCTCGCGGGCCACGGCGGCGGTCTGGGCGGCCATGGCGCTGTGCACGAGGCCGCCGAGCAGGGCGGCCAGGGCGCAGCACATGAAGGTGATGAACAGCGCCGCCTTCCAGGTCAGCGTCGCGGTCCAGGCGGGCAGGCGGAGCCCGCGCCCGCGCGGTGGTGCGTGCTGTGTCGTGTCCATGGTGTGACGGGCCCCCCATGCCCCCGGGCCGTCGCCCGCCAGGTCACGGTAACCGGCCCGCCGGACGGACCCGCCACGAGGTCGGCCCGCAGCCGCCCGGCCGGGGCCGGGACCCGCCGTGGTCCGGTGCAGTCGCACCGGTCCGGTGCGGTCGCGCGCGGTCCGGTGCGCTCGCGCGCGGTCCGAAGAGGCGGGGCCTAGCTGAGGCCCTTGGCGCGTTCGCCGATGCGGTCGCCCTGGGGCGCGCCCGCGCGCTTCAGGTCGGCCTTGGTGTGGACCCCGCCCTTGACCTTGCTCCGCACCGGGGCGTCGAAGCCGTGGCCCGGCGCCCGCGGCGCCCGTACCGGGTCCTGATCCCTGACCGTCTGCCGGAACTCCCGCTTCTGGTCCTTGCTCATCCCGTCGTCACTCCCTCAGGAAGCACCCAATCGGACTATTGGGATCGTATGCAGACAACGGGACGAACGCACCCGCTGGGGCGGCGTTCCGCCGAGGCGGGCGCACCGCTACGAGCGCGGCCCCTGCTGCCGCGGCTCGGCGCGCCGCTGGACCGGCCGGTGCCCGGGCCCCACCGCCTCGATCACCAGCTCCTGCGGACAGCCCGTGCCCCGCGGCAGCTGGTAGGGCGCCGCGATCCGGTACTCCCCCGGCGCCGGCGCGAGCAGCTCGGTCCAGACGTCGCCCGCCGTGTCGGGGGCCGCCTTGAACAGGCACCCGCTGGTGTTCTCGTACTGCCGGGGCACCAGCCCCTGCTCCTTCGACTCGGCCGTCTCCTGCGGCGCCTCGACCCGCTTGCCGCTCGCGTCCACCAGGCCCAGCCAGGGCGAGTGCGGGATGCGCAGCAGGACCCGGCCGGGCTGCCGGACGTCGATCACCCAGCGGTCCGCGCCGGCCCGCACGAGGGTCGCGGGGCCGGACACGAGCTGGGTCGGCTCGTGCACCTTGAACAGCTGCCAGTTCGCGTCGCCCCAGATCTGCTGGAGGTACGGCAGCCCCTGGCGCACCAGCTTCGCCTCGTCCTCGCCGCCCGAGTCGGGTTTGTCGGCGGGCAGGACGACGTAGTGCACGCCCCAGCGCTCCAGCCAGGAGCGGTAGCTCTCCTCGGTGAGCGTGTCGTCGTAGAAGAGCGGGTTGCGCTCCAGGTCCGCCTGCCGGTTCCAGCCGCGGGCGAGGTTGACGTACGCGGGGAAGGCCGAGGACTCGCGGTGGCTGCTGGCCGGGACCACCTCGACCCGGCCGCGGTCGGCGCCGACCCGCTGCAGCTGGTTGACCAGCGGGGCCAGCTCGTGGGCCCACGCCGCCTTGGGGGTGGTGCGGACGATGTCCGTGATGCTGTTGGTGGTGATCCAGACGTGGATGCCGACGATCGCGAGCAGCAGCGCGTACCAGCGCCGGGTCCGCGGCACGCAGTACGGCAGGGCGGCCAGCAGCACGGCCCCGCCGAAGAGCATGACCATGCGGGTGACGTTGGAGCCGATCTGGGAGTCGATCACCCAGGTCAGGAAGACACCGAGCGCGTAGACCGCGGAGGCGATCCGCACGGTCCGCCAGGCGCGCGGGACGAGGGCCACGATCGCCAGCGCGAAGACGAACGGCACCCAGGCGGAGCCGATCTTCATCGGCTGGGTGCCGGAGAACGGGAACAGCCACGACGACAGCCCGACCACCGCCACCGGCGCCAGGCCCAGGGCGTACGCCCCCGGGCGCCGCCCGGACAGGAACAGCGCGGCGGCCACCACGCCCAGGAACAGCCCGGCCACCGGACTGGAGGCGGTCGCGGTCCCCGCGAGCACCGCCGCCACGGCGGCCTTGGCCCACCGCCGCTCCGCCCAGACGCGCGGCCAGCAGAAGGCCGCGGCGACCGCGCCGAGCGCGAACATCGCGCCGAGGCCGAAGGTCACCCGTCCCGACAGGGCGTTGCAGAACAGGCCGTACACGCCGGCCAGCGCGGGCCACAGCGGCTGGCGCACGGCTCCGCGGCAGCGCGAGAGGATCAGCGCGGTCAGTCCCGCCGAGACCGTCCCGGCGATCATCATCGTGGTCCGCACGCCGAGGACGTGCATCAGGTACGGCGAGACGACCGAGTACGACACCGGGTGCATGCCGCCGTACCAGGCCAGGTTGTACGCGGAGTCCGGGTGCCGGCCGACGAACTCGGCCCAGGCGTCCTGTGCGGCGAGGTCGCCCCCGCTGTTGGCGAAGCAGTAGAACCACAGCACGTGCAGCACGGCGGCGACGAGCATGGCCGTCACCGCCGGGTGCCGCTCGGCCCGCGCCAGCAGGGCGCGCCCGGCCGACGGCCGTGTGCCGCTGCCGGTGCCGGTGCCGCTGCCGGTCTCCGTGCTGCTGACGGTGCCCGTGCTGTCGGCGGTGCCCGTGCTGCTGACGGTGCCGGGCGGCCGGCCCGGGGCGGGTGCGGCGGTGGCGGCGCCGTCGGCGGTCTGCTCCGCGGTGGTCACTGACGTACTCCCCAACCTTCGTACCGGTCCCGCAGCCTAGACGCGCTCCGGCACCCCCGGATCGCCGGGGGTGCCGGAGCGCGCGTCGGCCCGTGTGCCGGTCAGCCGCGCGGTCAGGCCACGCGGGTGAGCTTGCTGCCGATGCCCGGCGCGACGAGGTCGCGCTGGAGGGCCACGGGAACCTTGACCTGGCTGGCACCTTCGCCGACGGTCAGCACTCCGACCTCGGTGCCCGCCTTGGCGGATTCCGGAATCTTGTTCCCGCCGTCGCCCAGCTTGATGGCAACCGTCAGCGACGGCCACCCGATCGCCTGCACGTCGGCGGTGGCGACCACCGGCGTCGTGCCGCCCAGACCGTCGTCCACATGCCCGACGACCTCACCCTTCTTGACCACGACCTCGCCGGTCAGGGCCTTCTGGGAGGAGATCATCAGCTGCTTGCTCGCCGCGATGACGGTGTCGATGATGGCCGGCTTGTGCTGGGCGAGGGTGGCACCGACGATCAGCTGCTCGGTGTTGCCGATCTTCTTCTTGGCGGCCCACAGGAGGTTGCCGCCGGCCTTGCTGGTGGTGCCGGTCTTGATGCCGAGCGAGTCGTTGTAGGGGACGAGACGGTTCCAGTTGTCCCAGGTCTTGCCGGAGGGGTCGGTCCACTTCGGCTTCTTGGTGATGTCGAGGAGCGTCTCCATCTCGACCAGCTTCAGGCCCAGCTTCACCTGGTCCTCGGCGGTGCTGACCGTGGTCGCGTCCAGGCCCGAGGGGTCCGTGTACGTGGTGTTGGTCATGCCGAGTTCCTTGGCGGTGTCGTTCATCTTCTTGACGAACGCCTCCTGGTCGCCGCCGGAGTCCCAGCGGGCGAGCAGCCGCGCGATGTTGTTGGCCGAGGGGATCATGAGGGCGGCGATCGCGTCGTACTCGGAGATCTTGTCGCCCTCCTTCACCGTGTCGAGGGTGGACTCGTTGTCCGTCGAGTTGTTCTTCTTGCCCTCGGTCTCGGCCGTCTTGTCGACGTCGATCATCGCGCCCTTCTCACCCTTCTTGATGGGGTGGTCGCGCAGGATGATGTACGCCGTCATGGACTTGGTCACGCTGGCGATGGGCACGGGCTTCTGCTCCCCGTACGTGCCCAGGGTGCCGAGCCCGGCCGCCGCCACCGAGGCCTGGCCCTCGGCGGGCCACACCAGGTTCGGCTTGTCGCCGGGGAAGCTGTGCGACTTCTTGGCCGTCATCACCAGCCGCGGCTCCGGCAGCGGGCGCACCAGCTGGACGATGCCGAGGACGACGACGAGCAGGACGACCAGCGGCGTGTAGATCTTGAGCCGGCGCACGGTGGTGCGCAGGGGGCTGGGCGGCGGGGGCGGGTTGTTGGTCAGCTCGGCGAGCATGTCCAACGGCGGACGCGGGGGCAGCGGCTGCTGGGTGGTCCGCTCCGTACCGAGGTGCTCCACGGCGGGGGCGGCGGCGGCCGGCGCGGCCGGTCCGGCGGTTCCGGCCGGTCCGGCCGGGGACTTCGCCTTGGCGTCGGCCGGCTTGGCCCCGGCCGGCTTCGCTTCGGTCGGCTTCGTTCCGGTCGGCTTCGTCCCGGCCGGCTTGGCGTCGGGGCGCGGGGTGTCGTCGGAGCGCAGCGGTACGAAGGTGCTCGTCCGCTCGTTGTCGCTCTCGGGGCCGGGCTCCGGCTTGCGCGCCGGCTTCGGCGCGGCCTTGGTCTCGCCGGGCGCCGGGCGGACCGCCCGGAACACCGCGGTCTTCTCGGCGTCCGCCGACTCGCCGTCCTCGGCCTTGTCCCGCGGAGCGGGCCGGACCGCCCCGAGCGTCATGGTCTTCCCGGAGGCGGCCTTCGGCGCCTCCCCGGTGCCCGCCTCCGGCTCCTCCGCCTCGGCCGCGTCGTCGGCCTTGTCCTCGGCGGCGGGCTTCGCGGCGGGCTTCGCGTCGGCCTTGGCGCCGGTCTCGGCGGCGGGCTTCGCGGCGGGCTTCGCGGCGGGCTTCGCGTCGGCCTTGGCGCCGGTCTCGGCGGCGGGCTTGCCCTCGGCCTTCGGCTTCGCCTCGTCGGTCCCGACGCGCGGGGCGCGGAAGACCGCCGTCCGCTCGCTGTCGGCCGGTTCCTCGGCCTCGGCCGCGTCCTCGGCGGCGGGCTTGGTGTCCGCCTCGGTGCGGGGCTCGGTGTCGGGCTCGACGGCGGCCTCGGCGGGCTCGGGCTGCGCCGCCTTGCCGGGCTTCGCGTCCGAAGGAGCGGGCTTCGCCGGGGTCTTGGCGGCCGCGGCCGGGCGGCGGGGCTCGAAGAGGGAACGGCTCTCCTCGGAACCGTCCTTGCGCGGGGACTCCGCGGACTCCGCGGACTCCGTGGCCTGCGCGGACCCGGCGGGCTCGGCGGCCTCGGCGGACCGCGCAGAAGCGGAACCCACACGCGGGGCCCGGAACACGGCCGTGCGCTCGCTGTCGGCAGGCTCGGCGGACTCCGCGGCCGATCCCCGGCGCGGCTCGAACGCACGGAAGACAGCGGTCCGCTCGCTGTCCCCCTGGGCAGCGTCCTCGGCACCCTTGGCGCGGTTGCGCGGCTCGAACAGGGAGCCGCCGGCCGGCTTCGCGGCAGCCCCGTCCCGCTCGGCGGCGGAGTCGGAACCGGACGTGGGAGCGGAATCAGAAACGGAATCAGAACCAGAGGCGGAGGTGGAGGGGGAAGCAGAGCCGTCGGCCGGGTCGGTCGCGCCCTCGGCGACCTCGCCCCGCGCTTCGGCCGCAGACTCGGCCCCGGCCGCAGACCCGGCTTCGACGTCTGCTTCGACGTCGGCTTCGGCTTCGGCTTCGGCCCTGGATCCGGCCCCGGCTTCGACCTCCGCCCCGGCTTCGGCCTCGGCGGTGTCGGAGGTCTCGCCGGACCCCGGCTTCGGAGCCTTCGCGTCCGGTTCCGGGTCGCGCGGACGGAGCACCGACAGGCGCGGGTCGCGCTCCTCCCTGGGCTCCCCAGACGATGCACCTTGCTCAACCGACTTGTCGGGGGACTCGCCCGCCACCAGTTCCTCCTCGCTCGCCGTCCGGCTGTCCGAACCGTCTCACAGTGTCCCGTCTCGGGGGCATCGCCCTCGTGCTAGACGAGAACGACATAGCTGCCGGTTCCCCCACAAAGCGTCCAGGCGCTCTCGACAGATGAATGTGAGAGGCGTCACCCTGTCATTCATCCACGCGGGGAGGCATGGATGGGCAGGAGCCGCAGAACAATTCCGGAGGAGCTTCTGCTGCTCGCCTTGGACCCGGCCACGGGAACCACGGCGCAGCCGCAGTCGCTCGACCTCGGCCTTGCCGGGGCACAGCTAGTGGAGCTGGCCCTGGCAGGACGGATAGCCCCAGACGGGGATCGTATCGCCGTGGTGATGCCACGGCCGACAGGAGATCCGACCTTGGACTCCGCACTGGAACTGCTGCGCCGTCGCGGCAGTCCGGTACGGGCCGTCCACTGGATCGGCGGGCCCCGGCTGGGGCTCCGCCAGACGTACCTCTCGCACCTGGAGCGGTGCGGCATGGTCCATGCCGTGGCCGGCCAGATGTGCGGGGTGCTGCCGACGACTCGCTACCAGGCGACCGACACGGCGATCAGCCGGGAGATCCGTGCCCGGCTCGACAGTGCGATCCGTACCGGCGTACCGCCGGACCCGCGGACCGCGGCGCTCGCCGCGCTGGCCCACGCGGTCGGCCTCGGCAAGCACCTGTACCCCGGTAACGAGGGGCGTTCGTCCAGGTCCCGGCTGCGGGACCTGATCCGGCACGACCCCATGGGCGGTCTCGTCGCGCACGCCGTGATGGACGTCCAGAACGGTGTGGCCGCGCAGCCGCGGCGCGAACGGGCCACGGCTCACGCCGCGCACGCGCCGGCCGCCCCGGCCGGTTCGGTGCCGTTGCAGCCGCGCCGCACCGGTGCGATGGCGCGCGTCGCCGCGCACTGATCCATCCGCTCCATCTGATCCGCCCGTTCCACCTGTTCCAACCGATCCATCCGTTCCATTTGATCCATCTGCTCCACCCGATCCGCCAGCTCGACTCACGCGCGGGGTGGCGTGGCCGTTTGTTCGGTCACGCCACCCCGCGCGTCTGCATATACGCAGTTCGCCAGCGCAGGAGCGGACTTCGGTGGCAGTCTGCTGACCATCACATACGCAACAGACATGACAGACCTGAGCAAGCGGAGGTGCCGTTCCCGTGGCGTCCAATGTCAATCCCACCGTCCGACGCCGCCGACTGGGCATGGAGTTGCGCAAGCTCCGCGAGGACAAGGGCATGACCGCCGAGCAGGTCGCGGAGCGGCTGCTGGTCTCCCAGTCCAAGATCAGCCGGTTGGAGAACGGGCGCCGTTCCATCAGCCAGCGCGACGTCCGGGACCTGTGCGACGTGTACGAGGTGGAGGACCGCCGGCTCGTGGACTCCCTGATGCAGATGGCCAAGGATTCCCGGCAGCAGGGCTGGTGGCACGCCTTCGGCGACATCCCGTACAGCGTCTACATCGGACTGGAGACCGACGCCGCGAGCCTGCGCACCTACGAGCCGCAGGTCGTGCCGGGTCTGCTGCAGACGCCCGAGTACGCGAGCGCGCTGATCCGCGGCGCGCTGCCCGAGACGGCACCCGCCGACATCGACAAGCGGGTGCAGGTGCGCATGCGCCGGCAGTTGCGGCTGTCCGAGACCGAGAACAACAACCCCGAGATCGGCCCGCTGCGGCTGTGGGCGGTGATCGACGAGGCGGCGCTGCGCCGGCGCGTGGGCGACGCCCAGCTGATGGTGCGGCAGCTGGAGCACCTGATAGAGCAGTCCGAACAGCCGCACATCACGGTGCAGGTGATGCCTTTCGCGATGGGCGCGCACCCCGGCGTGAACGGCCAGTACGCCATTTTGGAATTCCCGGACGCTTCGGACTCGACCGTCGTGTACATCGAGGGCGTGACGAGCGATTTGTACCTGGAGAAGGCGAACGACGTGCAGCAGTACAGCGTGATGTACGAGCACCTGCGCGCCCAGGCCCTCAATGTCGACCAGACCCGCGAGTTCATCTCCGACATCATCGGAACCTATGCGGGCAAGGCCAAGTAAAACGGGCAGTCGGCGGCGGACCCGGTACGGTACACCGCCACTGCCCGACCAGGGAAGGCCTGGCTGAAATATGCCATCCGGATGGGTGAATGACCTCTTCAGGCCCGGAGTGCTGCCGGTAGCGTCGATCACGTCGACCGGGAAGCGTTCCGGAAAACCGGAAATCCTCCGTCGGCCACCCCCATCGAAACAACTCGCTGAACCGGAGAAAAACATGGCTATTCGACTGGGCGCCACGGAAAACTGGACCAAGTCCTCCTACTCCGGCGGAAACGGCGCGTGCGTCGAGGTCAAGTCCACCGTCGCCGAGGCCATCGCGGTCCGCGACTCGAAGGTGCAGGCGGGTCCGTCCCTCGCCTTCGCCGCCGGCGCGTGGAGCTCCTTCGTCACCGAGGTGACCGAGGGCCGGCTGGGCCACCGCATCTGAATTTCCCGCCGGACTCACTCACCGAAGTCCCCGAACTCACCACAATCCACGACATCACCGATTCTTGCTCACCCTGCCATGGCTGAGTGACTGAAGCCCTCTCGACTGATCGCCGCCTCAGCCGAGGGGGCTCGGCCATGTCTCGACGCCCCGCTGACGGAGCTGGTCGACGTACCGGTCGGTCCCCGGCACGGTCGGGACGAACGGCGCGACGAGTTCCACGCGCCCCGCCCCCGCCTCGGCGACCTCGGTGTCCAGGTCCCGGAACCGGTCCCAGCACTGCCGCGGGTCGGCCTCCAGGAACCACAGCAGCGTCAGCCGGGTGTCCACGCCCTCGACCTGCTTGACGTACGTCATCCGGTCGCCGGGCAGCGGCGTCGGCCGGAAGACGGTCACCATCGCGGCCGGGGAGCCGTGCAGCCGGCGCGGCAGGGCGCGCGAGCGCAGCCACTCCAGCAGCTCGGTCCGCTGCGCGGGCCCGTCGGCGTCGACGACCTGCAGGACCAGCCCGGCGTAGGGGTGGTCGAGGGCGTGGAAGTCGCGCGGGCCGGCGGCGCCGTCGCGGTAGACGGTCACCTCGTGGTCCTGGAAGGACGTGAAGACGTGCGTCCGGTCGTGGTAGACGCGGGCGTCGCGGTTCAGCCGCTTGTTGATGCCCACGGTCCACTTCATGTGCTCGTCGTAGCGGCCCTCGGTGATCCAGTAGGTGGAGAGGTAGCAGCCGGCGGTGACGGGCCGGGCGACCGCCGACTTCTCGGGGTAGCGCAGCTCCTGGAGGTCGCGGGTGGCCACCCAGCGGCGGCCGGCGAACATCCAGGGCATGGCCATGGCGCCCGCGTAGTAGTGGTCGTCCTCGTACCAGCGGTTGTAGGCGTACTCGTGGCCGGGATGCGGCTCCACCATCGTGATCAGGGCGTGGCCGGGGCGGACGCCGTACGGGCCCACCGAGGCCAGCTCGGCGTAGGCGTCGGCGCGGGTGTCGGGGGCGGGCTCGGTCTGCTCTTGGCTCTCCATGCCCTATCCGTCTACCTGACTTGCCGTCAGATAGCGAGACCTGCCGCACCACGTCCGCCGTCCGGCCGTCCGACCGTCCGGCCGCCCTGCTGTCCGGCCGTCCGGCTACTCAGAAGCGGGTGAGTACGCGCGCACTCGCCCGCCGCGCGGCCCGGCCGGATGCTGGAGCCATGCGCCAGAAGCTCACGGTCCTCGCCCCCGCCCTGCTGCTGTTCCTCCTCGCGACCGCGGCATGGGCCGCCTGGCTGGGTTGGGACCAGCACCGCGACCAGCAGCCCGACGGCTCGACGACCGGCCCGTACGAGACGTGGCAGGTCCTGGGGCTCGCCCTGACCGTGGGCGCGGCGGTGTGCTGGGCCGCGTACCGGCGCCACGCCCACGCCGCCGTGTTCGCCACCACGGCCGGGACCACCGCCGCCGCCTTCTACGACTGGTCGGACGACGCCAGCGGCCTGTTCGTGATCGGCGTGGCCATGGTCGCGGTGGGGACCCTCCTCGCGACCGCCGCCCTGGCCGCCCTGACCCCCCGCAAGCCCCCGTCCCCGTGACCTTCCCTCCTCGGCGCCGCACCCGTAGTCTGACGCACCGTCACATCCGGGTTCCGGTGCCAGGAGGCGAGCGCACATGCTGCTGCAAGGGAAGACCGTCGTCGTCTCCGGGGTCGGGGCCGGGCTCGGGCACCAGGTCGCCGCCGCCGTCGTACGGGACGGCGGGAACGCCGTGCTCGGGGCGCGCACGGAGGCGAACCTCGCCAAGTCCGCCGCCGAGATCGACCCCGACGGGCGGCACACCGCCTACCGGACCACCGACATCACCGACGAGGCCCGGTGCGAGGCCCTGGCCGCGCTCGCCGTGGAGCGGTTCGGCCGGATCGACGCCGTCGTGCACGTCGCCGCCTGGGACTCGTACTTCGGCGGCCTCCAGGACGCCGACTTCGGCACCTGGCAGCAGGTCCTCGACGTCAACCTGCTCGGCACCCTGCGGATGACCCGGGCCTGCCTGCCCGCGCTCAAGGAGCGCGGCGGGTCCGTCGTGATCGTCGGCACGCAGTCGTCGGTGGCCGCGCCGAGCGAGGTCCAGCAGGCCGCGTACGCCGCCTCCAAGGGGGCGCTGACCTCGGCCATGTACTCCATGGCCCGGGAACTCGGCCCGTACCGGATCCGGGTCAACACCGTGCTGCCCGGCTGGATGTGGGGCCCGCCCGTCCAGGCCTTCGTCACCTTCACCGCGCACAGCGAGCAGGTCGGCGAGGAGGAGGTGCTCGGCCGGCTCACCAGGCGCACGGCGCTGCCCGAACTCGCCACGGACGGGGACGTGGCCGACGCCGTGGCGTTCCTCGCCAGCGACCGGGCCCGGGCGATAACCGGCCAGTCGCTGCTGGTCAACGCGGGTGAGCTGATGCGATGACCCGCCCCGTGCCCCGATCAGCGGATCGTATGCTCGCGGTATGACGTCTCCTGGCAACGCCTCCGCCCCGACCCCCAACGCCATGCGCCGCGCGCTGCGCCGGGCCCGGGACGGCGTGGCGCTGGACGTGACCGAGGCGGCCGTGCTGCTCCAGGCGCGCGGG
Source organism: Streptomyces antimicrobicus (assembly GCF_020532625.1). Taxonomy (GTDB): domain Bacteria; phylum Actinomycetota; class Actinomycetes; order Streptomycetales; family Streptomycetaceae; genus Streptomyces; species Streptomyces antimicrobicus. The sequence goes on along the minus strand of NZ_JAJAUY010000026.1, from coordinate 40,178 downwards.
GCGGACCTCGACGACCTGACCGCCTCCGCCGCCCGGGTCCGCGACGCGGGACTGGCGGCGGCGGGCCGGGCCGGAGTGATCACGTACTCCAAGAGCGTGTTCATCCCGCTGACCAGGCTGTGCCGGGACAAGTGCCACTACTGCACGTTCGCGACCGTCCCCGGCAAGCTCCGGCGGGCCGGCCACGGGATGTTCATGTCGCCGGACGAGGTGCTGGACATCGCCCGGCGCGGCGCCGAGCAGGGCTGCAAGGAGGCCCTGATCACCCTCGGGGACAAGCCCGAGGACCGCTGGCCCGAGGCCCGCGAGTGGCTCGACGCGCACGGCTACGACGACACCATCGCCTACGTGCGGGCCATGTCGATCCGGATCCTGGAGGAGACGGGGCTGCTCCCCCACCTCAACCCCGGCGTCATGTCCTGGACCGACTTCCAGCGGCTCAAGCCGGTCGCCCCCAGCATGGGGATGATGCTGGAGACCACCGCCACCCGGCTGTGGTCGGAGCCGGGCGGGCCCCACCACGGCTCGCCCGACAAGGAGCCGGCCGTGCGGCTGCGGGTCCTGGAGGACGCGGGGCGCTCGTCCGTGCCGTTCACCTCCGGCCTGCTGATCGGCATCGGGGAGACGTACGAGGAGCGCGCCGAGTCGCTGTTCGCGCTGCGCCGCGTCAGCCGCGCGTACCACGGCATCCAGGAGCTGATCATCCAGAACTTCCGCGCCAAGCCGGACACGGCGATGCGCGGGATGCCGGACGCCGAACTGGACGACCTGGTCGCCACCGTCGCCGTCGCCCGGCACATCATGGGACCCGCCGCCTGCCTGCAGGCGCCGCCGAACCTCGTGGACGAGGAGTACGGCCGGCTGATCGCGGCCGGCATCGACGACTGGGGCGGGGTCTCCCCGCTGACCGTCGACCACGTCAACCCCGAGCGCCCGTGGCCCCGGATCGAGCTGCTGGCGCAGCGGTCCGCCGAGGCCGGCTTCGCGCTGCGCGAGCGCCTGTGCGTCTACCCCGAGTTCGTCCGGCGCGGCGAGCCCTGGCTCGACCCCCGGCTGCTGCCGCACGTGCGCGCGCTCGCCGACCCCGCCACCGGCCTCGCCGACGAGCACGCCGAGGTCAAGGGGCTGCCGTGGCAGGAGCCCGACGAGGGCTTCGCCGCCTTCGGGTCCTCCGGCCGGACCGACCTGCACCGCACCATCGACTCCGAGGGCCGCAGCTCCGACCGCCGCGAGGACTTCGACGAGGTCTACGGCGACTGGGAGGCGCTGCGGGAGGCGGCCGCGCCCGGCATGGCCCCCGACCCGCGATCGGCACCGGAGCGCCTCGACACCGACGTACGGGCCGCGCTGCGGCAGGCCGCCGCGGACCCGGAGCGGCTCACCGACGATCAGGCGCTGTCCCTGCTGCACGCGGACGGGCCGGCGCTGGACGCGCTCTGCCGGATCGCGGACGACCTGCGCCGGTCGGTGGTCGGCGACGACGTCACGTACATCGTCACGCGGAACATCAACTTCACCAACGTCTGCTACACCGGCTGCCGCTTCTGCGCGTTCGCGCAGCGCCGTACGGACGCCGACGCCTACACCCTGTCGCTGCAGCAGGTCGCCGACCGCGCCCAGCAGGCGTGGGACGTGGGCGCCGTCGAGGTGTGCATGCAGGGCGGCATCCACCCGGACCTGCCGGGGACGGCGTACTTCGAGATCGCGCGGGCGGTCAAGGAGCGGGTGCCGGGCCTGCACGTGCACGCCTTCTCGCCGATGGAGGTCGTCAACGGCGCCACCCGTACCGGGATGTCGGTACGGGACTGGCTGACGGCCGCCAAGGAGGCCGGACTGGACTCCGTCCCGGGGACGGCGGCGGAGATCCTCGACGACGAGGTGCGCTGGGTGCTCACCAAGGGCAAGCTGCCGGCGGCCGACTGGATCGACGTCGTCTCGACCGCCCACGAGCTGGGCATCCGGTCCTCGTCCACGATGATGTACGGCCATGTGGACCAGCCGCGGCACTGGCTGGGGCACTTGCGCACGCTGGCGCGGATGCAGCGGGCCGCGCGGGAGAAGGGCGTGGAGGGCTTCACCGAGTTCGTGACGCTGCCGTTCATCCACACCAACGCCCCGGTGTACCTGGCCGGCATCGCCCGGCCCGGCCCCACCGCGCGCGACAACCGGGCCGTCACCGCGATGGCGCGGCTGCTGCTCCACCCGCACATCACCAACATCCAGACCAGCTGGGTGAAGCTGGGCGCGGAGGGCGCGGCCGAGATGCTGCGGTCCGGGGCGAACGACCTGGGCGGCACGCTGATGGAGGAGACCATCTCGCGGATGGCCGGGTCGAGTTACGGCTCGTACCGGTCGGTGCGGGACCTGGTCGCCATCGCCGAGGCGGCGGGGCGGCCGGCGCGGCCGCGCACGACGCTGTACGGGGAGGTCCCGGCGGAACGCCAGGCGGCCGCCCGCGCCTCGGACGGCCATCTGCCCGAGCTGCTGCCGGTGTTGGAGGACGAGGGCGGGCGCTGAGGGGCCGCCGGGCGGCCGCGGGGTTCCGGCGCCCGGTTCCGGCGCGGGGCGGCCGCGGGGTTCCGGCGCGGGGCGGCTTCGGGGTTCCGGCGCGGGGCGGCCGCGGGGTTCCGGCGCGGGGCGGCTTCGGGGGCCGGGGGCTCAGGCAGGGTCGTGGGTCGGGCCCCGCGTGTTTCGGTCGTTCTGGGCGGGGTTGGGCTCGGGGCGTCCTTCGGTCGATGCTGTCCACTACAGTGCGCGCCAGAGTGGAGCGGGGGACACATGGACGACCAGACCGGCGGGCGAGCCGTGGCGTGGACGGGGCTCTGGGGGCGGGCCGAGCAGCAGGACTTCCGTAGCCGGGTCCGGGGCACGCTGCTGGGGGCCGCCCTCGGCGACGCCCTCGGCGCCCCGGTGGCGGGGCTGTCCCTGGACGGCATCCGCGCGGCCCACGGGCCGGAGGGACTCACCGAACCGGTGGCCGGTCCCGGGGCCGGGGGCTCGCCCGGACGGCGCGGCGCCGTCACCGCCGCGACCCAGCTCACCCTCTTCACCGTCGACGGCCTCATACGCGCCCACGTCCGCCGCGACACCGGCGCCTGGCACCCGCCCACCGGCCTCCACCGCGCGTACCGGCGCTGGGCGGCCACCCAGCACGACTGGGGCCCGGACGAGCGCCGCGCCGACAACGGCTGGCTGGCCCGGCAGGAGTGGCTCTACGCCCGCCGCGACCCGGCTCCGGCCTGCCTGACCGGCTTCGGCGACGACGTCCTCGGCACCTTGGACCGGCCCAAGAACCCCACCGCCCGGGACGCCGGGGCCACCGTGCGGTCGGTGCCGTTCGGCCTGCTGGTCGGCTGGGACCCGGCGCTGGTGCTGCAACTCGCCGTCGAGTGCGCCGTACAGAGCCACGGCCACCCCACCGCGTACCTGTCCGCCGCCGCCGTCGCCGTCATCGTCCACGGCCTCGCCCGCGGCGAGGCCCTCGCCCCGGCCACCGGGCGCGCCCTGGCCCTGCTCGATGCCCGGCCCGGGCACCAGCCGGTGGCGGACGCGCTGCGCCGGGCGCTGGCCGCCGTCACCGAGGGCGTGCCCTCGCCGAAGCTCGTCGAGTCCCTCTTCCCCGACGACGACCCCCACGCCGCCCACTGCCTGGCCGCGGCCGTCTACTGCGCCCTGGTCGCCGAGGACGTGCGCCACGGGCTGCGGCTGGCCGTCGACCACGGCGGCGACTCCGCCACGACCGGTGCGCTGTGCGGCGCGCTGCTGGGCGCCCTGCACGGTGAGACGGCCCTGCCGGCGCCCTGGCTGGCCGAGCTGGAGGGCCGCGCCACCGTCCTCGAACTGGCCGACGACCTCGCCCTGGAGCTGACCCAGGGCCCCACCCTGCACACCCCCGACACCTCCTCCCCCGGCTGGCTGGCCCGCTACCCGCGCGGCTGACGCCCGGCCCGTCCTTCCGGGGAGAACGCCCGGATCTCCCCGGTCGCCTCCCGGAAGGCGGGCACGGCCCGGAGGCCGAACCGGTGGCCCCGACCCACCGGACGCCAGCGGCGCGGCGCGACGCGCCCCCTGCCGTCTTCGGGGGATACGTCCTACCGTGGCGGGGCCCGAACCTGTGACGGAGGTGTCAGCACGTATGCGGATCGCCACGACCATCTTTCTGACCGATCTGACGGTCACGCCCGTCCGGATCGCCCGGGCGCTGGAGGAGCGCGGGTTCAGCGGGCTCTATCTGCCCGAGCACACGCACATCCCGGTCAGCCGGGACACCGCCGCGCCGATGGGCGGTGAGCTGCCCGAGATGTACGGCCGGACGCTCGACCCGTTCGTCGCGCTGGGCCAGGCGGCCGCCGTCACCGAGCGGCTGCACCTGGGCACCGGGATCACGCTGGTCGCGCAGCACGACCCGATCGGGCTGGCCAAGCAGGTGGCCACACTGGACCACCTGTCCGGCGGGCGGTTCACCCTGGGCGTCGGGTACGGGTGGAACACCGAGGAGGCCGCCGACCACGGTGTCGAGTGGGGGCAGCGGCGCGAGCTGGTCCGGGACCGGATGGCCCTCATGCGGGCGCTGTGGGCGCCCGAACCGACGGCGTACGTCGGGCAGTTCTCCTCGGTCCGGGCCAGCTCCGCCCACCCCAAGCCGGTCCAGGCGCCCCGCGAACTCGCCGCCGGCATCCCGCTGTACGGTCCCCGCACCCTGCTCGGCGGCGCCGCCGGCCCCAAGCTGTTCGCCGCGATCGCCGACCACGCCGACGGCTGGATGCCGATCGGCGGACGCGGGCTGACCGAGACGCTGCCGGTGCTCCGCTCCGTCTGGGAGCGGGCCGGCCGCGACCCCAAGGCCCTCCAGGTCGTCCCGTACGCGATCCACCCCACCCCCGGCAAACTCGGCCACTACGCCGACCTCGGAATCGAGGAGGTCGTCGCCCAACTCCCCTCCGCCTCCGAACCGGAGGTGCTGCGCGCCTTGGACGAACTGGCCCAGTTCCTCTGATCCCAGGCCGTCGCCTCCACCCACACCGTCTTGCCCATCGCCCGGTCCGTGACGCCCCAGGCGTCCGCGAGGGCCTCGATCAGGGGGAGGCCGTGGCCGTCGGGGGTGGGGTGGGGGCGGCGGTCCCGGCGGGCGTCGGCGAGTTCGATGCGGACGACGCCGGAGAGGAGGGACACGCGCAGTTCCAGGTCGCGGCCGGGGACGCGGCCGTGGGTGACGGCGTTGGCGGCGAGTTCGGCCACGAGCTGGGCGGCGCGGTCGGAGAGGTCGGTGCGGTAGGGGATGCCCCAGTCCTCCAGCTGGAGCAGGGTGAGGTGGCGGGCCAGGCGGGCGCCGCGCGGGGTGGAGCTGAGGCGCTGGGTGAACACGCAGGCGAGGGCGTCCGGGCCGGACGACGACGGAGTGGTCATGTCTTCAATGTCCCGTGCTGGGCGGCGGTTTCGGCAGGTCACCTACCCGTACCGGGCGTGGTGTACGGCTCCGGCGCGTCTCACGGCGCCCCCTGCCGGGTGCTCAGGTGGCGGGCGAAGAACGCGCGGACCGTACGGCGGACGTACGGGACCGAGACCTCGGGGCCGGCCGTGCCGATCAGGGCGCGGCACCGGTCCGCCGTCGTCAGCCCCGCCGCCCGCAGCTGCGGAAGGACCGCGGCGAAGTCGGTGAAGGTCCAGTGCCCGGCGCCCGCCACGCGCGCGCTGCGCACCCGGCCCGGCGAGCGGGCGGCCAAGGGCTGCCAGGAACGGGCCAGTTCGCGTCGGTGGTCGAAACCGTCGCTGCCCAGCAGGAGCAGCGGGCGGTCCAGCCCGTGCGCGACGACCGGGAAGGGGACGGCCGGGCCGCCGGGCTCGGTGGGCGGGTGGTCCAGGTAGCCCTCCAGGTTGATCCCGGCGCGGATCCGCCGGTCCTCGAAGAGCACCTCGGTGACGGCGCTCCCGCCGGCCGAGTGCCCGTACACGCCGACGCGCCGCGCGTCGAGCGCGCCGGCGAGCCCGTCGGGCAGCGGCAGGCCGGCCGGGTCGCGGAGCCGGCCGAGGACGAAGTGCAGGTCGGCGATCCGTACGTCGATCAGCGTGCGCCACAGCGCCGGCTCGTCCCGCGGCTCGCCGCGCAGGACCGTCTCGCGCACCGGCTCGGGCCGGTACGGGGTGACGTCCGGGAACTCGACCGCGGCCGCGTCCCCGGGATGGTCGACCGAGACGACGACGGCGCCGTGGGCGGCGAGGTCCTCGGCCAGGCAGGTCCCCCACCCGCGCGGGTCCCCGCCGCCCGGGCTGTGCACCAGCACCGGCCGCCGGCCGGGCAGCGCCGGGGCGTCCTCGTACGAGTGGGACGCGGTGGCGCTCCAGTCCACGCCCGCCGCGGGCAGGTGGAGCGGGCCGAACGGGGCGATCTGCCCGAACGCGGCCGCCGCGCGCGCCGGGAGCTGCGGGGCCCGGGCGAGGCCGGTGACGTCCCGGGCCGGATAGTAGAGGGTCAGCATCAGTTCCCGCACCGGGCAGCCGGGCGACAGGGGGTCGGGGCGGGAGGTGTCGACGAGGTGCACCGACCGGCGCCCCACGGGGTGCGGGCCCGTGGGCGCGGGGAGGGTGAGGACGGCATCGCCCCGGACCGGTGGCGGGGAGGTGGCCGCACGGGCGGCGCCGCCGCCCCCGCCGAGCAGCAGGGCGGCGGAGCCGAGCAGGGCGGACCTGGTGACGGAGCGTCGGCTGACGTGGAAGTCGCGTGTCATGCGGCTCATGCTGCGCGCGCGGACCACCGCGGACGATCGTTGAGGAAGGAGGCTCAAGGATGGCGATCCGGATCCACCTGACCCCGCAGGACGTGGCCCGGGTCGGCGTCGCGCCCCGGCCCGCCCCGCTGCAGGAGCTCAACGTGGCGCTGGCCATGATGTGCCGCCGGGACGGCGACCTCCTGCACGGGCCGTGGCGGCGCAGGGCGCTGCGGGCCCTGCCGGGGGCGGCGCACCCGCTGGCGGACCTCGTCCCCGCCGGGCGGGCACCGGGCTTCCTGGACGTGACGGCGGACTCCGTCCCCGCCGCCCTGGAGCAGGTCCGCGCGACCCCGGCCGAGGTGGTCGCCGCGGAGCTGGAGCGGGTCCACGCACCCGCGCGGACCCCCGTGCCGGCGTGGGTCCAGGGCCTGCGCCGGGGTGATGCGCGGGCCTGGCAGGTGGTGCACCGGGCGCAGCTGGCGGCGTTCGAGGCGCTGCTCGCTCCGGTGTGGGGGCAGGTGCAGGACCTGCACCGCGGGGAGTTCGTGCGCCGGGCGGTGGAGCTCGCCGAGGGCGGGGTCGGTGCGCTGCTGTCCGGGCTGCTGCCCGGCGCCCGGCTGCACGGCGGGGTCTGGGAGCTCCCGGGCCCGCCGCGGGAGGTGCGGCCGGGCGGGCGGGGGCTGCTCCTGCTGCCCACCTTCCACTGGTCCGGCGGGCCGCTGCTGTCCGATCTCCCGGGCCGCCCGGTCGTGGTCACGTACCCGGCCGGGCCCGGTCTGCCGCCGCGGCCCGACGGCGCCACCGGCCCGCAGGCGCTGGCCAAGGTGGTGGGGGGCACCCGGGCGGAGCTCCTGCGGCTGCTGACCGAGGCCCGCACGACGACCGAGCTGGCCCGTCGGCTCCGCGTCAGCGCCCCGACGGTCTCGGCGCACGCGGCGGCCCTGCGCGGCGCCGGGCTCCTGTCCACCGAACGGGCCGGCAAGGCGGTCCTGCACCGCCGCACCGCGCTGGGCAGCCTGCTGCTGGGGCAGGGCCCCGAGGTCCGCCCGGAGTCCGGCTAGCGCCAGAACCGGGCCAGTGCCGCCTGCTTGTACGGTTCGGCGCTCACGCTCAGCTCGCCCGAGAACGGCCGGTCCAGGACCAGGACGAGCAGCAGGCTGAAGCCGATCAGCGCGGCCACCGCCCCGACGAACAGCAGCTGCATCTTCAGGCTGCGCAGCCCGAACAGGAAGGTCAGCGGGAGGATCACCAGCGCGCCGCCGTAGACCAGGATCTGCAGCAGGGTGGGCAGCGACTGCTCGGCGGCGGTGATCCGGGCCCGCCGCTGCCCGGCGGCGTCGTTGAGGCGGGCCACCGCCTCCTCGTAGAAGGCCTGCGTGCGGGCGGACGCCGGTTCGTAGCCCTGCAGCGCCGTGTACATGGCGTGGGTCTGTTCGGCGGTGGCGTCGAAGCTGGGCCGGCCGTCCCGCATGCGGGGCCACTGGACCTCGACCACGGCGTGCACGTAGTCCCCGACGGCCCGCTCGACGCGGGAGCGGTCGGCGGGCGGGAAGGCCTCGGCGCTGCGGACGACCAGGGCGAGGTCGGTGGCCTCGCTGGCGACGACGTTCTGGGTGTTCTCCATCTGCGTCCACAGGGTGACGACGACGAAGGCCAGGATGATGCCGTAGATCGCGCCGAACATGCCGAGGGCGACGCCGACCATCTCGTTGTGCTCGCCGTCGGCCAGCCTGGGGTGGCGGCGGCGGACGGTGACGCTGCCCGCCACGGCGAGGAGGACCAGGCCGCCGACGAGGAGCACGGCCAGGGCGAAGGTGCTGAAGGTGTTCAGTAACCACAGGGACATGCCCTGCCCAACGAGCCACGGGCGCTACGGACCCGCCCGCGCCGCGGCCCGCCGGACAGAGGGTGCCGCCGCCGCGTCGGCGGCCGGTGCGTTCAGTGCCCGTGGCCGCCGAGGGACGGTGCGTCCGGGAGTCCGCCGCCGAGGGCGGTGCCGGCGCCGCCCAGGGAGGACTGCGCGGCGGTGGAGGTGACGGCGGTGGCGACGCCGACGGCGGTCCCGGTGTCCTTCACGGCCTGGTCGGGGTGGTCGACCATGGTGCCGAGCCGCTCGGTCAGCGGCTGCCCCTTGGGCAGCCCGTCGGCCTGGGCGGCGGCCGGGGTCAGGGCGAGGGCGGCGCCGCCCCCGAGGACGAGGGCGGCGAGGGTGCGCTTCATGCTGCTCTTGGCGTTCATGGCCTGACCAACGAACCCGCCGGGCCGCCGGTCACCCCCGACACGCCGCGGGCGTCAGTCCTCGACGACCAGGGCGGGCGTGGACCGGGTGAGGACCTCGCCGCGGAAGAAGGCCGGGCTGCGGCGCTCGGTGACGAGCATGATGACCAGGCCGAGGACCAGCAGGCCGACGCCGATCAGGAAGACGTTGCCGATGCCCACGCCGGGCAGGGTCGAGCCGGAGCCGTACGCGGGGTCCCAGGCGTCGTAGAGGGTCTTGAGGAAGACGGCGGCCAGCAGCAGCCCGCCCAGGACCGGGAAGACGCCCTTGAAGAACAGGTCGCGGGCCGAGCGGCGCAGCTCCTTGCGGAAGAACCAGGCGCAGGCGAAGGCCGTCAGCGAGTAGTAGAAGCAGATCATGAGGCCGAGCGCGAAGATCGTGTCGGTGAGGACGTTCTCGCTGACCAGGGTCATGACCGTGTAGAAGGCGCCGGTCGCCAGGCCCGCCATGACCGTGGCCCGGCCGGGGGTCTTGAACCGCGGGTGGACCTTGGCGTACGCGGGCGGCAGCGCCTCGTAGGCGGACATGGCCAGGACGGTGCGGGCCACCGGGATGAACGTGGTCTGCAGGGAGGCCGCGGCGGACGCCAGGACGGCGACGAAGAGCAGGATCCCGAGCGCCGGGCCCATGACCGGCCCGGCCAGGGCGGCGAAGACGTTGCCGGAGGTCTCCTCGTTGGCCAGGCCCAGGCCGCTGTCGCCGGAGCCGACGGCCATCTGGGCGGCGATGCCGGTGGCCAGGTACGAGCCGACCAGCACGACCATGGCCAGCAGCGCGGCGCGGCCGGGGGTCTTGGTGGAGCCGGTGGTCTCCTCGTTGGTGGCCAGGCACGCGTCCCAGCCCCAGTACATGAAGATCGAGAGGGACAGGCCCGCGGTGAAGGAGGCCATGGAGCCGACCTCGAAGGGGTTCATCCACTCCCAGGAGAAGTCCACGCCGGTGTCGAAGGCGCCGGCGCCGGCCTTGGAGAAGGCCATGACCACGAAGGCGGCGAGGACGACGAGCTGGAGGCCGACGAGCGCGTACTGGACGCCCTTGGTGGCCGTCATGCCGCGGTAGCTGATCGCGGTGGCGACGGCGATCAGGGTGAGGCAGGTCAGGATGTGGACGGGCTTGTTGTCGTCCAGGGCGGCGATCGAGGGGTTGTTCGTGATCTCGCCGGCCAGCAGCCAGAAGTACGAGGTGGCCACGCCCGCCAGGTTCGACAGGACGATGATGGTGGCGATCACCAGGCCCCAGCCGCACATCCAGCCGACGCGCGGGCCGAAGGCCTTCACCGTCCAGGTGAACGAGGTGCCGCAGTCGGGCACGGCCTTGTTGAGCTCGCGGTAGGCGAAGGCGACCAGGAGCATCGGCAGGAAGCCCGCGAGGAAGACGGCGGGCATCTGCAGGCCGACCTCGCCGGCGGTGGAGCCGAGCGTGGACGTCAGGCAGTAGACGGGGGCGACGGTCGAGATGCCGATGACGGCGCTTCCGACCAGGCCGACGGAACCCTTGCCCAGGCCCTTGCCGCGGACGTCGCCGCTGCCCGCGGCGACCCCGCTCACCGTGTCTCCGGCCCCGGGCCGCACGTCCAGCTGTGTCATGGGACAGGACGGTAGAGCCTGCGGTTTCCATATCCGGAGGGATCAACTCCGGATAGTGACGGGCCGAAATTCCTTTGATTCGGGAGAGTGGCGCCGTTCATCCACGCGAAATGAAAGGTTCACCCGCCACCCTGCTCCTCGTTTCGCGGGAGCCGCCGGGGAGGTTTCGGAATGCGGAAATCGCATCACTGCCCGCTTTGTCCGTTTCCAAACTTTCCCGTGTCTTTTTTTGCCACGGCCAGGACGGGGCTGCGGCCCTCCGGCCGCGCCCCGCCCGGGCCCCCGTACGCGTCCGCCCCGGATTACGTCGTCCAGACGATCGACTGGATCTCGCTGTAGGCGTGCAGCGCGTACGAGCCCACGTCCCGGCCCACGCCCGAGCGCTTGAAGCCGCCGAAGGGCGCCTCCATGTTGCGGCCGATCGTGTTGACCCCGACCCCGCCGGCCCGCAGCTGCCGCGCCACCCGGAAGGCCCGGGCCACGTCACCGGACCAGACGTAGCTGAGCAGGCCGTAGTCGCTGTCGTCGGCCAGGGCCACGGCCTCCTCCTCCGTGTCGAAGGGGACGACCACGACCACCGGCCCGAAGATCTCCTCGCGCACCACCCGCATGTCGTTGGTGCAGTCGGCCAGCAGCGTGGGCGCCACGTAGAAGCCCTTGCCCGCCGGCCCCACCACCGGGCGCTCGCCCCCGACGACGACCCGCGCCCCCTCCTTGCGGCCCAGCTCGACGTACGCCTCCACGCGGTCGCGGTGCGCGGCGGAGATCACCGGCCCGACCACCGTGCCGTGCTCCGCCGGGTCGCCGACCTTCAGGTACGACGCGTAGCCGGCCAGCTTCGCCAGCAGGGCGTCGTGCACCGACCGGTGGACCAGGACCCGGGTCGGGGCGGTGCAGATCTGCCCGCTGTAGAAGGAGAAGGTGGTCCCGATGCCGCGCACGGCCGCGTCGAGGTCGGCGTCGTCGAAGACGATCGCGGCGCCCTTGCCGCCGAGCTCCATCAGCTGCCGCTTCATCGACCGCCCGCACACCTCGGCGATCCGCCGGCCGACCCCCGTGGACCCGGTGAACGACACCATGTCCACGTCCGGGGAGTCCACCGCCGCCTCGCCCACCGCGACCGACCGCCCGCCGACCACGTTGACCACCCCGGGCGGCGCGCCCGCCTCCGCCAGCGCCTCGGCCATCTTGAACACCGACAGCGGATCCTGCGGCGCCGGCTTGACCACCACCGTGTTGCCCATGGCCAGGGCCGGGGCGACCTTGCCCGCCGGATTGGCCCACGGGTTGTTGTACGAGGTGATGCAGCTGACCACGCCCACCGGCTGGCGCACCTCCAGCGCGCCCAGCACGCTCGCCGCGCCCATCGGCCCCGCCTCGGTGACCTGCGGCGGCAGACCGCGTTCGACCGGCTCCAGGGCGCCTGCCGCGTACCGGCGGAAGCGGGCCGCCCCGACCGCGACCTGCATGCCGCGGGCGATGCCGGTCGGGGCGCCGGTCTCGGCCCGGGCGAGCGCGGCCCAGGGCTCGAACTCCCGCTGGACGATGTCGGCGGCCCGGTCCAGGATCGCCGCCCGCTCCTGCGGGCGGGTCCGCGACCAGGCGGCGAACGCCTCCCGCGCGGCCCGCGCCGCCTCGCGGACCTGCTCCGGCGAGGCTTCGGGGGCGAGCCCCACCACCGATTCGTCGGCCGGGTTCACCACCTCGTAGTGACCGCCGGCCGGCTCCACCCACTCCCCGCCGATGAACAGCCGCTGCGCCGCCGCCGTCATCGGGTGCCCACCGTCCTGGTGTCGCGGCCCGAGCGCAGCACGGTGCCCGGCACCGCGCCCGTGACCCGGTCGTCGCGGACGGTCTCCACCCCGTTCACGCGTACGGAGACGATGCCGGCGGCCCGCGAGTCCAGCCGCGGGCCGGCCCCCGGCAGGTCGTGCACGAGCGTGGCCGGGCCCGCCTCGATCCGCTCCGGGTCGAAGAGCACCAGGTCGGCGTGGAAGCCCTCGGCGATCCGGCCGCGCTCGCGCAGCCCGAACAGCCGCGCCGGGTCGTCGCTCAGCATCTGCACCGCCCGCTCCAGCGGCACCAGCTTGCGCCCGCGCAGGCAGTCGCCGAGGAACCGGGTCGTGTACGGCGCCCCGCACATCCGGTCCAGGTGCGCGCCGGCGTCGGAGCCGCCGAGCATGACGTCCTCGTGGTTCCAGGTCTCGGCGCGCAGCGCCCAGCTGTCCGGGTCGTTGTCGGTCGGCATCGGCCACAGCACCGTGCGCAGCCCGTCGTTGGCGCAGATCTCCACCAGGCACTGGAAGGGGTCCTGGCCTCGCTCGGCCGCGACGTCGCCGACGACCCGCCCGGTCAGGCCCTCGTTCTCCTTGCTCCAGGTGTCCCCGACGACGTAGCGGCCGAAGTCGGCCAGCCGCCGGAACACCCCGGCCTCCTTGCTGTCGGCCCGGCGCAGCATCTGCGCGCGCACGGCGGGGTCGCGCAGCCGCGCGATCCGCTCGGGCACCGGCAGGCCCAGGACCTCGCCCCAGCCGGGGATGAGGTTGAGGGCGCAGAAGGTGCCCAGCGACATGTTCATGGGGGTGAGGATGGGCATGGTCAGCGCCACGACGCGGCCGCCCGCCTTGCGGGCGCGTTCGCTGGGGAGCAGTTGGCGGGGGACGCGTTCGGGGACGGCGGAGTCGATCGTGAGCACGTTCCAGTTCAGGGGGCGCCCGGCGGCGGCGCTCATCTCCACGAGGAGGTCGATCTCGGCGTCGGAGAACTGGTCGAGGCAGCCGGCGACGATCGCTTCGAGCTGCGTGCCCTCGTGCTCGCCGACGGCGCGGGCGAGGGCGAGGAGTTCCTCGGGGCCGGCGTGCCGGGACGCGACGGGCCGGCCGTCGCCGTCGGAGTGGGTGGCCGACTGGGTGGTGGACAGGCCCCAGGCGCCGGCGTCCATCGCCTCGTGGAGCAGCCGCAGCATCTCCCGCATCTCGTCCGGGGTGGGCCGGCGCGGGCCGGTGGCGTCCTCGCCCATGACGTGCCGGCGCAGGGCGCAGTGCCCGACCATGAAGCCGGCGTTGACGGCGATGCGGCCCTCCAGGGCGTCGAGGTACTCGCCGAAGGTGTGCCAGGACCACTCGACGCCCTCTTCGAGTGCCGTGAGGGCCATGCCCTCCACCTTGCTCATCATGCGGCGCGTGTAGTCGGCGTCCTCGGGGCGGGCCGGGTTGAGCGGGGCGAGGGTGAAGCCGCAGTTGCCGCCGGCGACGGTGGTCACGCCGTGGTTCATGGAGGGTGTGGCGTACGGGTCCCAGAACAGCTGGGCGTCGTAGTGGGTGTGCGGGTCGACGAAGCCGGGGGCGAGGACGAGTCCGGTGGCGTCCTCGCTGCTGCGGGCCGGCCCGGTGACGGTGCCGGGCTCGGCGACGACGGTGATGCGGCCGCCGGCGATGCCGACGTCCGCGGTGCGGGCGGGGGCGCCGGTGCCGTCCACGACGGTGGCGCCCTTGATCAGGTGGTCGAGCATGGCGTCCTTCCTCGTGCGTGTGCCCCGGCCGGGGGGCGACGGGCCGGCCGCGGCCCGGTGTCGCCTCCGGCCGGGGCCGGTGCGGGACGGCGGTCCGGGATGACGCCGTCCCCGTTCACGGGGTGCCTCACCCGGCCTGGGCGGCGTCCCGGAAGCGGGTGGTGCGGTGGACCGGGTCGGTGTCGATCTCGGGGATCACGTGCTCGCCGAGGAGCTTGATCGTGGTCATGGTGTCCTCGTACGAGATCCCGGTCGGCAGGCCGAAGGACAGCTGGTCCGCGCCGGCCTGCTCCCAGCGCTTGCACTGGGCGAGCACCTCCTGCGGGTCGCCGCAGATCATCAGCTCCTCGGCGATCAGCAGCTCGATGATCTCGGCGTCGTACTCCGGGAGGATCTCCGGCCACTGCGGGATGGCCTCGGGCCGCGGGAAGGTGTCGTGGTAGCGGAAGACCAGCGACTGGAAGCGGTTCATGCCCGCGTTCACCGCGATCTCGACGGCCTTGTCGTGGGTCTCGGCGACGATGGCGGTCGAGGTCACCATCACGTTGTCGTTGACGAACGCGCCGACCGGCTCGGCCTCCTGGATCGCCGTCTTGTACTGCTCCAGCACCCATTCCATGTCGGAGACCTTCTGGACGCTGAAGCCGAGGACGCCGAGGCCCTTCCTGGCCGCCATCGCGTACGAGGACGGGGAGCCGGCGGCGTACCACATGGCGGGGTGGGCCTTGCCGTACGGCTTGGGGAAGACCTTGCGCGGCGGCAGCGACCAGTGCTTGCCCTGGAACCCCTCGTACTCCTCCTGGAGGAACATCTTGGGGAACTCCGCGATGGTCTCCTCCCAGATCTCCTTGGTGTGGTTCATGTCCGTGATGCCGGGCAGGAAGCCCAGGATCTCGTGGCTGCCGGCGCCGCGGCCGGTGCCGAACTCGAAGCGGCCCTTGGAGAGGTGGTCGAGCATCGCGACCTTCTCCGCGACCTTGACCGGGTGGTTGACCTGGGCGAGCGGGTTGAAGATGCCCGAGCCCAGGTGGATGCGCTCGGTGGCGTGGGCGAGGTACCCGAGGAAGACCTCGTTCGCCGACAGGTGCGAGTACTCCTCCAGGAAGTGGTGCTCGGAGGCCCAGGCGTACTTGAAGCCGGACTTGTCGGCCTGGATGACGTATTCGGTCTCCTCGATCAGTGCCTTGTGCTCTGCCTCGGGGTCGACCTTGGAGCGCGCCTCAGGCACGTGTCCCTGCACAAAGAGCCCGAATTCCAAGGGGTTCACCGTCCTTCTGATTTCTGACGGATCGTCAGATTGATGGGTCCGACTGTTCCACCGCGCACCGTGCGCGTCAATAGCTGACGCTTCGTCAGAGAAGGCTGACCCCGGCCGTCCAACCGCCGTCGATCACGAACGGCTGACCGGTGATGTACGAGGAGTCCTCGCTGGTCAGGAAGAGGGCGAGCCGGGCGATCTCCTCCGGGCGCCCCACCCGCCCCAGCGGCACCACCTTCCGGTAGAGCTCCGCCATGGCTTCGCGGGCCTCGTCGTCCAGGCTCGCCGGGTCCACCTGCCCGGGACTGGCCATGGGGGTGTCCACGGCTCCCGGGCACATCGCGTTGACGCGGATCCCGCTCGCGGCCAGCTCCAGCGCCGCGACCCGGGTCAGGCCCACGATCGCGGCCTTGGTGGCGGCGTACGCGCCCACGTACGCCATGCCGGTCAGGCCCGTGTACGAGGAGGTGTTGACGATGGTGCCGCCGCCCGCGGCGGCCAGCTCGGGCGCCACGTGCTTGATGCCCAGGAAGGCGCCGACCTGGTTGACGCGGACCACCTGCTCGAACTCCTCCAGCGGGGTCGCGGTCAGCTCGTTGAAGCGCAGGATGCCGGCGTTGTTGACCAGGCCGTCGACCCGGCCGAAGGACTCCTTGGCGGCGGCGACGGCCGCGACCCAGTCCTCCTGCCGGCCCACGTCCAGCCGGACGTACCGGGCCGCCCCGCCCAGGTCCTTCGCAACGGCCTCGCCCTGGCCGTCCAGCACGTCGCCGAGCAGCACCGCGGCGCCCTCGGCCGCGAACAGCCGGGCCTCCTGCTCGCCCTGACCCCGGGCCGCACCGGTGACGATCACCACGCGGCCGTCCAGCTTGCCCATGCGCACTCCTTGGTCGGTTCAGTCGAGGTGGGGCGCCACGTCGGCCCCGAAGGCGGAGATCTGGTCCACGAGCTCGGCGGCGTCGCGGCTGCGCAGGCGCACCTGGATCTGGTCCACGCCCAGCCGGGCGTACTCCCGCAGGCGCTCGGCGAGCACCTCGGGCTTGCCGGTGAGGGTGCGCCGCCCGGTGTCCCAGCCGGGCTCGCCGACGTACAGCGCCGGGGTGATGGCCCCGATCTCGATCGGATCGGTGATCCCGGCCGCCGCGCGCAGCTCCCGGATCCGGGCGATCTGCTCCGGCAGCCGCTCGATCGGATCGCCCTGCGGCAGCCAGCCGTCCCCCCGGACGGCCGCCCGGCGCACGGCGGCGGGCGAGGAGCCGCCGACCCACACGGGGATCCGCTCCTGGGCGGGCCGCGGCAGCTGGCCCAGGTCGCGGAAGGCGAGGTGGCGCCCCTCGAAGGCGGGGAACTCCTGCGGCCCGAGCGCCGCCCGCAGGGCGTCCAGGGTCTCGTCCAGGACCGGGCCGCGGCGGTCGAAGTCCACCCCGAGCGCCTCGAACTCCTCCCGCACGTGCCCGGCGCCGACCCCGAGGATCAGCCGGCCGCCCGAGAGGTGGTCCAAGGTGGCGTAGCTCTTGGCGCTGAGCAGCGGGTGGCGCAGCGCCACGATCGCGACATGGCTGAGCAGCCGGACCCGCTCGGTGATCCCGGCCAGGAACGCCAAGGTGGCCACCGGGTCGTACCAGACGGTGCCCATGGGCCCGGCGAGCCGGCGCGGGATGCCCACGTGGTCGCAGGTGGCCAGGTAGCCGAACCCGGACCGGTCGGCGGCGCGCGCCACCTCGGCGAGGTCGGCCACGGTCGCCGAGGCCTCCCAGGGTTCGGCGTACAAGGTGCTCTGGGACTGGATCGGGAGCTGCATCCCGTAGACCAGCCGCCCCTCCGGGAAAACGCGTCGCGCCGCCGCCATGCCGCCCCCACCGCCTTCATCTGACGAATCGTCATATGGATGCTGCGGGGGCCATCGTCGTAGCTGACGCTCCGTCAGGCAAGAGGGGTGACGCACCCACCGGTCCGGGAGCCGGCCGGCGCGGTCGGCTCAGAACCCGGCCGGGCCCATCACGATCACCGGACGCGCGGCCGGGTCCAGGGTCTGCAGGATCGTGCGCATCCCCTCCTTCGGGATGCCGACGCACCCCTGGGAGGGGCCGTCGTGGTCGACGTGCAGCCAGATGTTCCCGCCCCGGGCCGCGCCCTGCGGCTTGACCGGGTCCAGCGGGGAGCGGCCGGGGCGGCGGTTGAAGTCGATGGCGACGACGTAGTCGAAGGACCCCGCCAGGGACTCGCCGTTCACCCCGCGCCCCGAGGGCACGAACAGGTCGTCCCGGTCGTACGGGAGCCGGGTCCCGGGCGGCTTCGGCAGCAGTCCGCCGGCGTCGGTGAGGGAGAACACCCCCTCGGGCGAGGTCAGGTCCCCGACCGTGCGGCTGCCTTCGGGCGACCAGCCCCGGGCGCCGTTGCGGGCCGGCCAGCTGGCGAGCGCCCGCCACGGCGTGGCGGCGTCGGGGCGGGTGTAGAGGGTGGCGGTGCCCTCGGAGGCCGCGGGCCCCTTGCCCGCCACCAGCACCAGCTGCCGGGAGTCGGCCGGGATCCGGGCGCGGGTGCGCTCGCTGACGCCCGGCAGGCCCTGGTCGGCCGGGGCGGGCCGCTGCTCGCCGCGCGTGGTGCGGGACGGCGGGGAGGGCTGCACGGGCGGGCGGTCGTCCAGGGCCACCCGCAGGGGCGGGCCGTCCGCGCGGTCCTGGACGGCGTGGATCCATCCGGCGCCGAACGTCAGCAGGCCCACGCCCGCGGTCAGGGCGAGGAGCCTGGGCATACCGGACCGGGGGCGGGCGTGCTTGCTCCGGGCGTGCGTGCTCATCGGCCCGACCGTACAACAGGCGATGTTTCGGGTCGTTCAGGCATGAACTTCACCAGGGCTGGTGTGTCGGGTGAATCGGACACGCTTGCGGCGGGTTCCGGAGCGCGAAATTCCCCGGTGCCGAGCCGAGTTCGACCTCCTAACCTGGGCCGATGAGAATCTTCGGAGGCAGCAGAAGCAGTCGTACCCGGGCCCGGACGCCGCGCCGGGCCGCCCGGATCCTCGTCGTCTCACCCACCGGCGCGGTCTTCCTCTTCCGGGAGAACAACGTCGAGGTCGGCATCCACTGGGTGCCGCCCGGCGGCGGCATCGACCCCGGTGAGACGCCCGAGCAGTGCGCGCTGCGCGAACTGCGCGAGGAGACCGGCTGGAGCGACCTCACCCCGCAGCGGCTGCTGTGCACGTGGGAGCACGACTTCACCCACACGGGCACCCCCGTCCGTCAGCACGAGCACGTCTACGTCACCACCGGGCCGGAGCGCGAACCGGTGCTGGAGTCACCGGGCATCCACTGGCGCTGGCTCTCCCCGACCGCCCTCGGCGCGCTGGACGAGCCGATGTGGCCGCCGCGCATACCCGACCTGCTGGCGGCCGGCCCGGCGGAGCCGGTCCACCTGGGGCTGGTGAACCCGCACCTGTAGGGGCGCGGGCCGCGGGCCGGGCCGCGGCTACTGCCGGGCGGCCGCGTCCTGCTGGGCGCGCCGGTAGAGCTCGGCGGCGTACCCGTCGAGGACCGTGCTGGTGGAGACGTCGTCGGTGTCCCCACCGGTCAGCACCCCGATGATCCGGCCGTCGCGGGCCAGCCAGGCGCTGCCGCTGGTGCCGTCGGGGAAGTCGGCGCAGTCGATGCGCTGTTCCGTCGCGCTGGTGCGCACCGCCCGGGTCGTGCACGTGCGCGGGGTCTCGCGGCCCGTGGGGTAGCCGGTGACGGTGACCTCCTCGTCGGAGCGGCCGCGGGTGTCGAGTTCGGCGGCGCCGACGGCCGCCTCGACGTCGATCCCCGCGGCGTTCGGCGCGACCCGGGCGAAGGCCAGGTCGTAGTCGTCGTCCGCGCCGTCGGCCCAGCGGTCGTCCTCGTAGACCTCCTCGATCCGCCAGGTGCCGTACGGGGCGGCGCCCGCCGCGTACGCGGGTGCGAACAGGGCGCCCTGGAGGCCGGAGGGACCCTTGGCCAGGCAGTGGCCCGCGGTGACCAGCAGGTTGCGTCCGGGGCTGTGGACGACCGTGGCCGTGCAGAAGTGCCCACCCTCCGCCTTCCCCTCGAACAGCACGCCCGTGAAGGCCGGGCCGGTGGTGGTCGAGGGGGGACCGGAAGGAGTCGGGGCAGGCGCCGGCGAGGCACCGGGAGCCGCGGCGGAAGGCGAGCCGTTCAGTTGCGGTCGCGAAGCGGAGCCGTCCTGAGCGGCCTTCGGGGAGGGCGAGCCGTGCGCGGCGGCGGGGCGCGCGCCGGGCTGCGCCTCGGGCGGCGGCACCAACACGGCCACGACGGCGGACGCGGCTACCGCCGCCACGGCGCACAGCACACCCGTCAGCGCCTGCTGCCGGTCCACCACAAGCCCCACCCCTCTCACTTTGCTGCGGCGAAGCATGCCTTGAGCTGCGCGCCGCACGCAAGACGCCCGGTGGGGTCCCCGGCCGTTCTCGGCCGCGGGACCCCCCCCCGGCGCGGGCTCCAGCGGGCGCGGGCTCCCCCGGGCGCGGGACGGGCTCGGACCGAGGGCCGGCCGCCGGCCCGCCGGTCGGGCCGCGGGGTCGGGCCGCCGGGTCAGGCCGCCCCCGGCCAGAGCCCCTCCGGCGTCAGCCCGAGCAGGTCGATGGCGTTGCCGCGCACGATCCGCTCGACCAGGTCCGGCGCCAGGTGGCCCATCTGGGCCTGGCCGACCTCCTTGGACCGCGGCCAGGTGGAGTCCGAGTGCGGGTAGTCCGTCTCGTACAGGACGTTGCCGGCCCCGATCGCGTCGAGGTTGCGCAGCCCGAAGGCGTCGTCGAAGAAGCACCCGTGGACGTGCTCGGCGAACAGCTCCGACGGCGGCCGGGTGACCTTCCCCGCGACCCCGCCCCAGGCCCGGTTCTCCTCCCAGACCACGTCCGCGCGCTCCAGGATGTACGGGATCCAGCCGATCTGGCCCTCGGCGTACATGACCTTCAGGCGCGGGAAGCGCTCGAACTTGCCGCTCATCAGCCAGTCGACCATGGAGAAGCAGCAGTTGGCGAAGGTGATGGTGGAGCCGACCGCGGGAGGGGCGTCCGCCGAGGTGGACGGCATCTTCGAGGACGAGCCGATGTGCATGGCGACGACCGTGCCGGTCTCGTCGCAGGCCGCCAGGAACGGGTCCCAGTCGTCGGTGTGGATCGAGGGCAGCCCCAGGTGCGGCGGGATCTCCGAGAAGGCGACGGCGCGCACCCCGCGGGCGGCGTTGCGGCGCACCTCGGCGGCGGCCAGTTCGGCGTCCCACAGCGGGATCAGGGTGAGCGGTATCAGCCGGCCCGCGGCGTCGGGGCCGCACCACTCCTCCACCATCCAGTCGTTGTACGCCCGCACGCCGAGCAGGGCGAGCTCGCGGTCCTTGGCCTCGGTGAAGGTCTGCCCGCAAAAGCGCGGGAAGGTGGGGAAGCACAGGGCGGACTGGACGTGGTTGACGTCCATGTCGGCCAGCCGGTCGCGCACCGAGAAGGACCCGGGCCGCATCTGCTCGTAGGTGATGACCTCCAGCCGGATCTCGTCGCGGTCGTAGCCGACGGCGGTGTCCAGCCGGGTCAGCGGGCGGTGCAGGTCCTCGTAGACCCACCAGTCGCCGATCGGGCCGTCGTCGCCGGGCGCGCCCATGACGGGCGCGAACCTGCCGCCCAGGAAGGTCATTTCCTTCAAGGGGGCGCGCACGATCCGCGGTCCGGTGTCGCGGTACTTCGACGGGAGCCGGTCCCGCCAGACGTGCGGGGGCTCCACCGTGTGGTCGTCCACCGAGATGATCTTCGGGAAGGTCTCCATGGCCTCCACGGTAGCGCCGATCTGACGAACCGTCAGCTAGTTGGGGGGCGTGGAACCGGCCGCGGGCTGACGTCTGTGCGCAAGACAGGGCAGACTGGCCACGACACCGACCGAAGGCAGGGGGGACGACAGATGGACGGCATACCGGCCATCCCGCACCAGCGGAACCACCCCGAGGCGGCACGCACCGGTTCGTCGACGGCTCCGACGCAGACCGGTGCCGCCGGCTCGCGCTTCGCCGTGCTCGGACCCATCCGGGCCTGGCGGGGCAGCGAGCCCCTCGCCTCCGGCAGCCCCCAGCAGCGCGCCCTGCTCGCCGCCCTCCTGCTGCGCGGCGGCCACACCGCCACCGCGTCCGAACTCATCGACGCCATCTGGGGCGAGGACCCGCCGCCGCAGGCGCTCGCCACCATCCGTACGTACGCCTCCCGGCTGCGCAAGATCCTCGACCCCGGCCAGCTGGTCAGCGAGTCCGGCGGCTACGCGATCCGGACCCGGCCCTGCGCCCTCGACCTCGGCGTGGCCCGGGCCCTGGCCGCCGACGCCGACAAGGCCCGGGCCGCCGGGGACCGCTCCCTGGCCCGCACCCTGCTCGGCCGCGCCCTGGACCTGTGGGAGGGCGAGCCGCTGGCCGGCGTGCCCGGCCCGTACGCCGAGAACGAGCGCTCCCGGCTCAGCGAGTGGCGCTTCCAGCTGCTGGAGTCCCGGCTCGACCTCGACCTGGAGCTCGGCAACCACGCCGACGCCGTCTCCGAGCTGACCGCGCTGACCGCCGCCCACCCCCTGCGCGAGCGGCTGCGCGAGCTGCTGATGCTGGCCCTGTACCGCAGCGGCCGGCAGGCCGAGGCCCTCGCGGTGTACGCCGACACCCGGCGGCTGCTCGCCGACGAGCTCGGCGTCGACCCGCGCCCCGAACTGGCCGCGCTCCAGCAGCGGATCCTGCGCGCCGACGCCGAACTCGCCGTGGCCGCCGACCAGCCGTCCGCCGCCACCGCCCTGCCGGTGCGCCCCGCGCAATTGCCCGCCACCGTGCCGGACTTCACCGGCCGGGCCACCCAGGTCGCCGAGCTCGGCGAGGTGCTCGCCGAGGCCGAGGGCCAGATCATGGCGGTCTCCGCGCTCGCCGGGATCGGCGGCGTCGGCAAGACCACCCTCGCCGTGCACGTCGCGCACGCGGCCCGGCCGCACTTCCCCGACGGCCAGCTCTACGTCGACCTGCGCGGCACCGAGGCCCGCCCGGTGGAACCGGAGGCCGCCCTCGGCTCGTTCCTGCGGGCTCTCGGCCACCCCGACACCGCCATCCCCGACTCCGCCGCCGAACGCGCCGCGCTCTACCGCTCCACCCTCGACGGCCGCCGCGTCCTGGTGCTGCTCGACAACGCCCGCGACGCCGCCCAGGTGCGCCCGCTGCTGCCCGGCACGGCCGGCTGCGCGGCCCTGGTCACCAGCCGCGTGCGGATGGCCGGGCTGGCCGGGGCGCACCTGGTCGACCTGGACGTGATGAGCCCGGAGGAGGCGCTGCTGCTCTTCACCCGGATCGTCGGCGAGGAGCGGGTCGGCGCCGAGCGGCAGGCCGCCCTCGACGTCGTGGGGGCCTGCGGCTTCCTGCCGCTGGCCATCCGGATCGCCGCCTCCCGGCTGGCGGCCCGCCGCACCTGGACCGTCTCGGTGCTGGCGGCCAAGCTGGCCGACGAGCGCCGCCGGCTGGACGAGCTCCAGGCCGGCGACCTCGCCGTCAAGGCCACCTTCGAGCTGGGGTACGGCCAGCTGGAGCCGGCCCAGCAGCGCGCCTTCCGGCTGCTCGGGCTCGCCGACGGCCCCGACATCTCGCTGGCCGCGGCCGCCGCCGTGCTGGACCTGCCCGAGCACGATGCCGAGGACCTCCTGGAGGCCCTCGTCGACTGCTCCCTGCTGGAGTCGGCCGCGCCCGGCCGCTACCGCTTCCACGACCTCGTACGGCTCTACGCGCGTGCCTGCGCCGAGCGCGACGAGCAGCCCGCCGCAGGGCGCGACGCCGCGCTCTCCCGGCTGCTGGACTTCTACCTGGCCACGGCCGCCCAGGTGTACGCGCTGGAGCGGCCCGGCGACCGGCTGCCCGCGCACCTGGCCGCGACCGCCTACCCGGGGCTGGTCTTCGCCGACCGGCACGCCGCGCTGGACTGGATCTACGCCGAGGCCGACCCGCTGCTGGCCTGCGTACGCCAGGCCGCGGCCCGCAAGGACGCGCCGGTGGACGTGCTGCGCCGGGCCGTCGACCTGCTGTGGGCGGCCAAGGACCTGCTGGAGTCGGGGGCCAACTCCCGGCAGTACGAGTCCGCGGCGGTCGCCCTGCGCGACGCGGCGCAGGCCTCGGGCGACCCGCGCGCCGAGGGCCGGGCCCGTACCACGCTGACCAACGTCCACCTGGTGGCCGGCCGGTTCGCCGAGGCCGACGACGAGGCGCGGCAGGCGATGGTGCTCGCCCGGGCCGCCGGGGACCCGCTGCCGAGCTGCTGGGCACCCAACGACCGCGGGATCATCGCGCTGTACGAGGCCCGCTACGCCGACGGCGAGCGGCACCTGCGCGAGGCCATCGAGTGCTTCCGGGCCGACGGCAACAACGTCGGTGAGGCCAGCGCGCTGTGCAACCTGTCCCGCATCGAGGCGGAGCTCGGCCGGCTGAGCTCCGCCATAGAGCTGGCGGAGCAGGGCATCGCGATCTACGACCGGATGGGGCTGGCCCTGCGCTCGGCCAACGGCCGGTACGCCCTCGGCATCGTGCTCACCCAGGCGGGCCGGACGGCGGAGGCGCAGGCCCAGCTGACCGAGGCGCTGTCGCTGTTCCGCGACAACCGCCAGCCGCTGTGGGAGGGCATCACCCACTTCCGGCTGGCCGAGGCCCAACTGGCGGCCGGGCGGGCGGCGCTGGCCGCCTCCCACGCCGAGCAGGCCATCGCCCTGCGGGTGATGGGCGGCGAGTGGCGGCGGGCGTGCGTGGTGATGGTGCTCGGCCGGGCCCTGCAGCGGCTGGGCCAGACCGACCGGGCCCGGGCCTGCTGGCGGGACGCCGAGGCCGTCTTCGAGCAGCTGGGTTCGCCGGAACTCACCGAAGTACGCGCCCTGCTGGCGTCGGGGACCGTGGCCTGACCTATTCTCTGCGACAGTGGCCCGATCTGCACGATCCGCACGCCGTGCGCTGCTGAACGGGGCGTTCATCGTTCGTTTATCGCCCCGCGCCACCATGTACTCATCGACCCGTTCGGCGGTCCGCGGGGGAATCGCCGAACGGGCCCGAACATCCTTCAGGAGTGGACGATGACGACGACCGACAGCGCTGCCCAGCTTCCCGGCGACGGGGACATCAAGCCGTACGACAACCACGCGACGGGCATCGAGATCAAGCCCATGGACAACCACGCGACGGGTAGCGAGCCGCTGTCCGCGCCGGACGCCGCTCCGACCGCTCCCGCCGCTCCCGCCGCTCCGGCCGCTCCGGCGGGCGAGGAGATCACCTCGATGGACAACCACGCGACGGGTCCGCGTCCGTAACGACCGGACCGGATCCGCGGGCCCGCCGGGGGGATCGGGGGAAACCCGCGGGGGGCACGGGGGAAGCACGACCACGGGGGAACACGGGGGAACACGGGCGCGAGCCCAGGGGGGAAGCCCACGGGGGACACGGGGGAGGACCACGGGGGAGAAGCCGCGGGAGGGGTCGGGGGACCCGTCGGCGGCAGGGGGGAAGACGGTCGCGGTGGCCCGGAGGGGGAGCCACCGCGACCGTCTTTTTGTCATGCCCGCACCGATCAGCGGTGGTCGCGTCCCGCCCCCGGCCCGGCCGGGGACTAGGCTGACGGCGTGTTCACCGCAGAGGGACCCACCGTCCGTGAGCTGGCCGTGCAGGCGCTGTCCTCGACCGAGCGCGGCTACGACCTGCTGGCGCCGACCTTCGACCACACCCCGTTCCGGACCCCGGACCGGATGCTGGACGCCTGCGAGGAGGCCCTCGCCCAGACCCTCCCCACCCCGCCCGCCGCCGGCCTGGACCTGTGCTGCGGCACCGGCGCCGCCGTCCCCCTGCTGCGGCGGCTGTGCCGCGAGCGGGTGACCGGGGTCGACTTCAGCGCGGGCATGCTGGCGCGGGCGGCGGAGCGCTTCCGCACCGCCGCGGACCCGGCCGCGGACCCCGCCGCGGACCCCGCCGTGGGCCCCGCCGTGGACTTCGTGCACGCCGACGTCCGGGCCCTGCCCCCGGCCCTGCACGGGTCGTACGACCTGGTCGTCAGCTTCGGGGCCTTCGGGCACTTCCTGCCCGCCGAGCGGCCCGGCTTCTTCGCCGAGGTGCACCGGGCCCTGCGGCCCGGCGGGGTGTTCGCCTTCCCGATCGGGGCCCCGCCCCGGCTCTCCTCCCCCGGGTGGTGGGCGGCGGCCGGCTTCGACGCGGTCATGCGGGTGCGCAACGCCCTGTGGCGGCCGCCGTTCGTCATGTACTACCGGACCTTCCCGCTCGGCGGCGTACGCGCGGACCTGGAGGCGGCCGGGTTCGAGGTCACGACCCAGGCCCTGGAGTGCTTCGGCCGCCGGCCGGACGGCAGCCCGAACTGGCGCCTGCTGCTCGCCCGGCGCCCGGCCTGAGGCTCACGCGCCGTCCGGGCCGGTCCAGTCGAACGGGATGTGCTTGCTGGACTGACCGTCCCGGCTCCACTCGAAGCCGAAGGCGTCCACCCGGTTGCGGGTCGCGCGGCCCCAGGTGACGACCTGCCCGGGCCCCGTCTCCGAGCCGGGCATGTTCGTCGACTGCACGCGCCGGCCCTCCGGCGTGGTCGGGCCGGTCAGCGCCTCGCCCGCCGCGTCGACCCGGCCGGGGACCGAGACCCGCCAGCTGCCCAGGTCCTCGTCCACGGACATCTCGATGGCTGCCGTGTCCATGCCCCGCATCTCGGCGCCGAACATGCTGTTCAGCTCCGCGGGCCAGCTGCCGGCCTGCCCGCCGAAGATCATCAGCAGCGCCTCGCGCTGGGCCTCGTCGGCCCGCTCGTCGAGGAAGACGCCCGCGTAGGCGTCGGAGTGCTCGCCCCAGACGTTGCCGGTGAAGGAGGCGACCATCAGGACGTTGAGGCCGTCCAGCGGTACGTCGCCGTAGCTGCCCCGGTCGATGTGCCAGGCGAGCACGCCGTCGCACGCGCCGTACGTGGGCGGCTGCGCGAACGTGCAGGGGCAGGGCACGTCGCACCGGCAGGTGTCGAACCAGTCCCCCTCCACGTGCCATCTCGGGATGGTCGCCGGGGACGTCGTCTCGCTCGCGGACATCTCGCCGCCTCCTCGTGAAGAAGTGCGCGCACCTCTCCCCCCACCATTGTCCGCCGCCCCTTCCCTGCCCGCCAGGGGCGCCGGCCGGCCTCGCGGGGTCGGTCCGGCCGTGCTGTGCTGAAGACGTGCGACGTCTCGACCCCCGGTCCTCGGCACCGCCCCTGCGGCCCGCGAACCTGCTGTCGGCGCGGGAGCTCGCCCTCGCCTGGTCGCTGATGGCCGCCCTCGCGCTGCTCGCCTGGGTCCTGGTGCTGGGCCAGGCCCGGGGCATGGGCGTGGAGCCCGGCACGATGGGCCTGGCCCTGCCGCTGTTCCTGGTGCTGTGGGTGGTCATGATGGCGGCGATGATGTTCCCGTCGGTGGCCCCGGTGGCGATCACCTGGGCCCGCGGCATCGGCCGCCGCTCGACGGGCGCGGCCCGGGCGGCCCGGCTGACCGCGTTCACCAGCGGCTACCTGCTGGCCTGGACGGCGTTCGGGCTGGTCACGTACGGGATCCTGGCCGCGACCGGCGACCTGGTGGCCGGGCGTCCGGAGCTCGGGCGATGGCTCGGGGCGGGTGCGTTCCTGCTCGCCGGGTTGCAGCAGCTGGGTCCGCTGAAGGACGTGTGCCTGCGGCACTGCCGCAGCCCGATGGGCCAGCTGGTGCGCTACGCCGGCTTCCGCCCGCGGGCCCGCGACCTGCGGGTCGGGCTGCACCACGGGCTGTACTGCGTCGGCTGCTGCTGGGGCCTGATGCTCGTGCTGGTCCCGCTGGGCGTGATGAACGTGGCGGCGATGGCGGCGGTCGCCGTGGTGATCTTCGTGGAGAAGCTGTGGCGGCTGGGGCCGGCGTTCTCGCTGGTGGTCGGGGTCGTCTTCGTGGCCCTCGGCGTGCTGGCCGCGGTGGACCCGTCCCAGAGCTGGCTGCTGCCGGGCCTGACGGCCCCGCAGCAGCCGATGCCGGACATGCGGATGTCCGCGGGTCCCCAGGGCTACGCGTGGGGGTCCCACTCGGCGAGCTGCTCCATGGGCCCGGTGTCGCCGGTGGTCTGAAGGCCGTCGAGCGGGAGGCGGTCGTAGAGGTAGAGGACCAGTTCGCTCGCCGGGCCCCGCACCGCCATGTCGCCCGGCACCGCGTCGGCGGCGAGGTCGTCGCAGCGGACGCCGTCCGCGTCGAGGGTCAGGCGCCAGGAGCGGCCCTCGGTCGCGTGCAGGTCGATGGTCGCCGGCTTGAACGGCCAGGGGACGGTCGTCGCCGCGACGGTCGTCAGGAACTGGTCGACACCCTCGACCGCGACGTCCGTCGGCAGCGGCTGCGCGGACCCCTGGGTGAGCTGGGCGTCGTAGGTGTGGACGGCGATCTCCTGGACCTGGTGCCGGGCCACCGCTCCACTGGTCTGCGGGGCCTGCGAGCGGCCCCACCAGGTCCAGCAGCCGCGGTCGGGGCCGGCCTCGCGCAGCGCGTCGAGCATGAGCGCGGTCGACTCGGCGAGCCAGGCGTCCAGGGCTTCGCGGTCGCGGGGCGCGGTCGGGGCGCCCTTCGGGTCCGTCTTCGCCGGCGGTTCGGCACCCGGCCCGGCCGCGACGACGGCGGCCTGGCGGCGGCGGCCGTCGCCGAGGTGCTGCGCCAGGTCGCGCAGCGTCCAGTCGGGGCAGGTGGGGACCTGGACGTCCAGGTCGGGGGCGGACGCGAGCGCGGCGCGGAACGCGGCCGAGCGGTCCTCGATCAGCCTCAGGACCTCGGGGAACTCCACAGTGTTGGGCACCTCGGTTCTCTACCACGGCGCTCCGGCCGCCCGGTAGCGAATTACTCCGCCCCCGGCGCCCGCCCCGGTCGGGGCCGCGAGCGCAGGGCGCGCTTGAGGACCTTGCCGCTGGCGTTGCGCGGGAGTTCGGCGACGAACTCCACCTCCCGGGGCACCTTGTAGTTGGCCATCTCCCGGCGCGCCCAGGCGATCAGGTCGTCCGCGGTCACGGTCGCGTCCGGGCGGCGCACCGCGTACGCCTTGCCGACCTCGCCGAGGCGCGGGTCCGGCACGCCCACCACCGCCACGTCGGCGATGTCGGGGTGCAGGCCGAGCAGTTGCTCGATCTCGGCCGGGTAGGCGTTGAAGCCGCCGACGATGAACATGTCCTTGATCCGGTCGGTGATCCGCAGGTTCCCGGCCTCGTCCAGGACGCCGACGTCGCCCGTGCGCAGCCAGCCGTCCGGGCCGAGCACCCGGGCGGTCTCCTCGGGGTCCTCGAAGTAGCCGAGCATCACGTTGTGGCCCCGGACCTGGACCTCCCCGGCCTCCCCCGGCCCCAGCGGCCGCCCGTCGGGTCCGGTCACCCGGACCTCGGTGCCCGGGACGGCCCGGCCGGAGGTGGCCGAGACGACCTCGGGCGGGTCGCCGCGGCGGCACATGGTGACGAGGCCGCCGGCCTCGGAGAGCCCGTAGGCGGTCAGGACGGTCGCGATCCGCAGCTCGCCGCGCAGCCGCTCCACCAGCCGCAGCGGCACCACCGCGGCCCCGGTCACCACCAGCCGCAGCGCGGACAGGTCGTGCTGGGACCGGGCGGGGTGGTCCAGCAGGGACTGGTGCAAGGTGGGCGGGCCGGGCAGGACGGAGATCCGTTCGGCGGCGATGTTGGCGAGGACGGTGTCCACGTCGAACACCGGCTGCGGGACCATCGTCGCGCCGCGCATCAGGCAGGCGACGACCCCGGCCTTGTAGCCGAAGGTGTGGAAGAACGGGTTCACGATCAGGTAGCGGTCGCCCTCGCGCAGCCCGGCCAGCTCGCTCCAGATCGCGTAGCAGCGCAGGGTCTGCGCGTGGGTGATGACGGCGCCCTTGGGGCTGCCGGTGGTGCCGGAGGTGAAGATGATGTCCGAGGGGGCGTCGGGGCGGATGGAGTCGGCCCGGGCGCGCACGACCGCGGCTGGTACGGCGTCACCGCCCGCCAGGAAGTCCTTCCAGGTGCGGAACGACTCCGGGGCGTCCTCGGCGAGCACGACCACCTGCTCCAGGTGCGGCAGCCCCGGCAGCGGCCCCGCCCCCGTGCCCTCGGCCGCGGCGCGGCGCAGCGAGGCGACGTAGGAGGTGCCGAGGAAGGTGCCGGTGACGAACAGCAGCCGGGCGCGGCTGCGGCGCAGCACGTAGGCCGCCTCCGCCCCCTTGAAGCGGGTGTTGAGCGGGACGAGCACCGCCCCGGCCGAGACGGCGCCGAGCGCGCAGACGATCCAGTCCAGGCCGTTGGGGGCCCAGACCGCGACCCGGTCGCCCGGCCGGACGCCGGCCGCCAGGGCGGCGGCCGCGGCCCGTTCGACGCGCTCGCCGAGCTGGGCGTAGCTGATGCGGGTGCGGCCGTCGACCACGGCCTCCCGGTCGGCGTACGTCCGGGCCGCGGACCGGACCAGGCCCGCGATGCTGCCCCAGCGCAGATCGCCGCGCTCGTCCTCGTGGTCGTACCCCGCCTCGCCGCCGTACCCCGCCTCGCCGCCGTACCCGCGCCGGTGCTCGTGGCTCACGCGCCCTCCCCTGCCGCGATAGCTGACTATCCGTCAGATTAGCTGTAGCCTTCGCGGCTGTCAGCACTGGCGCACGCACCCCGGAGGTGGCGATGGCGGCAACGCTCAAGGACGCTACGGCGATCGTGGGAATAGGCCAGACCCCCTTCGCCAAGCGGCTGCCGCAGACCGAGAAGGAGCTGGCCTGCCGGGCGATCCTGGCGGCTCTCGACGACGCCGGCATCGCCCCCTCCGAGGTCGACGCCTTCGCCTCGTACACGATGGAGGAGACCGACGAGGTCGAGGTGGCCAAGGCGATCGGCGCCGGTGACGTCACCTTCTTCTCCAAGGTCGGCTACGGCGGCGGCGGTTCCTGCGCCACCGTCGGCCACCTCGCCGCGGCCGTCGCCACCGGGCAGGCCTCGGTCGGCGTCGCCTGGCGCTCGCGCAAGCGCGGCTCGGGGCCGCGGCCTTGGAGGAACACCGCCGTGCAGCTGCCGACGCCCGGGCAGTGGACCCGGCCGTTCGGGCTGCTGCGCCCCGCGGACGAGATCGGCATGCTGGCCCGCCGCTACATGCACGAGTACGGCGCCACCCGCGACCACCTGTTCAACGTGGCCCTGGCCTGCCGCAACCGGGCCAACCAGAACCCGGCCGCGATGATGTACGAGCGCCCGCTGACCCGCGAGATGTACATGACGGCCCGCTGGATCAGCGAACCGCTGTGCCTGTACGACAACTGCCTGGAGACCGACGGCGCGCTCGCCTGCGTCGTCGTCTCCGCCGAACGGGCCCGGGACTGCCGGCACAGGCCCGTCTACGTCCACTCCGTCGCCCAGGGCCTGCCCGCCCAGCACCACGGGATGGTCAACTACTGGAACGACGACCCCCTGACCGGCCCCGCCTGGACCGCCGCCCGGCACCTGTGGAAGCAGGCCGACTTCGGGCCGCAGGACGTGGACGTGGCCCAGATCTACGACGCCTTCACCCCGCTGATCCCGCTGTCCCTGGAGGGCTACGGCTTCTGCGGGCGCGGCGAGGGCGGGGCGTTCACCGAGGGCGGCGCCCTGGAGATCGGCGGCCGGCTGCCGCTCAACACCGCCGGCGGCGGCCTGTCCGAGGCCTACGTCCACGGCTTCAACCTGATCAACGAGGGCGTGCGGCAGCTGCGCGGGGTCAGCACCGCCCAGGTACCGGACGCCGCGACCTGCCTGGTCACGGCGGGCGAGGGCGTGCCGACGTCCGCGATCCTGCTGCGCGCGTGAGGAGCCGAGCCATGACCGAGCCGAGCACGACCGGGCCGAGCGCCACCGGCGCCGCGACCGGGCCGAGCACGACCACGCCGAGCACGCCCGGCGCCACGACCGCCGAGGGGCTGCTGCTGCCCGTGCCCGACGAGGACGGCGCCCCCTTCTGGGAGTACGCCGCCCGGGGCGAGCTGCGCGTCCAGGCCTGCGCCTCCTGCGGCCGGCTGCGCTTCCCGCCGCGCCCCTGCTGCCCGCACTGCCAGTCCTTCGACGCGCAGTGGCGGCTGATGAGCGGCCGGGGCCGGATCTGGTCCTTCGTCCGGCCGCACCCCCCGCTGCTGCCCGCCTACGCCGAGCAGGCCCCGTACAACGTCGTGCTCGTGGAACTCGCCGAGGACCCGCGCATCCGGCTCGCCGGGAACCTGGTCACCGCTCCCGACGCCCCGCTGGACTCGGTGGGCCCCGACCGGCTGCGCATCGGGGCCCGGGTGCAGGTGGCGTTCGCGCGGCTCGGCGGGTTCAGCGTGCCGCGCTGGCTGCTGGAGAAGGCGTGAGCGTCCGCCTGGACCGGGCCGGGGAGTCCGGGGTCGCGGTGGTCACCCTGGACCGCCCGGCCAAGCACAACGCGCTGACCCTGGACATGGCCGCCGAGCTGGTGCGGGTGTGGCGGGAGCTGCGCTTCGACGACACCGTCCGGGCGGTGGTGGTCACGGGCGCCGGGGAGGCGGCGTTCTGCACCGGCATCGACCGCACGGCCGTGGTGCCGCAGCCGGCCTCGCCGTACGCGCTCGACGATCCGCTGGCCACGATCGGGCCGAAGGCGAACGACCTGTGGAAGCCGGTGGTCGCGGCGGTGGGCGGCATGGCGTGCGGCGGCGCCTTCTACCTGCTGGGCGAGTCGGAGTTCATCGTCTCCTCGACCACGGCGACGTTCTTCGACCCGCACACGACCTACGGGATGGTCAGCGCGTACGAGGCCGTCTACATGGCGCAGCGGATGCCGTTCGGCGAGGTCGCCCGGATGTCGCTGATGGGAACCGCCGAACGCCTCACCGCCCGGCGGGCGTACGAGATCGGCCTGGTCTCGGAACTGACCGAACCGCAGGACCTGCTCCCGGCGGCGCTCCGCGCGGCCACCACCCTGGCCGGCTACCCGCCGACGGCCGTCGAGGGCACGGTCCGCGCCCTGTGGTCGGCCAAACAGGCCGCCCTGACCCAGGCGTTGGCGGCCGCCCCGCACCTGGTCCGACTGGGCAACCTCCCCCCGGAGCAACAGGAGGAGCTGTTCGGCAGGCGCACCTGACGACTCCCCCGCGGAACCGCCCCCTCAGCGGGGCGGAACCACCGTTTGGCAGACTGTTCTTCGCACAAGCATCCTGCGAACGAGTTTGCGCACGGGGGGAGTGGGGGGCATGGCGGTCACGGTGCCCGACTGGGCGGACACGCTGCTCGACGTGATCGGCGTCGCCTGGCCGAACGTCGACGAGGACGCCTACCGGGACATGGCGGACGCGCTGCGCGAGTTCGCCGACGACCTGGAGGACGACGGCCAGCTCGCCAACAACCACTTCGAGCGCCTGCTGTCGTCCGGCAAGGGCGAGTCCATCGAGGCCCTCAACGAGCACTGGACCAAGGTCAAGGGCAAGCACTTCAAGGACATCGCCGGGGCGGCGCGCACCATCGCCGGCGCCATGGACTCCGCGGCGGGCGCCGTGGAGGCCATGAAGCTGGCCGCGCTGGTCCAGCTCGGCTACCTCGCCGCGGAGGCGGGCATCGCCCTGTCCCTCATCCCCGTCACCGGCGGCCTGTCGGCCCTGCTCGGCGCCGCCGCCATGCGTGCCACGCAGGAGGCGATCAAGCGGCTGATCAAGGAGTGCGTCGAGGAGGCCGTCGGCTACATCGTCGCCGCCCTGACCGAGCCCGCCGTCGCGGCGCTGGAGGAGATGGCGGCGGACCTCGTGGTCCAGCTCGGCGCGATGGCCCTGGGCCTGCAGGAGGGCGTCGACCTCGACCAGACCCGGCAGGCGGGCAAGGACGGCTTCAAGGACGGCGTCCAGTCCGGCAAGGAGTCCTTGAAGCTGGCGTCGGCCGACGGGCCCGGCGCGGGCGGCGGCACCGGCCTGGTCGACCTGCACATCGACCACGACGAGCACGACCGCGCCCACACCAAGCTCTCCGGCGTCAGCGTGAACATCCACGGCCGTACGACGTCGAAGCTGACCAAGGCCAAGTCCCACCACGGCCGCACCCGGGGCCGCGACTCGATCGCCTCGGCGATCGACCCGGTGGCGGACAAGGCGCTGGCGGCGCTGCTGAAGGCCACGAAGCAGGTCGGCGACCACGTCGGCAAGACCCTCCCCAAGGCCGTCAAGCAGATCTCGACGGACCACAAGAACAACGACGACGACCTGGCCGCCCGCCTGGCCAAGGCGAAGGCGAAGGACGTCAAGGACGGCCACGGCGGAGGCGGCTCCGGCGGCGGAGGCGGCGGCGGCAAGCCGCCGACCGGCGGGGGAGGCAACAACGGCGCGAACAACGGCGGACCCCAGGGCAAGCCGCTGAACCCCCAGCCCAAGACGCACGGTCAGACGGCCGCGCAGATGCGCCACCACCGCCGCGACGCCCTCGACGTCAGCCACCTGAGCGACGACGAGCGGCGGGCACTGATGCGGCAGGAGGCCCGGGACCTGGCCGACAACGCCCGGGACGCGCGAGGCCACACGCCCCCCGGCAAGGACCGGATGAAGGCCGGCTGCTCGGGCTCGTTCCTGCACGGCGACACCATCACCAGCCACTCCAGCTCCCAGAAGTTCAAGGAGGGGCCGGACAAGCCCGCCGCGCACCCCGTGGTGCAGCAGGTGTACGACGACATCGAAAGGCGTGCGAACGCCGGGGAATTCCCCAAGGGCCGCGGTCACGGAAAATGCGCGGAGGTATCCTTGGTTTCCGACCGCCTGTTCGAATTGCAGGCCCAAGGCAAGAACATCACCACGCTCGACGAGGCCCGAGAAGCCCTCAAGGGCGGCGTCATGCATACGGTGACCATCGGCGACCAGTTCGACGACGACAACAACAAGATTCCGCACAAGGAATACATAGGCCCGTGCTACAGCTGCCGCCGTGCCATGCCCGCACTCGGCATCGAACTCCTCACCTGATCCCCGAAAGGCAGTACCGACAGTGAGAGAACCAGCTTCGCCGGAGGAAGTCGACGCCTGGCTTCGTCAGCACGGCTGGACCCCGGAGCACCGGGACCGGGCGGCGGCCGAGCGGCTGATCGCGGAACGGGTCGCGGACGCGGACCGCCAGGGATTCCCGCTGGAGCCCTGGGAAGAGGTCGTCGATTTCGTCAGCCGCTACGTCGGCCACGTCTTTCCCATGCCGCAGGCGCCGGACCGCAGGTTCATGCCGGACCCGACGCTCGGGTACGAGGACGACGCGGAGGACATCGTGGAACTCGCCTCGGACATCGGCCGCAAGCTCTTCCCCGTCGGCTACGAGACCATCGAGGCGGGCATCGTCCTGATGGACGACCTCGGCAGGTTCTTCTACCTGCACCACACCGGCCCGTACTTCCTCGGCAAGGACGAGCACCAGGCACTGTCCAGCCTGATGCGCGGGGACCAGGACGAGGTGGACGCGTACTATGTCTGACCTCGTTCCGGGGGTGGCGGCGTCACTCCTCGTGCAGAACTCCATCTACAGCCACACCAACCTCAGTGGTGACGGAGAGCCCCGGCTGCACCCGGCGGTGCAGGAGTTCTTCGACGCCCTCCCCCCGGCCCTGCGTGAGCCGTTCCTCGGATACTGCGCCGAGTCCGCGCTGGTCTCCGACCAGTTCTACGCGCTGGACGAGCAGCGTACGGACGGGGCGACCACCACGCTGGAGGAGGCCCTGCCCCATTTCGCGGGCGCGGCGCTCGTCGCCCGCAAGATCCGGCCCGACGGCGACCCCGAGCACGGCACGGAGGCCCAGGTCTGCCGGTCCTGCACGGCCCTGCTGGACCGGCTCGGCATCGACGTCGTCCATGACGGGTGAGATCCCGACGGCCGACGCCCTGACCGCGGCAGGCTGGCGACCCGGGCGGGACGCCGCGCAGGACGCCCTGCACGCGATACTCCGCACGGTGACCGTGGGGCGGTGGGAGGTCTTCCCCGCTGCCGAACGCGCCCTGCGCGAGTTCCACGGGCTGCGCGTGCCCGCCGTCGGGGACGGCCTGGACGTCGCGGCCACGGGCTGCCTCGTGGACCCGCAGGAGGCGCGGTACGCCGGACCGCCGCTGCGCCAGCTCGGCCACTCCCTGGGGACCCGGCTGTTCCCGTTCGGCCGCACGGACTCCGACGCGCCGATGGCCGTGGACGAGGACGGCCGGCTGTTCACGCTGGGGGTGGGAGGCGGCTGGCTGCTGGGCGACAGCGCGCACGACGGCCTGCTCGCGCTCGCCGTGGGACGGCGTCCCGTACGGCTGCGCTCACGCGAGCGGTACTGGCCGCTGTCCGGCATGCCGGCGGACCTGGCCGCCGGGGTGCGCGCGGCGCTCGTCGCCGTGTACGTCCTGCACCACACGGGGGTGTACAGCGCCCGCGCGCTGCGCCTGCAGGTCACCACGTTGCGCGGCGTCGGCGTGCTCGCGCTGGACCGGACGTTCCCGCTGCTGCCGGGGCCCCTGGAGGCCAGTGCGGAGCCGCTGACGCGGTCCATGGAGGAGGCACTCGCGGCCGCGGGACTGCGGGCGCAGAACTGCGAGCTGGCCCTGGCGGTCCCGGCGCCGTCCGGCACGCCCGGCCCCCTGGCCGAACTCGACTGCACCGTGACGGTGGGAGGCCCCGCCGGCGGCCCCACGCTCAGCCTGTCGGCCGGCATGAGCGCCTCCTACGGCCGGGCGTCCCGGGTACTCGCCGCCTGCGAAGCCGCCTTCGCGGCCTGGGCGACCCCCCACTGAGGAGCAGCCGTGCCGTACGTACGCAACGCCGCCGAGGTCGACGCCTGGTTCCGGGAGCACGGCTGGTTCCCCGGCCGTGATGTCAGTGACCAGGTACCGGAGCTGGTCCGCGAGGTCGTCGAGCAGTACGCGCAGGCCGGCTTCCCCGCGGAGCCGTCGCCCGCCGCCCTGCGGTTCCTCGGCGAACACGCCGGGCTGCGCCTGGCCATCAACGCCCAGCGCGAGGACTACCTCTACCTCAGCCCGTACCTGCTGTACGCGGCCGCCCCGCGCGACGTGGCGGAGCTGGGCGGGCACCTCGGGGTCGGGCTCTTCCCCATCGGCGTCGACACCTCGGACGGCTCGCTGGTCCTGATGGACGAGCGGGGCCGCTTCTTCTACATCCACGACACCGGCGCCTACTACATGGGGGCCGACAAGTACGAGGCCGTCATCAGCCTCTTCCACGCCCCCATGGAGGACGCGGAGGACTACTTTGTCTGACCTGGTCCCCGGCACGGCCGCTTCCCTGCTGATCCAGGGCACGATCATCAGCCACACCAACCTGGCTGGCGACGGCGAGCCGCACCTGCACCCCGCCGTGCGGGAGTTCTTCGACGCGCTGCCGCCCGCCCTGCGGGAGCCGTTCCTCGGCTACTGCGCCGAGTCCGCGCTGATCTCGGACCAGCTGTACGCGCTGGACGAGCAGCGCGGGGACGGCGGCGCCACCACCCTGCACGAGGCGGCGCCGCACTTCGCGGGAGCCGCGATCGTCGCCCGCAAGATCCGCCCCGAGGGTGACCCCGAGCACGGCACGGAGGCCGAGATCTGCCGTTCCTGCACCGCTCTGATCGAGGCGCTCGGCATCACCGTCGTCCATGGCAGCTGAAACCATCCTGCGCAAGCCCACGGACGTCCTGGCCCGGGCCGGCTGGCGGCCCGGCCGGGACGCCGGTGACGCCGCGATGCTGGCCATCCTCAAGACGGCCGCGCTCGGGCAGTGGACCCTCTTCCCCGCCGCCGAGCAGGCCGTACGCGAGTTCCACGGGCTGCGGATAGCGCCCAGCCCCGACGGGGGCCGCGACGTCGCCGCGACCGGCTGCGTGGTGGACCCCCAGGAGGCCCGCTACGCCGGCCCGCCCCTGCAACGGCTAGGCAACGCCCTCGGCGTCCGGCTGTTCCCGTTCGGTCGCACGGACCAGGAGGCCCCCCTGGGCGTCGATGAGGAAGGCCGGCTGTTCACCCTGGGCGTGGGCGGGGCGTGGCTGCTCGGCGGGAGCGCCCGCGAGGGACTGATCGCCCTGGCCGAGGGCACCCGGCCGGTCCGCCTGCGGCCCCGCGAACGGCTGTGGCGGCTGTCGGACATGCCGGCCGACCTCACCGCCGGGGTGCGCGCGGCGCTCGTGGCCGTGTACGTCCTGCACCACACGGGCGTCTTCAGCGCCCGGGCCCTGCGCCTGCGGGTCACCACCCTGCGCGGCGTGGGCGTCCTGGCCCTGGACGAGACCTACGCCCTGCGGCCGGGCCGGCTCGACGCGAGCGCGGAGCCCCTCGCCCGGGCGATGGCGGACGAACTCGCTGCCGCCGGCCTGTCCCCGCACGGCTGCGAGATCGCCGTCGGGGTTCCAGCCCCGTCCGGCACCACCGGCCCTCTGGCGACCCTGGACTGCACGATCACCCTGAACGGCCCGGCCGGCCGCCCGACCCTGACCCTGTCGGCCCCCATGGGCGCCTCCGTAGGCCCCACCGCAAAGATCTTCGACGCCTGCGAAGCCGCCTTCGCGGCCTGGGCGGCCCAGCGATGAGGCCCCCGGCCCCCTGGCCCGAGGTCGAGGCGTGGCTGCGGGGTGCAGGGTGGTTTGCCGGGCGGGGGGAGTGGGGGGAGGCCGAGCGGTTGGTCGCGGTGCGGGTGGCGGACGCGGCGCGGCAGGGGGTGCCGTTGGAGCCCTGGGGGGCCGTCCTCGGCTTTGTCGCCCGGTTCGTCGGGCTGCGGTTCCCGGTGCCGCTGGCACCCGAGCGCGTCTTCCTCGCGCATCCCGCCCTCGGCTACGAGGGCGACGCCGAGGACATCGCCGAGCTCGCCGGGGATCTCGGGCGGCGGCTGTTTCCCGTCGGGTACGAGACCGGTGAGGCGGGGATCGTGCTGCTG
This sequence comes from Streptomyces antimicrobicus, assembly GCF_020532625.1. Lineage (GTDB taxonomy): Bacteria > Actinomycetota > Actinomycetes > Streptomycetales > Streptomycetaceae > Streptomyces > Streptomyces antimicrobicus. The sequence goes on along the minus strand of NZ_JAJAUY010000026.1, from coordinate 1,971 downwards.
GACGATCTCGGGCGGTTCTTCTACCTGCACCACACCGGGCCGTCCTTCCTCGGCCACGACGAGGCACAGGCGCTGTCCAGCCTGATGCGGGGCGACCAGGACGACATCGGCGAGTTCTACGTGTGACCCGGGGCCCCGCCCGCCAGGGGCATGGTCCGGCCCCCGCCGCGGCGTGGGCCGCGGCCGGGGCCGTAGGAAGGGGTGTCGGGGTGTTACGCGACGACGCCCGACGCGGAGACCTTGACGGCGGCCTTGGTGCGGCCCGACGGGGTGCCCAGGGACTCGATCTTGTCGACCACCTCGGTGCCCTCGACGACCTCGCCGAAGACCACGTGCTTGCCGTCCAGCCACGGGGTCACGACCGTGGTGATGAAGAACTGCGAGCCGTTGGTGTTCCGGCCCGCGTTCGCCATCGACAGCAGGTACGGGCGGTCGTGCTTGAGCTGGAAGTTCTCGTCGTCGAACTCGCCGCCCCAGATGCTCTTGCCGCCGGTGCCGTTGCCGTTGGTGAAGTCGCCGCCCTGCAGCATGAACTGCGGGATGACCCGGTGGAACGGGGAGTCGGCGTAGCCGTAGCCGTGCTGGCCGGTGGCCAGCTCGCGGAAGTTCTGGGCCGTCTTCGGGACCACGTCGTCGAAGAGGCGGAAGACGATGCGGCCGGCCGGCTGGCCGTCGATGGTGACGTCGAAGTAGACGTTGCTGTTGTCGCTCATGGGCACCATCCTGTCACCCACGGCACGCGCCGGGGGTCCAGGCCCCCCGCCGCGTGCCGCCCGGCGCCCTCGCGCCGGGACCGCGCGCCCGGTCACGCCGTCCGCGTGCCCGTGCCCTTCGCCGCGTCCAGGGCGTACACGCAGCGGTCCTTGCTGCACGCGTAGACCACGCCCGCCTCGGCCACCGGGGAGCCGGTGATCTCGCCGCCCGTGGCCAGCTTCCAGCGCAGCTGCCCGCCCGCCGCGTCCAGCGTGTACAGGCAGGAGTCGGCCGAGCCGAAGTGCACCCGGCCGTCGGCCACCGCCGGCGAGCCGGTGATCTCCCCGCCCGCGGCGAACCGCCACTTCGGCGTGCCCGTCACCGCGTCCAGCGTGTACACGGCGCTGCCCGCGCCCAGGTGCACGTTGCCGCCCGCGACGATCACCGGCTCGGCCGAGGGCCGCGGCTCGGTCGCGATCCGCCAGCGGTCGGTGCCGGCGGCCGCGTCCAGGGCGTAGACCGTGCCCAGGTAGTCGGCCAGGTACACCCCGCCGCCGGTGACGGCCGCCCCGGGGGCGAACGTGGGCGGGGCCATGAAGACGGCCGGCGCCTCGAAGTGCCAGCGCACCCGGCCCGAGGCCCGGTCGACGGACAGCACCCGGGTGCCGGCCGCCACGTACACGTTGCCGTCGGCGGCCGGGGTGACCCGCACCGGTACGTTCCCGCAGGAGGCGGCGTCGCCGACCGGGTACGACCAGGCCTCCCGGCCGCTGCGGGCGTCCAGGGCCTTGAGGCGGGCGTCCTGCCACACGTAGACGTAGCCGTCGGCCAGCACGGGCGCGGCCTCGACCGTCTCGAAGTCGGTCTGCGCCCCGGTCAGCTCCCACAGCTTCTGCCCGCTGGACGCCTCCCAGCCCTGCACCCCGCCGCCGCGCGTCGCGGTGACGACCGTGCCGCGGTCGGCCCGCAGCGCGTACACCCAGGCCTCGGTGGCCAGCCGCCAGCGCTCGGTGCCGTCCGCGGCGTCCAGCGCGTACAGCGACGGGCCGTCGGAGGCGTGGATACGGCCGTCCGCGACCGCCATGGACCAGGCCACGTCGCGGGTCTTGAACTGGCGCCGGCCACTGCCGACGTCCAGGGCGTGCACCTCGAAGGAGGTGACGTAGAGCAGGTCGCCGGCGACGGTCGGGGTGCCCCAGACCTCGTTGGACATCCGGAACCGCCACGGCCGCCACCGCCCGCTGTCCGGCGCCGGCCCCGGCCGGGGCACCGTCAGCG
>NZ_JAJAUY010000259.1 GCF_020532625.1 Streptomyces antimicrobicus | reverse complement strand
GGGCGGGCGCGGGCCGCTGCACGGCCCGAAGGGCAGTCGGCCGGGTCCGCAGCGCAAGCCGGGCGTGGTCAAGCGGCTGGACCGGGCAACGATGATCAACCGGGCGAAGCTGTGGCTCGACGCGCAGGTCCCGTACAGCATGTCCGAGTACTGGACGGACGGCTACCGGCAGGACTGCTCCGGCTACGTCTCGATGGTCTGGAACCTCGGGTCGAACGAGTGGACCGGCAGCCTGGACAAGTTCGCCACGAAGATCACCAAGGACGAGCTGCTGCCGGGCGACATGCTGCTGTTCCACAACCCGGCCGACCCGAACAAGGGCTCCCACGTCGTCATCTTCGGCGGCTGGGTGGACGGGACCAGGACGCACTACGTGGCGTACGAGCAGACCCGGCCGAACACGCGGAAGAAGGCCACCCCGTACGGCTACTGGAACAACGCCACGAAGTACGTGCCGTACCGCTACACGGGGGTGACCGGGGCGGTTCCGCTCCCGGACGGCACATTGCCGGCCGAGCCGCCGGCCGGACCGGGTACGACGGCGTTCCCGGGGACGGCGGCCTTCGGGCCGGGGGCCGACAACGAGCACGTGCTGCGGCTGGGGCAGATGCTGATCGACCGCGGCGGGCGGCGGTTCTACCCCAAGGGGCCGAGCCGGAAGTGGTCGGACTCCGACCGGCTGGCGACGCAGGCCTTCCAGCAGGCCCAGGGCTGGACGGGCGCCGACGCGGACGGGATCCCGGGTGAGCACACCTGGCGGCTGCTGGTGCGCAAGGAGGGCAAGGACATCCGCCCCCTGGTGGAAGGCGCCCCCGGCGCACCCGGCGTACGCCCACCTGCGGTCCAGCCGCCGGGCGTGCGCCCGCCGACCGTCCGCCCGCCTGCCGCCCGCCCGCCGGGCGTCCACCCTCCTGCCGTCCGCCCTCCTGCCGCCCGCCCGCCGGTGCCCGGGCCTTCGCCCTACCCCGGCCTGGGGACGTTCCGGCCGGGCCGCACCCACCCGGCGATCGAGGCCCTGGGCCGGCGCCTGCTGGCGAAGGGCTTCGGCAAGCACTACCAATCCGGCCCCGGCCGGACGTGGACCGAGGCCGACCGCCGCGCGGTCGAGGCCTTCCAACGAGCCCAAGGCTGGCGCGGCCGCGCCGCCGACGGCTACCCCGGCCCGGAGACGTGGCGCCGCCTGTTCGCCTGAGGGAGGCAACCGATGCACACGACGCACACGACAGGCACCCTGTGGCTGCCGCCGCTGCCCTTGACCCAGAGCCCGCGGCCGGTCCAGGACCCGGCCCCGGCCGGGTGGGAGGCTGCTGCCTCCGCGGCTGTGCCGCCACCCGGGCCGCTGCCCGGACCGGCGTCTTCCGGCGCCCTCGGCCCCGTCGAGGCGGGGGCCCCGTCCGCCACCGCCTCGGCGGCTGCGCCGGGGGTGGAGCACGTGCGGGCGGAGCCCGCGTTCGGTTCGGCGGCCTTCCGCGCCCCGGGTCATGTCCCGGGCGCACCGGGCGGATCCGCGTACGCCGGTTCCACGACCGCCGCCCCCGCCGGGCAGATCCCACGGCCGGACCCGACCGGGACGCCCGAGCCCGCCCGGGCGGCGGAGCACGGCGCGCCGAGCGAGCCGACCCGGGCCGGCGTACCGCCGGTGGTTGTGCCGCACCCCGGCGGGCCGGAGCCGTTCGGGCCGACGGCGTCGGCGCCGGCCGGGGCCGCGGGTGGCACGGCCCTGGGGGACCGGCGTCCGGCCGGGGCTGCCGAGGACGGGTGGGCCGGGGTGGTGGCCGGGCGCACACCGCTGCCCGACCCCCCGGAACCGCGACACACCACGCTCGGCTTCCGGCGCCCGGCCTGGGCGCAGCCCGAGGGGCCGGACGCCGCGCAGTTGCCCGCTGCCCGCGCGGAGGAGCCGGAGGGGCGGATCCCGGGGCCCGGGGTCGCGCTCGTGGTGGCCCAGGCCGTGGCCCGGGGGATGGACGCGGCGGACGAGCCGGACGCCGCGGACCTCCCTCAGGTCCCCGCGCCGGTCCCCGGCCACTGCGCCACCGAGGTCCCCCGGGGCCTCCCCTTCCCCACCCACGCGCCGCCGACGCGGGGCGCCGACCAGAGCCCAACCGCAGACCGAGCCACAGGGCTGCGCGCCGAGCCGGTATCCGCCTGGCCTCCCACCCCCGCTCCGGCGCCCCCCTCCGCTCCGGACCCTCACTCCGCTTCGGACCCTCACTCCGCTTCGGCGGACTCCGCGTCGGGGGCCGACCCGGAGGGCGAGGTTCGGACCGGGTTCGGCGGTCTGCCGTCGGCAGGAGGCGGCGAGGGTCACCACGCCTCCGCCACCCCGGCCACTGAGGACCTCCCGCCCTGCGCCGGGATCGAGCCCTGGGGCTCCGCCCCGGCCGACGGGCCCATGGCGCCCGACACGCAGGCGCGGCCGGACGGCGACGAGCGCGCTGCCGCCGCCACCGACTCCGCAGCGGCGGAGATCCCGTCCCGCAGGGACGAAGAGGACGGCACGACAGCAGCCCGCGCGACTACGGCTCCCGAGACGCCCCCTGCCCTGACCTGGGCGGCGGCGCTGGGGCTCACACCCCGTGCCGACGAGGTCGGCGTAGCCGGGCCCCTCGAACCGGAGCCCGCTTCCGACGGCGTCGACAGCACCGCCGTACGCGACGTCGCAACGGAACCCGCCGGGGCGGAGCCCCGCACCGGCACGCCCGGCACGCCCCGCACGTCCGGC
>NZ_JAJAUY010000258.1 GCF_020532625.1 Streptomyces antimicrobicus | reverse complement strand
CGCCCTCGCGGTGCATCTCGTAGAGGCGGTGGACACCGGTGGTGGTCTCCTCCGTGACCCCGCGGATGCCGGCGGCGAGCTTGACCCAGTCGAGGGTGCTGTCGCGCAGCAGCCGGTAGACGATGCGCAGCTCGTCGTTGTCGGCCGTCGCCGGGTCGGGCACGGCGCCGGCCTTGGCGAACTCCACGCCCTTGTGGACCAGCAGGGTGGCGTCACCGCCGTCGTCCAGGACCATGTTCGGGCCGTCGGCGCCGGGCCAGGTCAGCGCCTGCTCGGTGCACCACCAGTACTCCTCCAGGGTCTCGCCCTTCCAGGCGAAGACCGGGACGCCCTGCGGGTCCTGCGGGGTGCCGTTCGGGCCGACGGCGACCGCGGCCGCCGCGTGGTCCTGGGTGGAGTAGATGTTGCAGGACACCCACCGCACCTGCGCGCCGAGCGCGACCAGGGTCTCGATCAGCACCGCCGTCTGCACGGTCATGTGCAGGGAGCCGGTGATCCGCGCCCCGGCCAGCGGCTGGGACGCGGCGTACTCCTCGCGGATCGACATCAGGCCCGGCATCTCGTGCTCGGCCAGGGTGATCTCCTTGCGGCCGAACGCGGCGAGGGAGAGGTCTGCGACCTTGAAGTCCATGGAAGCTGCTCCGTGAAAGTTGAGAGGACGACGAGTGGGTGGGTCAGGCGTACGGACTCAGGTCCAGGTTCTGATGGATCTCTAGAGTCGCGGTGGACTTGTTGAGGGTGATGTAGTGCAGGCCCGGCGCCCCCTCGGCGAGCAGCCGCTCGGCCATGCAGGTGGCGTACTCCACCCCGATCCGGTGCCCGTCGGCCGGGTTGTCCTTCGCGGCTTCCAGCCGGGCGGCGAGCGCCGCGGGGAACCGGGCGTCGCTGAGCTCGGCGAAGCGCGCGATCTGCCGGTGGTCGGTGGCCGGCATGATCTCCGGGATGACGGGCGTCAGACAGCCGACCGCGGCCAGCCGGTCGCGCAGCCGCAGGTAGTCCTCGACGTGGAAGAACATCTGGGTGATGGCGTAGTCGGCGCCCGCCCGGCACTTGGCCGCGAAGTGCCGGACGTCCTCGGTCCACGAGGGCGAGCGCGGGTGCCGCTCGGGGAACGCCGCGACGCCGACCGTGAAGTCCCCGAGCTGCCGGATGAGGCTGACCAGCTCGTGGGCGTGGGTGAACCCGTCCGGTTCCGGGGTCCAGGGCCCCTTGGGGTCGCCGGGCGGGTCGCCGCGCAGCGCCAGCACGTCCCGTATGCCCGCGTCGGCGTACTGGCCGATGATGTGGCGCAGCTCGGCCACCGAGTGCCCGACGGCCGTCAGGTGGGCGACCGGCCGCAGCGTCGTCTCGGCCGCGATCCGCTTGGTCACCTCGACCGTGCGGTCCCGGGAGGAGCCCCCGGCGCCGTAGGTGACGGAGACGAACGACGGGGCGAGCGGCTCGATCCGGCGGATCGCCTTCCACAGGGTCCGCTCGCCGCCCTCCGTCCTGGGCGGGAAGAACTCGAACGAGAAGCTCTTGCGGCCCTGGGCCAGCAGTTCTCGGACGCTGGGGGTCGGCGACGTGCGGGGGCGTTCGACGGTGGCGGCCAAGGCTGCCGGCATGGGTCGACTCCTTTCCGTTCGGTACGGGTCAGCGGGCGTTGAAGTAGTTCGCCTCGGGGTGGTGGATCACGATCGCGTCGGTGGACTGCTCCGGGTGGAGTTGGAACTCCTCCGACAGGTGGACCCCGATCCGCTCCGGCCGCAGCAGGTCCGCGATCTTGGCGCGGTCCTCCAGGTCGGGGCAGGCGGGGTAGCCCAGGGAGTAGCGGCAGCCCTGGTACTCGGTGCGGAACATCCCCTCCATGGCGGCCGGGTCGGATCCGGCGATGCCGAGCTCGGCGCGGACGCGGGCGTGCCAGTACTCGGCGAGGGCCTCGGCCAGCTGGACGGAGAGGCCGTGCAGCTCCAGGTAGGCGCGGTAGGAGTCGGCGGCGAACAGCTTGGCGGTCTCCTCGCCGATCCGGTTGCCCACGGTCACCACCTGGAAGCCGACGACGTCGGTCTCGCCGGACTCCTCCGGGCGGAAGAAGTCCGCCAGGCACAGCCGGCGGCCGCGGCGCTGGCGCGGGAAGGTGAACCGGGTCCGCTCGCCGCCGTCCTCGTCCAGCACGATCAGGTCGTCGCCCTTGGACACGCACCGGAAGTAGCCGTGCACGACGGCCGCTTCGAGCAGCCCGTCGGTGTGCAGCCGGTCCAGCCAGCCGCGCAGCCGCGGCCGGCCCTCGCTCTCGACGGTTTCGGAGTCCTTCAGGCCCCACTGGCCCTTGAACAGCGCGGTCTCGTCCAGCCAGGAGGCGTAGTCCTTGAGCGGGATGCCCTTGATGACCCGGGTGCCCCAGAACGGCGGTGCGGGCACCGGGTTGTCCACGGCCACGTCGGACCGCCCGCCCTGCTCCGGCTCCGCGACCAGCAGCGGGGTGTCGCGCTTGGCGACGCGGCGCTGCTTGAGCGGGGGCAGGGTGGCGCCCGGCACTCCGCGCTTGACGGCCATCAGGGCGTCCATCAGGCGCAGGCCCTCGAAGGCGTCCCGGGCGTAGCGGACCTCGCCCTCGTAGATCTCGTGCAGGTCCTGCTCGACGTAGGCGCGGGTGAGGGCGGCGCCCCCGAGGATGACGGGGTAGCCGGCCGCCAGGCCGCGGGAGTTCAGCTCCTCCAGGTTCTCCTTCATGATCACCGTGGACTTCACCAGGAGACCCGACATGCCGATGACGTCGGCCTTGTGCTCCTGGGCGGCGTCGAGGATCGCGGAGACG
>NZ_JAJAUY010000257.1 GCF_020532625.1 Streptomyces antimicrobicus | reverse complement strand
GGCCGAGACCGTCACGGTCGCCGACGCCGTGGACGCGCCCCGGGGCCGTACCCGCCGCCGTGCCACCCGTACCACCACCGCTGCGGCTCAGCCCGTCGCCGAGGCCCCGGCCGAGGAGGCTGCCCCGGCCCGCCCGCGCGCCGCGCGTCCGGCCGTCGCCGTCTTCCAGGCGCCGGTGTTCACCGAGCCCATGTTCCAGACCCCGGAGACGGCCGCCGCGCGCATCCGCGCCGCCGAGGAGGCCGAGCTGGCGGAGGTCGAGGAGGAAGAGGAGACCGAGGAGGTCGTCGCCGAGCCGGTCGCCGAGGCCCCGCAGCCGTCCGGCCGCCGTCGCCGCCGCCGTGGCGGCGCCGTCGCGCCCGAGCCGGCCGTCGAGGTGGAGGCCGAGGAGGAGCCCGAGGCCGAGGTCGAGGTCGAGGCCGGCGAGCTGGAGGACGAGGAGGGCGACGAGTCGGGCGAGCGTCCGGCCCGCCGCCGCCGTCGCGGTGGCCGTCGTCGCCGCCGCGGCGAGGCCGCCGACTACGAGGGCGGCGCCGACGAGGCGGAGGAGGCCGAGGAGGCCGAGTCCGCCGAGCAGGACGAGGAGGAGGACACCGACGAGGCCGCCGGTCTCGGGTCCAGCTCCAGCCGCCGTCGCCGCCGTCGCCGCCGCCGCTCCGGTGAGGGTGGCGCCGAGGCCGAGGTCGCCGAGGAGGACGGCGTCCGCACCGTGGTCAAGGTGCGCGAGCCGCGCCCGGCCCGGGAGAGGGAGCCCGGTTCGAGCGCGGACGAGGTGCAGTCCATCAAGGGCTCCACCCGCCTGGAGGCCAAGAAGCAGCGCCGCCGCGAGGGCCGCGAGCAGGGCCGCCGGCGCGTCCCGATCATCACCGAGGCCGAGTTCCTGGCCCGCCGGGAGGCCGTCGAGCGCGTGATGGTCGTCCGCCAGAACGGCGAGCGCACCCAGATCGGCGTCCTGGAAGACAACGTGCTCGTGGAGCACTACGTCAACAAGGAGCAGGCCACCTCGTACGTCGGCAACGTCTACCTGGGCAAGGTCCAGAACGTGCTGCCGTCCATGGAGGCCGCGTTCATCGACATCGGCAAGGGCCGCAACGCCGTCCTGTACGCCGGTGAGGTCAACTTCGACGCGCTGGGCATGGCCAACGGCCCGCGCCGCATCGAGACCGCGCTGAAGTCCGGCCAGTCCGTGCTGGTCCAGGTCACCAAGGACCCGATCGGCCACAAGGGCGCCCGCCTGACCTCGCAGGTCTCGCTGCCCGGCCGCTACCTGGTCTACGTGCCCGAGGGCTCGATGACCGGCATCAGCCGCAAGCTGCCCGACACCGAGCGGGCCCGCCTGAAGACCATCCTCAAGAAGATCGTCCCCGAGGACGCGGGTGTCATCGTGCGCACCGCCGCCGAGGGCGCGAGCGAGGACGAGCTGCGCCGTGACGTCGAGCGTCTGCAGGCGCAGTGGGAGGAGATCCAGAAGAAGGCGAAGCAGATCTCGACCTCGTCGCCGAGCCTGCTGTACGGCGAGCCGGACATGACGGTCCGGGTCGTCCGCGACATCTTCAACGAGGACTTCTCCAAGGTCATCGTCAGCGGTGACGAGGCGTGGGAGACCATCCACGGCTACGTCTCGCACGTGGCGCCCGACCTCGCGGACCGCCTGCAGCGGTGGACCTCCGAGGTGGACGTCTTCGCGACGTACCGGATCGACGAGCAGCTCGCCAAGGCGCTCGACCGCAAGGTGTGGCTGCCCTCGGGCGGCTCCCTGGTGATCGACAAGACCGAGGCGATGGTCGTCGTCGACGTCAACACCGGCAAGTTCACGGGCCAGGGCGGCAACCTGGAGGAGACCGTCACCCGGAACAACCTGGAGGCGGCCGAGGAGATCGTGCGCCAGCTGCGGCTGCGCGACCTCGGCGGCATCGTCGTCATCGACTTCATCGACATGGTGCTGGAGTCCAACCGGGACCTGGTGCTGCGGCGCCTGCTGGAGTGCCTGGGCCGGGACCGTACGAAGCACCAGGTCGCCGAGGTGACCTCGCTGGGTCTGGTCCAGATGACCCGCAAGCGGGTGGGCCAGGGCCTGCTGGAGTCCTTCTCCGAGACCTGTGTCCACTGCAACGGGCGCGGTGTGATCGTGCACATGGAGCAGCCGGCGTCGATCGGCGGCGGTGGCAACGGCGGCAAGCGTGCGCGCAAGCGCGGCGGCCGGGGTCACGAGCACGACCACGAGCACGAGGCCGTCGCCGTCGAGACCGCGGAGCCGGCCGAGACCGCGGCCGAGGTCGAGGCGGAGACCGCCGAGCCGGTGGCGCTGCCCGAGCCCGGGTTCGTGCCCGGCGAGGAGCTGTACGGCAGCCCGGCCGAGGCCGAGGCCGCGGCGGGGCTGAGCCCGCGCCGCAGCCGTCGGCGCGCCACGCGCAAGGCGACCGCTCCGGCGGGCGCCCCGCGGGCCGCGGTCCCGGCGCCGGCCGCCGAGCCGGTCGTCGAGCCGGTCACCGCTGCGGTCGAGGAGGCCGAGCCGGTCGCCGAGCCGGCCGACACGGTCCTGGTGCCGGACGCCGCGGTGGTGGCGGAGGCCGAGGCCGAGGCCGAGGCCGAGGTCCAGGCGGTCCCCGAGGCGCCCGAGGCCGCCCCGGTCGAGGAGGCCGCGCCGAAGGCCCGTACGCGCCGCCGGGCGACCCGTAAGGCCACGGCCCCCGCGGGTTCGCCCAAGGGTGCCGAGGAGACGGCCGCCGAGAGCGCCGAGGTCGTGATCCCGGCCGTGGCCGAGGCCGCCGCCGAGCCGGTCGTGGCCGAGCCCGTGGCCGCC
>NZ_JAJAUY010000256.1 GCF_020532625.1 Streptomyces antimicrobicus | reverse complement strand
GCCCGGCCCGGCCGGAAGGCCGGGGCCGGGCCGCCGCGTGCCCGTGACGGGCGTCGTATCGCTCACCTGACGGCCGTACCCTCACGGGCCCGCCACGGCACGGCTGCGTCGGCGCGGCCCGGGCCGCCGCCGGTGTCCGCGAAGGCCCCCCAGGCCGCCAGGCCGATGATCACTCCGGTCAGGACGGTCGAGGGGCCGCCGATGTCGGCGTAGAGGAAGTCGGTGAGCTGCCAGACGAACAGGCCCAACGCGATCAGCCCGCAGTCCCGGGCCCGCCGGGCCGCCGGGTCCGGGCGCAGCACCCGGCGCAGGCCGGCCACCAGCAGCACCGCCCAGCCGCCCGCGAGGGCGAGCAGTCCGACGAGGCCCTGTTCGCTGAGGATCAGCAGGTACATGTTGTGCGGGGACAGCAGCGGCTGGCGCACGTAGGCCTGGCCGGCGCCGGCGGTGTCGCTGCCGGAGGAGAGCCCGAGGCCGGCGTGGCCGTCGCGGTGGGCGGGGAAGCCCTTGAGCCCGACGCCGACGGCGGGGCGCTCCTGCCACATCGAGGAGGCGGCGGCCCACATGGTGTACCGGTCGGTGACCGACTGGTCGGGGGCCGAGCCCACCTGCGTGATGGAGGTCAGCCGCTCGGCGACCATCTGCGAGCCCACACCGAACCCGCCGACCAGCACCACCCCGGCGGCGCCCAGCGCGACCAGCACCACCAGGGCCCGCCGGACCCCGGCGAGCAGCAGGACGACCAGGGCGGCGCCGGCGGTCGCGATCCACGCGCCGCGGCTGAAGGACAGCACCAGCGGGAGCACCAGGGCCAGGGCGCAGCAGGTGGCGACCCGCCGGGACGCCTGGGGCAGCGCCGCCGACAGCGCGGCCCCGGTCGCCACGACCAGCCCGTACGCGACGACGGTCGCCATGCCCATCACGTCGCCGGGGCCGAAGGTGCCCACGGCCCGGATGTCCTCGCCCTGGTAGGAGGCCCCGGTGTGGGTCGCGTACTGCACGACCCCCACGGCTCCCTGGACCACCGCCAGCACCACGAAGCACCAGGCCGCCAGCCGGAACTCCCGCGCGTCGCGCACCAGCAGCAGCACGGCGCCGGGGACCAGGACGAACACCTGGAGGTAGCGCACGAACCCGGGCAGGGCCGCGTACGGGTCCCCTGCCGTCGCGGTGGCGACGGCCAGCCCGATCGTGGGCAGGGCCAGCACGACCGCGCCGAGCCGGGTCAGGGGCCGCACCTCGCCGCGCAGCGCCCGCAGGGCGCACACGAGGACCAGCACCAGCGAGGCGGCGTCGGCCGGGCCGACCTTGCCCGAGGCGGTGGCGTCCCCGGCGGGCACCGGGACGAGCAGCATCAGGACGGTGGCCACCAGCGGCAGCAGCGGCCAGTGCGCGCGCAGCAGACCGCGCGGGTCCGGGCGGCCGGCGGGCGCGCCCCGGCCCGGGGCGGCGGCGGGGGTGGAGACGGCGGGGGTGGAGACGGCGAAGCTCATGTCAGCTGCCTCCCAGCCGGAAGCGGAAGAAGGAGGCCGCGGTGCGCGCCAGGATCCACACGTCCTGCCACAACGACCAGGTGTCGATGTAGTGGTTGTCGAAGCGGGCCCGGTCCTCGATGGAGGTGTCCCCGCGCAGGCCGTTGATCTGCGCCAGGCCCGTGATCCCGACGGGCATCCGGTGCCGGGCCTCGTAGCCGGGGTGCAGCGAGGCGAACTTGGCCACGAAGAACGGCCGTTCGGGGCGGGGGCCGACCAGGCTCATGTCGCCGCGGACCACGTTCCACAGCTGGGGCAGCTCGTCGAGGGAGGACTTGCGCAGGAAGGAGCCGACCCGGCTCATCCGGGTGTCCCCGGCCACCGTCCAGCGGGTGGCGGACTCGTGCTCGTCGGCGCGCAGCGTACGGAACTTCAGCAGGGTGAACGGCCGCCCGTAGAGCCCGACGCGCTCCTGACGGAAGATCACTCCCGGCCCGTCGGAGATCCGTACGGCCAGGGCGCACAGGCCCATCACGGGCGCCGCCAGGAGCAGTGCGAGCAGGGCCAGCGTCCCGTCGACGGCCCGCTTGACCCACCGCTCCACCGGCCGCCCCGGGCGCGGCAGCAGCGGCTGGACGGCGAAGCCCCACAGCTGGTCGGCGGGCCGGGGCACGCGCATGCCGGTGATCTTGGCGGTGCCGACCGGGTCGGCGAGCCACAGCCGGCAGCCGTGGTCGTGGAAGAGCCGGACCAGTGAGGCGGTGCGCTCGTCGGCCTCCGGCGGGCGGGTGAACACCGCGTGCCGCACGGAGTTCTGGATGACGGCCCGGCGGATGTCCTCGTGGGTGGCCAGCAGCGGGACGCCCGCCCCCGGCCCGTCCTCCCCGGCCGGCCCGGTGTCGGCGAGCCCCACCGGGCGCAGCCCGTACTCCCGCCGCTCGTGCAGTGCCCCGGCCACCGCGCTCGCCCCGTCGCGGGGGCCGACCACCAGCGCGGACGCGGGTCGTCGGACGGCCGTACGGCGGCGCAGCAGATGGACCAGCCCGCGGCCGGCGCACGTCAGGACGGCCTGGAGGCAGACGGCCCCGGCGAGCGGGGCCCAGCCGAGCGCCTGGCGCGGGTCGACGGCGGCCACCACGGCGGCGGTCACGCACCACAGCACGGCCGCCCGCCCCGCCAGCGCGGGCAGTTCGAACAGGGCGGAAGGGGCCAGCCGGGGCCGGTAGAGGCCGGCCTGCGCGTGCAGCGCGCCGGCCAGTACGGCCACGGGGGCGGCGGCCGCGGCCGGCAGGCCCAGGGCCGGGGTCAGGGTCGTGGCCGCGAGGGCGGCCAGGGCGTC
>NZ_JAJAUY010000255.1 GCF_020532625.1 Streptomyces antimicrobicus | reverse complement strand
CGACCCGCCGTCCCTGGAGCAGCTCGCGGCGGGGCTCGGGACCAGCCCGTTCGCGCTGCTGCGCGCCTTCCGCGGCCGCTACGGCATGCCCCCGCACACCTGGCTCACCGACGCCCGGGTGCGCCGGGCCCGGCGGCTGCTGGACGCGGGGGTCCCGCCCGCCGAGGCGGCCGTCGCGGTCGGCTTCACCGACCAGCCGCACCTGAACCGGCACTTCACCCGGATCGTCGGCGTCCCGCCCGGGGCCTACCGGCGGGCCCGCACCCCGGGCGCGGGGACGTAGGCGCAAGAACGCAGACGTCGGCGCAAGGACCAGGCGCAAGAACGTACAAGACCGTTCCGGGGTCGCCCGCCTAGCGTCGGAGCGTGATCGAGACACAGAGGGAGCACTCCGCGCACGCGGAGCACACGGAGCTCACCCGGACCGCTGAGCGCGCCGACGGCACAGCCGGGCCGGCCGCCGCGACCGGCCGGCGCGCCGTCGTCCGGGACTCGCTCGGGGTGGGGGTGGCCGTGGGCCTGTCCGGGTTCGCCTTCGGGGTGACCGCGGCCGGGTCCGGGATCAGCGTGGCGCAGGCGTGCGTGCTGAGCCTGCTGGTCTTCACGGGGGCGTCGCAGTTCGCGCTGGTCGGGGCGCTGGCCGCGGGCGGGAACCCGTTCACGGCCGCCGCCGGGGCCTTCTTCCTCGGCACCCGCAACGCCTTCTACGGGCTGCGGCTGTCCCAGCTGCTCGCCCTGCCCCGCGCGCTGCGGCCGCTGGCCGCGCACTGGGTGATCGACGAGACCACCGCCGTCGCCCTCGCCCAGAAGGACCGGCCCTCGGCCCGGCTCGGGTTCGCCGTCACCGGGCTCACCCTGTTCGTGCTGTGGAACCTCACCACGCTGCTGGGCGCCCTGGGCGCCGAGGCCGTCGGCGACACCGACGCCTGGGGGCTGGACGCCGCCGGTCCGGCGGTCTTCCTCGCCCTGCTCGCGCCCATGCTGCGCTCCGGCACCGAACGGGCCGTCGCGGTGCTCGCGCTGGTGCTGGGCCTGGGCCTGCTGCCGGTGCTGCCCGCCGGGGTGCCGGTCCTCGTCGCGGCGCTGGCCGCACCCGCCGTGCTCTTCCTGGAGGGCCGCGCCCGTACCCCGAAGGGAGCCCGGTCGTGAACGTCTGGATCGCCATCGGCGTCACCGTCCTCGGCTGCTACGCCGTCAAGCTGGCCGGTCTGCTCGTGCCCGCCGGGGCCCTGGAGCGGCCCGCGGTGCGGCGGTTGTCCGCGCTGCTGCCCGTGGCGCTGCTGGCCGCGCTCACCGCGCAGCAGACCTTCAGCACCGGCTCGGCGCTGGTCCTCGACGCCCGCGCCGCCGGGCTCGCGGCGGCCGGGGTGGCGCTGCTGCTGCGGGCCCCCTTCCTCGTGGTCGTCGCGGCGGCCGTGGTGGTCACCGCCGGCGTGCGGGCCCTGGGCGGGTAGCCGGGTCCGGGCGGGCGGCCCGGTCGGGGCGGGTGGCCGGGGCGCCGAGCGGGCGGCCGTAGGCGCGCAGCGTCAGCAGGGCCTCCACGGTGGCGATCGGTCGCCGCTCCAGGCAGCTGCCCGGCGCCCAGGCCCGGCGGTGCACCGGCCAGCCGCCGTCCTCCCGCTGCTCGGCGGCCAGGAAGTCCAGGGACCGGGCCATCTCCTCGTCCGTGAACCAGCCGCGCGCCACCGACTCCGGCCGACGGGCCACGTCGTGGGCGAACAGCCGCTCCTCGGGCCCGCCCCCCGGCACCGCCGGGTACTCCGCCCGCCGCCCCGGGTCGAGGACCACCAGGCCCTGCTCGCGCACCAGCCGGCCCAGCCGGTCCGCGGCGGCCGCCGCCCGCGCCCGGTCGGGTACGCCGTCCAGGAAGGCCACCGCGCCCTGGAGCTCGTACGGATCGCAGTGCCGCAGCGTCTCCACCCGCTCCCAGCAGAACTCCGTGGCCCGGAACAGCCACGCGTGCCACACCCGGTTGCGGTGCAGCACCCCGACCACCGGGCCGGTGGTGACCAGGGCACCCGGCGGGTCGTCGACGACCGGGTGGTAGGGCGCCGAAGGGTGGGCGCGGGGGTCGGGGCGGACCACCGGGAGGGCGCCGTCGGGGGTGGACACCTCGGTCAGGTGCCGGCACAGGCGCTCGACGCGCTGCCCGGCGCAGCGGTTCAGCCCGTCCAGGATCCGCAGGGCGTGCGCGCAGTGCAGCGGCTGGCTGAGCGGGCCGCGCAGATCGGGGTCGAGGGCGTGGCCGTAGCCGCCGTCCTCGTTGAGGTACGAGCCCAGCGCGGTGTCGACCGGGTCGGGACCGCCGCCGAGGAAGTGGAAGGTGAACCGCCGCTGCTCCAGCACCCGCGCCGTGAGCCAGATGAACCGCTCGGCACGGGCCAGCATGGATGTCTCGTCTCCGGCCATGGCGAAACCGTAGGGCGGTCCCGGGGCCGGGCAGGGGCGAACGCCGCGGGTGCACTCGGACGGGGCGGGATACTGGAGGCATGCGGTTGACGATTTTCTGGGAGCGGATGGCGGAGCACTTCGGTGCCGCCTACGCCGACTCCTTCGCGCGGGACCACGTCATGACCGAGCTCGGCGGGCGCACCGTGTACCAGGCGCTGGAGGCGGGCTGGGAGACCAAGGACGTGTGGCGCGCGGTGTGTTCGGCGATGGACGTCCCGGCCCACCTGCGGTGAACGCTTCCTGACGACGGGAGGACGCGGCGGCCGTACGCGCCGGTGGTGGGGGAGACTTGTCCCCGTGGCAGCCACCGACGAGACCCGAGACACCCCGGAGACCCCCGACGCGCGCGGCCCGGTCCCGGCCGCCCGCCGCCCGGCGCAGCCGG
>NZ_JAJAUY010000254.1 GCF_020532625.1 Streptomyces antimicrobicus | reverse complement strand
CCCACACGCTCTGGCACGGGATCACCGAACCGGGCACCGCGCTCGCCTTCGGCGTCCTGATCGCGGTCGGCGAGCTGGCCCGGCACGAGGCCCGGGACCGGCCCGGGCACCGGCGCCCGGCCGAGGACCGCCAGCCCGCCCCGCTCGGCTCGGCCGGGGCGCTGGCGTACGCGCTGCTCGGCCACGAGGCGGGGCGGGCCAGCCACCACGGGGTGCTCCAGGTCGTCACGGTGGTCGTCGCCGCGGCCCTGGTGGGGATCGTCCCGCACATCGCCCGGGGCCGCGGTCCCGCCCTGGACCACGTGGCCCGGCGGGTGCTCACCGTCGCCTTCGCCGCCGCCTGCTTCCGCCCGCTGTACGACTGCGGTCGGCTGACCGAGGTGGTCGGCCAGGGCCCGTACCTGGTGCTGTTCCTGCTCGGGCTGCTGGGACTGACCGCCCTGTGCGACGCGGTGCTGGCCGCCGCGCTGGCCGGGGCCCGCACCGGCTGGCCGTACGGGCCGCTGCTGCGCGACGAGCTGCGGGCGCTGGCGGGGATCGGCTCGGCGATCTGCGCGACCGGGGTGGTCATGGCCCTCGGGGTCGCCGTCGCCGGGCTGTGGGCGCTGCCCGCGTTCAGCGTGCCGCTGCTGCTGACCCAGATGTCCTTCCGGCGGATCACCGCGATCCGCACCACCTACCGCCAGACCATCACCTCGCTGGCCCGGGCCACCGAGATCGCCGGGTACACCCGTCCCGGGCACGCCCGCAGGGTCGCCGCGCTGAGCTGCGCCGTCGGCCGGGAGCTCGGGCTGTCGGAACGCGAGCTGACCGTGCTGGAGTACGCGGCGCTGATGCACGACATCGGCCAGCTCTCCCTGGTGGACCCCGTCCCGGCCGGCGCCACCGCCCCGCTGCCGCCGGCCGACGCCCGGCGGATCGCGGAGCTGGGCGGGGAGGTGGCCCGGCTGACCGGGGTGCCGTCGGAGGTCGCCGTGGTGGTCGAGCGGCAGGCCGACCCCTACCGTGAGCAGCCGGTCGCGGCCCGTATCGTCCGGGTGGTCAACGCGTACGAGGACCTCCTCGGCGAGGGCCGTCACCCGAGTGGCTCACTGGCCGCTCTGGAACAGCTGCGCCTGGGCACCGGGCGGGACTACCAGCCGGAGGTCGTCGAGGGCCTGGCACGGGTGCTGGCGCGGGGCGGACGTGCCAGAGTCGTACCCGTTCCACCGGGGTAACCCATGGGTAATGAGCGGCCGTCCGAGTGGGCATGGTTGGATGCGAAGTGAGAGTGTCCGCAAGGCTGCACCGTAAATCCCCCAGCTGCCGCTGGGGGGACCCCCACAGGCGGGAATCGTGAGGATCTTCGGGAAGGTACGGCATCGGCCCTCCGCCTCGTGGCGGCAGGCCACCGACCGCGCGTTCACGCTGATCGGCGACGGCCGGTACGAGGACGCGGGCGCCCTGCTGACCAGAGCGGCCGACCTGGAACCGTGGCTGTCGGAGTCCTGGTTCAACCTGGCGCTGCTGCACAAGTTCCGGCACGACTGGGAACAGGCCCGGGCCGCGGGCCTGCGGGCCGTCGCCCTGCTCGACCGGGAGACCGGCGCGCCGGACTGGTGGAACGTCGGCATCGCCGCCACCGCGCTCCAGGACTGGCCGCTGGCGCGCCGGGCCTGGCAGGCGTACGGGCTGAAGGTGCCCGGCGACCCGCACGGCGCGGCCGGGACCGGCGAGCCCGTCGGCATGGAGCTGGGCAGCGCCGCCGTCCGGCTGTCGCCCGAGGGCGAGGCCGAGGTGGTCTGGGGCCGCCGGCTGGACCCGGCGCGGATGGAGGTCCTGTCGATCCCGCTGCCGTCCTCGGGCCGGCGCTGGGGCGAGGTCGTGCTGCACGACGGGGTGCCGCACGGCGAGCGGGTCACCGCGGCCGGGCCCTCGTACCCGGTCTTCGACGAGATCGAGCTGTGGGCGCCCTCGCCGGTGCCGACCTGGGTGGTGCTGCTGGAGGCCGCCACCGAGGCCGACCGGGACGCGCTGGAGCGGCTCGCCTCGGACGCGGGCTTCGCCGCCGAGGACTGGTCCTCGTCGGTGCGGCTGCTGTGCCGGACCTGCTCGGAGAGCACCATGCCCAGTGACGAGGGCGACGGCGAGCACCTCGACCCCCACGACCACAGCGAACCGGGCCACCCGGGACCGCTCGGCCACCGCACGGCCGGCTCGGGCGTCCTGTGGGTGCCCGAGCGCGAGTGCGGGATCGCGGCTCCGGCCGGACTGGTGCGCGGACTGCTCGACGGCTGGGTCGCCGACAGCCCGGACACCCGGGAGTGGCGCGATCTCGAAGAAGTCTGCTGATCGCTGCACGTAGGCTGTACGGGCACACCAGTGACTTCAGGGAAGGCGTACGCGGGACATGGCGCAGCAGGAGAACGAGGTCCTCAAGGTCGATGGCGACGGATACGTCGTGGACACCGAGGACTGTGAGGCGCGTGAGCTCGCCCACCGCGAGCGCGGCACGGCCCGCCCGATCACGGTCGTCGGCAACCCGGTGCTGCACCGGGAGTGCAAGGACGTCACCGAGTTCGGGCCCGAACTCGCCCAGCTGATCGACGACATGTTCGCCAGCCAGCGGGCCGCCGAGGGCGTGGGCCTTGCTGCCAACCAGATCGGCGTGGACCAGAAGGTCTTCGTCTACGACTGCCCGGACGACGAGGGCGTCCGCCACGTGGGCGTCGTCGTCAACCCCGAGCTGGTCGACCTGCCGGCCGAGCGCCGCATCCTGGACGACTCCAACGAGGGCTGCCTGTCGGTCCCGACCGCCTACGCCTCGCTGGCCCGCCCCGACTACGCCGAGGTGACCGGCCAGGACGCCCAGGGCAACCCGATCAAGGTGCGCGGCACCGGCTACTTCGCCCGCTGCCTGCAGCACGAGACCGACCACCTGCACGGCTTCCTGTACATCGACAAGCTCTCCAAGCGCGACCGCAAGGACGCCCTGCGCCAGATGGCGGAGGGCACCCCGCGCTACGAGACCGTGCCGAACGACTGACGGGCGACCGCCGCACGGCCGGCGCCGGTCGGCGCACGGCCCGACCCGGCCCGGGGGGCAGGC
>NZ_JAJAUY010000253.1 GCF_020532625.1 Streptomyces antimicrobicus | reverse complement strand
GTGGACGAGGCCGGGCCTTCGGCCACGGCTACGGCCGCCGCGGCGGCGGGGTCTCGGCCCGGGCCCCGGTCGGGGTCCGGGTCGGGGCCCGGGTCGGGGTCTCGGCCCGGGCGGGACGCCGCCGGTGGGCTGCGACGGGGGTCGGGCCACGGGCACGGGCTCCTGGGCGAGCGCGCCGAGCAGGCCTTCGCCGGGCTGGCGCTCGCCGCCTACCTGACCGGCTTGGGCCTGGACCTGACGGGCAACGGCGGTGCGGTGTCGTTCGGCCTGTTCCTGGCCGCCTACGCCTTCGGCGGGTTCTTCACCCTCCGCGAGGCCCTCACGAGCGTCCGGCGGGGCCGCTTCGAGGTGGACTTCCTGATGCTGGTCGCCGCGGCGGGTGCCGCCGCGATCGGCCGCTGGGAGGAGGGGGCCGTACTGCTGGTCCTCTTCAGCATCGGCCACGCCCTGGAGGGCTACGCCCTGGCCCGGGCCCGCCGCTCCATCGAGTCCCTCGCCGACCTGGCCCCCCGCACCGCCCTCCGCCTCCACCGAGCCGGCGAGCCCGACGGCGGCGGCGTCATGCCAGTGGCGACGGGGGCGGGGGCGACGCAGGCACCGGCGCCGACGGTGTCGGCGATGGGCGGGCTCGGGGTATCGGCCGCGGCTGGGGAGCCGACCCTGGCTGGGGTCGAGGTGCCGCCTGCGGCCGGGGCACCGGCGCCGACCGGCGGCGAGGAGTCGGCGGCGGCCGAGGTGTCGGTGTCGGCCGATGTCGTGGTGTCAGCGGCGGGTGGAGGCCGGGTGTCGGCGGTGGGCGGGGGCCGGGCGTCGGCGGCGGCTGGGGTGCCGACCGTGGCGGGGGTCGGGGTGCCGCCTGTGGCCGGGGCACCGGCGCCGACCGGGGGCGAGGAGTCGGTGGCGGCCGATGTCGGGGTGTCGGTCGCGACGGCGGTGGGGGTGTCGGCGGCGGGGTCCGGCCCGGCGCCGACCGCGGGCGGGGTGTCCGCGGCGGGCGCGGTCGAGGTGTCGGTGGAGGAGCTGGCGGTCGGGGACACCGTGCTGGTCCGGCCGCACACCCGGGTGCCCGCCGACGGCTTCGTCGTCGCGGGGACGAGCAGCGTCGACCAGTCGCCGATCACCGGCGAGAGCGTCCCCGCCGACAAGGCCCCGGTCGCCGACCGCGCCGCCGCGCTGGCGAATCCGGCCGCCCAGGACCCGGCCGGCACGGTCTTCGCCGGGAGCGTCAACGGCGCCGGGGCCCTGGAGGTCGTCGTCACCCGACTCGCCCGCGACAACACCTTGGCCCATGTGGTCCGCATGGTCCAGGAGGCCGACCGGCGCACGTCCCCGACCCAGCGGTTCACCGACCGCTTCCAGCGCGTCTTCGTGCCGGCGGTGCTCGCGCTCGTCGCCGCGCTGCTGGGCTTCGGCGCCCTGACCGGCGAGCCCTTCACGGACACCTTCTACCGCGCCATGGCCGTCCTGGTCGCGGCCAGCCCGTGCGCCCTGGCCATCGCCACGCCCGCCGCCGTGCTCAGCGCCGTCGGCCGGGCCGCGCGCGGCGGCGTCCTGATCAAGGGCGGCGCGCCACTGGAGGAGTTCGGCCGGCTCCGGACCGTCGCGTTCGACAAGACCGGCACGCTGACGGAGGGCCGCCCCCGCCTCACCGAGGTCGAGCCCGCCGAGGGCGTCGGCCGCGACGAGCTGCTGCGCACCGCCCTCGCCGTGCAGCGGGGCAGCGACCACCCGCTCGCCCAGGCCGTCGTCCGGGACGCCCCCGCCCTGCTGGACGCCGCCGCACCGGACCGGTTCGGCGAGGCCACGGGCGTACGGGCCCTCGTCGGCCGGGGCGTCACCGCCGAACTCGGCGGCGAGACCGTCCACATCGGCAGCCTGGCCCACCTGGAGTCCCTCGCCGGGCCGCCGGTGCCACCGTCCCTGCGCGAGCGCACGCAGGAGCTGGCCCGGGCCGGGCGGACCACCATGGTCGTCCGGCGCGGCGACCGCCACCTGGGCACGCTGGCACTCATGGACGCGCCGCGCCCGGAGGCGGTGGCCACCGTCGCCGCCCTGCGGCGGCTCGGCGTCACCCGCATGGTGATGCTGTCGGGCGACGACCAGCGGGTGGCCGACGCGGTGGGCCGGACCGTCGGCATGGACGAGGTGCGCGGCGGCTTGCTGCCCCAGGACAAGGTCGCCGAGGTGGCCCGGCTGCGGGCCGGTGGCCGTACGGCGATGATCGGCGACGGCGTCAACGACGCGCCCGCCATGGCCGGGGCCACGGTGGGCGTGGCGATGGGCGCGGCCGGCTCGGCCGTGGCGCTGGAGACCGCGGACATCGCGCTGATGTCCGACGACCTGCGCCGGCTGCCGTTCGTCACCGGCCTCAGCCGCAAGGCCGGCCGGATCATCCGGCAGAACCTGTGGCTGAGCCTCGGCCTGGTGGCCGTACTCGTCCCGGCCACCGTCCTCGGCCTCGGCATCGGCCCCGCCGTCCTGGCCCACGAGGGCTCCACCCTCCTGGTGGTGGCCAACGCCCTCCGCCTCCTCCGCCACCCGGACTGACCCGAGCGCCCGAGCTCCCGCCCGACCCGCCCCGACCGCCGGGGCTCCCGCCCGACCCGCCCCGACCGCCCGGGCTCCCGCCCGGCCCGCCCAGACCGCCGCAGTCGGCCAGGGCGCCGGGACCGGCCCGACCGCCTGGCCCCGACCTCCCGACCGGCCGGGGCGCCGGGCTGGGCCCGGCCGCCCACCTTGGCCGCCCGGACCGTCCCGGCTGTCGGTCCCGACCGTCCGGGCTGCCGGCCTCGACTGTCCGGACGGCCCCGAGCGCCGGACTGGTCCGGCCGCCTGGGTCCGATCTTCCGAATCGACCGACCGCCACAACTGACCGGGACCGGCCCGGGCGCCGGGATTGACCCCGCCACCCGGCCCCGGCCGCCCCGACTGCCTGGACCGAGCCGTCCAACGCCCGGTCCGCCCCGACCGCCCGGTCCGGCCCCGACCGCCCGGACCGAAGCGGACTGCCTGCCCAGGCCGCCCGGACAGCCAGTGCCGACCCGGCCGTCCCGCTGCCCCCGCCGCCAGGGCTCGCCCCACTGCCCCGGGCTACA
>NZ_JAJAUY010000252.1 GCF_020532625.1 Streptomyces antimicrobicus | reverse complement strand
GGGGGCCCGGCGTGGTTCGGTGCGGGGTGAGGTTGGGGGGAATTGGGGTGGGGAGGGCGGGGAAGTGGGGGTGGTCGATTAAGGTGACCAGGTGAAGATCGCCCTCATGGACTCCGGAATCGGCCTCCTCGCGGCGGCCGCCGCGATGCGGCGGCTGCGGCCGGACGCCGATCTGGTGCTCTCCTCCGACCCCGACGGCATGCCGTGGGGCCCCCGTACTCCCGAAGACCTCACCGAGCGGGCCCTCGCCGTGGCCCGGGCCGCCGCCGCGCACGGCCCGGACGCCCTCATCGTGGCCTGCAACACGGCGAGCGTGCACGCCCTGCCCGCCCTGCGGGCCGAGCTCGAACCGGCGATCCCCGTCATCGGCACGGTCCCGGCCATCAAGCCGGCCGCGGCCGCCGGCGGCCGGGTGGCGATCTGGGCCACCCCGGCGACCACCGGCAGCCCGTACCAGCGGGGACTGATCCGAGACTTCGCGCACGGCGCCGACGTCACCGAGGTGCCGTGCCCCGGCCTCGCCGACGCCGTCGAGGCCGCCGACGAGGAGGCCGTGGCCCGGACCGTGGCCGCCGCAGCCGCGCTCACCCCGGCCGACATCACCGACCTGGTGCTCGGCTGCACCCACTACGAGCTCGTGGCGGAGGCCATCCGCGCGGCGCTGGAGCCCCGGCGCGGAGCCACCGAGCCGGTCTTCCACGGCTCGGCCGAGCCCGTCGCGCTCCAGGCGCTGCGGCGCATCGGCGCCCGCCCGGAGCCGGAACTGCCGCGCACCGGCAGCCTCACCGTGCTCTCCAGCGGCCGCGAGGCGGAACTGCCGCCGGCCGCCTTCGCCTACGTGGAAGGTCAGCTCCTGGCCGGCGTACCGGCCCGTTGACCGCAGCGGCGTACGAGCCCGCCCGCCCCCCGAGGACCCCGCCCTCGGCGCGGCCGCCGCTGAACCGGCGCGGACCGGCTGCCACGGCGACGACCGCACCGTGGCAGCCGCCGAACGGGCGCGGGCCCGCGACGGGCGCCCGTGCGGGGCGTGAACGCCTAACCACTTCACCGGCGGCCCGTGCGCCGAGCTGGTCGTGCTCGGGGCGGCGGTCACCGAGAGGTCCAGCACCTGGTCACGATCGTCGCGGTCGACGAGCGCGACCGCGGCGTGGTTCCGCCCTGCGGCCGCTGGCGCCAGGTCCTGCTGGACCTGCACCCGGCGATCCGGGTGATCGTCGGCGTCGCCGCCGACCGCCTGCGGGGCGTCCCGATCGCGGATCCGCTGCGCGAGGCCTATGTCTCCCCGTCTCGTCTTCTCGTCTCTCCCTTCTTCACCCCGGCGAGACGAAGCGTCTTGCGTCGGGTTCGTGTGCCCTCTATGGTTGGGCGTGCTGCGAGACGCGACGGTTCGTCTCGTCTGGCGCGGCATCCGACCGACCACCCACCGAGAGGGCCCGATTGCGCACCTCAGTCCCCACCCCCACCCCCACCCCCGTCACCCAGATCGCCCTGTCCGACGTCACCCAGCGCTACGGCACCCACGTCGTCCTCGACCGCGTCAGTTGCGCGGTCCGGCCCGGGGAGCGGGTCGGGGTCGTCGGGGAGAACGGGGCCGGGAAGTCGACACTGCTGCGCCTGCTCGCCCGGCGGGAGGAGCCCGAGTCCGGGCAGGTCACCGTGGTGGTGCCCGGCGGGACCGGTTACCTGGCGCAGACGCTCGGGCTGCCGCCCGGCGCCCGCGTCGGCGACGCCGTCGACCTCGCCCTCGCCGACCTCCGCGACCTGGAACGCCGCATCCGGGCCGCGGAAGCGCGCCTCGCGCACGCCGGGCCGGACGAACTCGCCGCGTACGACGACCTCCTCGCCGCCTACGAGGCGCGCGGCGGCCGGGACGCCGACCGGCGGGTCGCGACCGTGCTGCGGCGGCTCGGCGAACGCGCCCCGCTCGACCTCGACCGGCGGCTCGGCACGCTCTCCGGCGGCCAGCGTTCGCGGCTGGCCCTGGCCGGGGCGCTCGCCGCCGAGCCGGAACTGCTGCTGCTCGACGAACCGACCAACGACCTCGACGACGAAGCCGTGGGCTGGCTGGAGGAACACCTCCGCTCGCGCCGCGGCACCGTGGTCGCCGTCACCCACGACCGGCTCTTCCTCGACCGCGTCACGACCACGGTCCTGGAGGTGGACCACGACCGGCGGACCGTACGCCGGCACGGCAACGGCTACGCCGGCCACCTCGCCGCGCGCGCGGCGGACCGGGCCCGCCGGACCAGGGAGTACGAGGAGTGGTGCGAGGAGCGCCGCCGGGCCGAACGGCTCGCCGCCTCGAACGTCGGGAACCTGGCTGCGATCCCGCGCAAGGGCCCGCGCGGGTTCAGCGGGGCGGGCGCCTTCCGCGCCCGCTCCCGCACCCACGGCGCGGCGGGCCGGATCCGCAGCGCCCGGGAACGGCTGCACCGGCTGGAGCAGAACCCGGTGCTCCCGCCCCCGGAACCGCTGCGCTTCACCGGCGGCTTCACCTCCGGCGCGGCCGCGCCGGTCGTGGCCGAGGACCTCGCCCTGCCCGGCCGGCTGGCCCCCGTGTCGTTCCGGCTCGCGCCGGGCGAACGCCTCCTGGTCACCGGACCGAACGGCGCGGGCAAGTCCACCTTGCTGCGGCTGCTCGCCGGGGAACTCGAACCGACCCGCGGCCGGCTCCTGACGCCGCGGAGGGTGGGGCTGCTGCGGCAGGACGACCCGTGGGCGCGCGAGCCCCGGACCGTCGCGGAGGTGTCCGGTCCGGAGGGCGGCACGCTGCTGACCGGCCTCGGGCTGTTCACCCCGGCCGACCTCGACCGCCCCGTCCGCGCCCTGTCGGCCGGGCAGCGCCGCAAGTTGGAGCTGGCCCGGCTCGTCGCGGCCGGCCCGCTCGACCTGCTGCTGCTCGACGAGCCCACCAACCACCTGGCCCCGGCCGTGGTGGAGGACCTGGAGGCGGCACTCGCCGCGTTCACCGGCACCGTGGTGCTCGTCACGCACGACCGGCGACTGCGGGCCGGCTTCCCGGGGCGCCGCCTGGAGCTCCTGCCGGACGTGCTGCCGCACCCGCTGCCGAAGCTCCTGCCCTGAGCGGCTGCCCCGGCGCGCCCCGCACGGGCGGCCAA
>NZ_JAJAUY010000251.1 GCF_020532625.1 Streptomyces antimicrobicus | reverse complement strand
TCACCACCCGACCGGACACGGTCGAGCGGTAGCAGCAGCACAGCAGCACTCCAGGCAGGCCCCCGGCACCTCCGCCGGGGGCCTGCCCTGCACGTCGGACGTCAGGAAGCCCCATGCCCCGCGGTCGCTACTCGCTCCACGACCCCCACGACCACACGCCGCTCGGCGAGGAACACTTCTCCTGCGCCCCGGGCCCCTCCGGCTGGCGCTACGTCTCCCGGCTCACCGGCCCCGACGGCGACCACCGCGGCTCGGTCGACCTCGCCGTGGACGAGCTGGGCCGCCCCATCCGCCTCGAACTCAATGCCCGGAGCTGGCAGGTCCGCGGCGCCGCCGTCGACGGCGTCACCTGGGTCCGCACCGACCCCACCGGGACCGAGGCCACCGAGGGCAACGTCCGGGCCCCCGCCTTCACCGGCACCTCCCCGGCCTTCCTCGTCGCCACCGCCCGGCTGCTGCGCCTCACCCCCGGCGCCCCCGCGACCCGCGTCCGCCTCGTCCGCTTCACCGACCCCGTCCTCGCCCCGCGCACGGAGGACCAGGCCTGGGCCCTCGTCGGCACCGCCACGCACAGCACCGACAGCGGACCGCTCGTCGTGGACGAGTACCAGGTCACGGCCCTGGACACCGGCGAGGTCCACACCGTCCACCTGACCGGCGACGTGGTCCTCGCGGCCCCGGGCATCGAACTCGAAGAGCTGGACACCCCGCCCTCGGCCTTCCCGTCCTGACCACCGAGCAGCCCGGCCGCCTCAGGCGGGCGGCGCGAACCCGGTCGCCGGAGGCGGCACGACGGCCGCGGCGGGCGGAGCGGCGGGCGCGGCCGGCGCCACGGGTGGCACGGGCACGACGGGCGCCGGCTGGGCGGCGTACGGCTGGGCGAGGTGCGCTTGGCCCGGGTGCGGCCGGCCCGGGTGCGGCTGGGCGGCGTACGGAGCGCCGGCCTGCGGAACGGGCCCGAACCCCGGCGCGGGGTATCCGCCCGCCGGAGCCGCGACCGGCGCTGCCGCGACGGCCTGCTGCCGGAACGCCTTCGCCGCGTCCCGGGTCTGCCGCTCGTGCACCACACCCGCCAGATAGGCCGCGGCCGGCACCCCCGGCGGCGGGGGCGTACCCGTCCGCGCGACCAGGTCGTCCGCCAGCCGCGCCGCCATCGTCACGCTCACCTGCGGGTCCAGCTGCCCCATCCGGGTCAGGTACTGGCGGATCGCCAGCCACAGCCCCTCCGGTACGCCCGACAGGTCCAGCCCGGTGAAACTGCCCGCCAGCCACGGCGGCGGAGGCGGCACCGGCATCACCGCGGCGCCCGGCACCCGCTCCCGGACGACGAGCGTCCCGGCGAACACGTCCCCCAGGCGCCGGCCCCGCGCCGACACCAGCGAGGCGATGCAGGCCACCGACCCGAAGGTCATCAGCAGCTCCACCACCCCCAGCGCCCCGCGCACCAGCGCGTGCCGGAACCGGATGGGACCGCCGTCGTCGCGCACCACCCGCAGCCCGCAGGCGAGCTTCCCCAGCGACCGGCCCCGCGACAGCGTCTCCACGGCGATCGGCACCCCGACCAGCACGAGCACGAACGCCGCCACCGTCACCGCCGCCAGCGCCGCCTCGTCCAGCTCGGCGGTGGCGAAGGCCAGACCGACCGAGATCAGGACGTACCCGGTGACGTACACCAGCATGTCCAGCGCGATCGCCAGCGCCCGGCTCGGCAGCCGCGCCGGCCGCAACCCCAGGACGACCGCGTCCCCCGTCACCAGATCACTCACGGTTGCGCACCTTTCACGTGGCCCGTCCCGCCCCTCGGCCATGCCTCTCGGTCATCAAGTCTGCCAAGCTGACCACAGCAGGAGTAAGGGACCTGGGGCAGGGGAGCGGCAAACCGGATGGATCTCGACGTCTTCGTGACCGCCCACAGGGCGGAGTGGGACCGCCTGGAGCAGTTGCTCGGCCGCGGCCGGCGGCTCACCGGTGCCGAGGCGGACGAGCTCGTCGCCCTCTACCAGCGCGCCGCCACCCACCTCTCGCTGATCCAGTCCAGCGCCCCGGACCCGCTGCTCACCGGCCGGCTGACCCAGCTCGTCGCGCGGGCGCGGGCGACCGTGACGGGGGCACGCCGGGCGGGCTGGCGCGACGTGGCCCGGTTCTTCACGGCCGGCTTCCCGGCCGCCGTCTACCGCAGCCGGCGCTGGTGGATACCGACCGCGCTGCTGTCCGTGGCCGTGGGCGTCCTCATCGGCTGGTGGATCGCGGCGCACCCCGAGGTCCAGGCCGCCATCGGGGCCCCGGAGGAGATCCGGGAGATGACCAGGCCCGGCGGTCAGTACGAGACGTACTACTCCAGCCACCCCGCGACGTCCTTCGCGGCGCAGGTGTGGACGAACAACGCCCGGGCCGCCGCGATGTGCCTGGTCCTGGGCGCCTTCCTGGGCATCCCGGTGATCTGGGTGCTGTTCACGAACATGCTGAACCTCGGCGCCGGCCTCGGCCTGATGGCCGCCGCGGGCCGCCTGGACACGTTCCTCGGCCTGATCCTCCCGCACGGCCTGCTCGAACTGACCGCCGTCTTCGTGGCCGCCGGTACGGGGCTGCGGCTGGGTTGGACGGTCATCGACCCGGGCCCGCGCAGCCGCCGCGAGGCCCTGGCGGAACAGGGCCGCGCCGCCCTGGGCATGGCGGTCGGCCTGGCGGTCGTGCTGTTCGTCTCGGGAGTGATCGAGGGCTTCGTGACCCCGTCCGGGCTGCCGACCTGGGCCCGTATCGCCATCGGCGTGCTGGCGGAGGCGGCCTTCCTGGTCTACGTCTACGTGCTCGGCGGCCGGGCCGCCCGGGCGGGCGAGGTGGGCGACGTGGAGGCCGCCGACCGCTCGGACGTGCAACCGACCGCGGCCTGACGTGCGGAGCACCCGCCGAAGCTGCTAGTCTCCTCAGGTCCCGCAAAGACCGTTGACACGGTTGGCGTGGGGAGGTAGATTCGAACGGTTGCCTCGGACTGGACAGTTCGTGGGTGACGCTCTAAAATCTCTCTAGTCTCCCGATCGGAACGCGTAACGCCATTCCGAATCGAGGAGCACAATCCGATTCCTCATCAGGATCTGAACCCCGGAAAACCGGGTGGAAAACTTCTGATAGAGTCGGAAAAGCCGG
>NZ_JAJAUY010000250.1 GCF_020532625.1 Streptomyces antimicrobicus | reverse complement strand
GCGGCGGGCCCGGTGTCGGCCCGGCCGGCCTCGGCGGGGCGCAGGCCCAGCAGGGCGCGCGGGGTGCCGCCGGGCGGCGTCTCGTCGTCCAGGCTCGCCATGGGCGGGCGGACACCGGCCAGCGCCGGGACGTCGTCGGTGGCCGGGTCGTCGAGGCCGAGGACGCTGAGCGGGGGCTCCAGTTCCACGGGTCCGTCCAGCAGGGCGGCGGGGACCGGCCGCTGGCGTGCCGTACCGTTTCCGCGCCCGCTGGAGCGGCCGGCCGGGCGACCGGTGACCGCGGCCGGGGCGGGCCGCCGGGAGCGGTCGGGGCCGTCGAGGCGCAGGCCGGTTCCGTTGGTCTCGGGGGCGTCGGTGAGCAGGGCCGCGGGCAGGAAGACGACCGCGGTCGTGCCGCCGTACGGGCTGGGCTGGAGGGAGACCTTCACGCTGTGGCGCTGGGCGAGGCGGCTGACCACGAACAGGCCGAGCCGGTCGGTGTCGGACAGCGCGAACTCGGGCGAGTCGGCGATCCGCAGGTTGGCGTCGAGCAGCGACTCGGGCGTCATGCCGAGGCCCCGGTCGTGGATCTCCAGGGTGAAGCCGTTGGCGACCCGCTCGCCGTGCACCTGGACCGCCGTGTGCGGCGGGGAGAACACCGTGGCGTTCTCCAGGAGTTCGGCGACGAGGTGGGTGATGTCGGCGACGGCCGGGCCGGTGATGCCGAGCCGGGGCAGCCGGCGTACCTCGATGCGCTCGTAGTCCTCGACCTCGGCGACGGCGGCGCGGACGACGTCCATCAGCTGCACGGGCTTGCGCCACTGGCGGGAGGGCGCCGCTCCGGAGAGGATCACCAGGCCCTCGGCGTGGCGGCGCATGCGGGTGGTCATGTGGTCGAGGCGGAAGAGGTCGGCGAGCTCCTCGGCGTCCTCGGTGCGCCGCTCCATGGTGTCGAGCAGGGTGAGCTGGCGGTGCAGCAGGACCTGGTTGCGGCGGGCGAGGTTGACGAACACCTCGGAGACGCCGCGGCGCAGCTCGGCCTGCTTGACGGCGGCCTCGACGGCGGCGCGCTGAAGGGTGTTGAGGGCCTGGCCGACCTGGCCGACTTCGTCCTTCTCGTACTCCAGGCGGGGCGCCTCGGTCTCGATGTCCACCTGCTCGCCCGCGGCCAGGCGCCGCATCACCCCGGGCAGCCGCACGCCGGAGGCCTCGTGGGCCTCCTTGCGCAGCCGGGACAGGTCGCGGATCAGCTCGCTGCCGATGCGGATGGACAGCACCAGGGACACGATCAGGGCGGCGAAACCGAGGATGCCGGCGACGGCGGCCTTGAGCAGGACGTCCATGGCGACGGGCTCGACGCGTTCCTGGTAGCGGTCGCCGGCCGCGGTGCCCATCGCGGCGACCTCGTCCAGGACGTGGGTGACCGCGTCGTCCCACTGCCGGGCGGTCAGCTTCGGGTTCTTGCCCGGGCCGGCCGCGAGCAGCTTCTCCTCCGCGTCGCGCAGCGGCTTGGTCTGCGGGCCCGACCAGTACTGCTCGAACAGCACGCGGTCGTCGGCCGGGAGGATGCCGAGGTTGATCTGGTACAGCATCTGCCGGTTGGCCATGTGGTCGGAGAGCCGGCGCAGGTCGGTGGCGCTGACGTTGCGGGCGGCGAGCGCGGAGGCGACCACGGCGTCCTCGCGCGAGAGGGCCTCGCGGGCACGGGTGATGCCGACGAGGGCCCGGCCCTCCTTGTCCATCTGCACGTCCTCCAGCGCGTGGAGGTTCTGCAGGAAGTCGTAACAGGGGTCGACGAGCCGGTTGTAGAGCTCCAGGGCCTGGCTGGGGTCGAGGCGGGTCTGGTCGACGGAGTGGCGCAGGGCGTCGATGCCGTGGAAGGCGTCCAGGATGGAGCGCAGCCGGCGCAGGGCGTCGGCGCTGAGCTCGTCGACGACCTCGGGGTCCTTGGCGTTGGCGCTGATCCGCCGGACGATCTCGTCCGTCTCGGCGCGCCGCTTGGTGAGTTCGGCGGTGGCGGCGGCCACGGTCGGGTCGCCGAGCACGACGAGGGTCTGGCGGCGCTCCTTCTGGATGACGCGCACGACGTCCTCGACAGGATAGCCGACCTTGTCGATGACGTAGGCGACGTCGAGGAGTTGGAGGGCCTGGCGGCCGGTGATGACGGTGGCGAAGCCCCACAGGGCGGTCAGGGAGACGAGCGGCACCAGCAGCAACGCCACGATCTTCCGGCGGATCGACTTCCCGCGAAAGCGCATGGCCTCCCCAGCCTCCCCCAGCTCCACCCCGCTGTTGGGGGTCGGTGTTCCGTCAGTCGACGTCAATGAAACGGCGTGAGCCTACTACTGACGCCGAGTCCACTCGAAGACCTGTCCGGACGTTTTCGGCCGGGGCGGCGAGCGAAGATCACCAGTTGTCCGTTAGGTCCCGCCAACTGCGGCCCGTTATGTGGCACATGACACCTGGTGCGACGTCAGTGCCCGTAGCGGAATGGATGGCTGGAATTCTTCGTTCCGGCATCTTGGACGGGAATCCCGAACGGCTTTCGAGCGTCCTTCCGATCGTGAGCGCATGGCAGACCGCCGTGTGGGGAGTGAGCCAGGCATGAAGAACAGCTACGACGACCTGGGCGCCGGGGGGCGGCGCCCGCTGTGGGTCGAGGAGCCGGCCCGCCGGCGCCGCCTTCCGGATCCGGTGCGCCATGCGGCGGTCCGGGCGGTGGTCCTGGTGGCCCTGACGCTGACCGAGGCGAACATCGCCTTCTTCCTGACCCTGACCACCTCCTGGCTGGCGTTCCCGACGGTCCTGTTCGGCATCGCCATGACGGTGGTGGCCACCTGGTCCGTCCTGGACGTCTGGATCACCCGCCAGACGTGGATCCAACGCAACGGAGTCCTCTCGGAACCCAGCAGCACGGCCCGCCCACCCCGAGGCGAACAACTCCGCCGCGCCTGACGCCGCCACGGGGGCCGGGCCCCCGAACCGAACGCCGGGACCCGCCGCACCACGGGTGGAACACGCGAACGGCGAAGCCCCCATAGCGCTCCGGGCCCAGGGGCGGGGGCGCAGGGTGGGGGTGGTCGGGACGTAAAGCGTGATGTGTGGCGTCACCCCACCCTCAGGGACAGAACCAGCCGGACCGCCATAAATCATGCAGTCCCGACCACCCCCACCCGGAGCCCCCG
>NZ_JAJAUY010000025.1 GCF_020532625.1 Streptomyces antimicrobicus | reverse complement strand
CACCGCCGGGTGCCCGCCGTCCCGCAGCGGTATGGCGCGGGCCCGGGCCGACGCCCGGCGGCGCGCGGCGCATCCCGGGCACGCGCAGTCGCCGGCGGGCTCGTACTCCTCGAAGACCGGCATCGGCATCCGCGGCTGCTGCATCGTCGCCTCTTCCCTGCTCATCCGCCTACGTTCACCGGGCACCCCACACCTGGCGGGGCGTCAGGTGGTGAGCGGCCGAGAGATATCGTGCACGAAAAGCGCCCGAATATTCGTTAATCGGACAAGTCGGGCGTGGCTGGTCACGAGCACCGCGAAACGTGGGGTAGAGTTTTCTCTGTCAGCAGGCGCCGCTAGCTCAGTTGGTTAGAGCAGCTGACTCTTAATCAGCGGGTCCGGGGTTCGAGTCCCTGGCGGCGCACAGACGGGCGAGGCCCCCATCCATCGGATGGGGGCCTCGCTGCATCTCCGCCCGGCCGCCTCTCACACCGTCCCGCGCGCGGGCGTCACGCCGGTCAGGTACGCCGAGACGACCACATTGGCCGAGTACTGCTTCGCCACCTTGTCGTACGTCCCCCCGCAGGTGATCAGCCGCAGCTCGGCCCGCCCCTTGACCCGGGGCCCGTACGCCTTGTGCGCGTCGAACGACTCCCGCTCGTAGACCTGCACGTCCTCGACGGTGAACTCCGCCGTCGAACCGTCGTCCCGCGCGACCCGCACGGTGTCCCCCGGCCGCGCCGTGCTCAAACCGTAGAAGACCGCCGGTTTGGAGGCGGTGTCCACATGGCCCACCAGCAGGGCCGTCCCGGCGGCGCCCGGGCGGGTGCCGCCCGACCACCAGCCGACCACGCCCGGGGTGGCGTACGGGGGCGGGTCGACGGCCCCCTGGCCGTCCAGCCCGCGCGGCACGACCGGGGCCCGTACGCCCATGGCCGGCAGCTCGACCCGTTGCGGCAGCGCGGTGCCGGGCAGCGGCGTGTGCGCGACCGGCAGGCTGATCCCGAACATCGAGCCGGCCTGCGCGGAAGGCACCGGCTGGGCCTCGGTGATCTCGCGGCCCCACAGCCACAGGCCGAGCACCAGGACCGACCAGGCGGTGAAGGTCAGCAGTCGGCCGCCCGTGGACGACGTCGGCTCGTCCGACATCGCCGGCCGCCCGTCACTCGCCGCTGCGGCGGCGCCGCATGGCCAGGGCCTTGCCCGCCACCGCCAGGGTCGCCACGGCCGCCAGTACGGCGCCGATCACGGTGTGGGGCAGGCCGGGGCCCTCGTCGGCGGACTGCTTCTTCGCCGGGGCGGCCGCCAGTTCGGCCGCCATCCCGCCGCCGCCGGCGTGGCTCGGCCAGAACGGCGTGGCGTGCCCCGGGTGGTGCGGGCGCTGGTGGTCGCCGTGGTGATCACCCTGGTGGTCGCCGTGGTGGTGACCGCCGTGCCGGACGATCTGGATCGAGCCGGTGGCCTTGTCGTCCTGGTGGTCGCACAGGACGCGGATGGTGTGCCAGCCGGGCTCGGCGCGCGAGCTGATCTTCGCCTCGCCGAAGAGCGGGCTGCCGGGGCCGTCCCGCCCGGACAGGTGGGCGTCCGCGACGAACACGGCGGACTTCGCCCAGCCCTTGCGGCCCTCGCAGCCGTGGACGCGCAGCTCGACCTCCTCCCCGGGCCGGGCCGTGGACGGGCTGACCGAGACGGTCCCCCGGTTGCCGTCCGGGTTCGCCAGGGCGGTGGGCGCGGCCAGGGCGGAGGCGGCGGTGAGGGCCACCGCCGCCCCCGTGGCACGGAGTGCGAACTGAGCGATGCGCATCGTGAACCTCCTCGTCCCCTGGAGGTTCACCCGCCGAGGGGCGCGGCGCATCCGCAGCGCCGTGCCGCTGACCCGTACGGGGTCAATGCGCTGGGCCGTACGAGTCAGTTCGCCTGCGATCGGGACGGACCGGGCCAGGACCGGGTCCCGACCGCATCAGGACGGGTCGCGGCCGCATCAGGACGGGTCGGGACCGGATCAGCGCACGGTCGGCGCCCGGTCGGCGCCCGGTCGGCGCCCGGTCGGCGCCGGGTCAGACGAGGTCGACCAGGTCCGCGATCGAGTCCACGGTCCGGGTCGGGCGGTACGGGAACTTCTCGGTGTCCGCGACGGTCGTCAGGCCCGTCAGCACCAGGAAGGTCTGCATGCCCGCCTCCAGTCCGGCCAGCACGTCGGTGTCCATCCGGTCGCCGATCATCGCGCTGGTCTCGGAGTGCGCGCCGATGGCGTTCAGGCCGGTCCGCATCATGAGCGGGTTCGGCTTGCCGGCGAAGTACGGCTTCTTGCCCGTGGCCTTGGTGATCAGCGCGGCCACCGCGCCGGTGGCGGGCAGCGGGCCCTCGGTGGAGGGGCCGGTCTCGTCGGGGTTGGTGCAGATGAAACGGGCCCCGGCGTTGATCAGCCGGACCGCCTTGGTCATGGCCTCGAAGCTGTAGGTGCGGGTCTCGCCCAGGACCACGTAGTCGGGCTCGTGGTCGGTCAGCACGTAGCCGATGTCGTGCAGGGCGGTCGTCAGGCCCGCCTCACCGATGACGTACGCGGTGCCGCCGGGGCGCTGGTCGTCGAGGAACTTGGCGGTGGCCAGGGCCGAGGTCCAGATGTTGTCGACGGGGACGTCGAGCCCCATCCGCTGGAGGCGGGCCTGCAGGTCGCGCGGGGTGTAGATGGAGTTGTTGGTCAGGACCAGGAAGGGCTTCCCGGACTCACGCAGTCGCTTGATGAAGGCATCGGCGCCGGGGATCGGGGTGCCCTCGTGGATGAGGACCCCGTCCATGTCGGTGAGCCAGGACTCGATCGGCTTGCGCTCTGCCACTGAACTGTTCTCCGCTCTGCGTTCGCGGTGGCTGTGGTCTGCACCACTGTCACGGCCAGCCTAACGGGACCGGGCTGTGGACGCCGTGAGCGTCCACAGCCCGGTCCTCGGGGCGGCGGGCCGCGCCGGGCCGCCCGCGGAGCGGCCGGATTCTCAGTTCAGCGTGACGTTGTCGATCGTCCAGTACCAGTTGTTGCTGCCGGTGTAGCGGAAGCGGATCTGGACGCCGGTGGCGCCGGCCGGGACCTGGAGGACGACGGCCTCGTTCCTGGCGACGGCATCGGCGGTGTAGCTCTTGACCACCTGCGGGGTGCCTCCGTCGTAGGAGACCAGGACCTCGGCGGTCTGCGGAGCCTCGTGGCGGTAGTGGGTGGCGTAGCGCAGCGTCCTGGTGGTGCCGCCCGTGACGGCCCACTTCGGTGTGACGAGGGTGGAGTCGAAGGACCCGGTGTGGGTCTTGTCGTCCCACTCGTCGGAGTCGGCGACGGCGAAGACGTCCCGGGAGCGGACGTTCAGCTCGCGCCACTGGTCGCGTTGGGACTGCGACCAGAACGCGTCGGTGGCGAAGGTCCAGCCGGCCCACTCGCTCACGCCGCCGCTGCCCATCCGGGAGTTGTCCACGGACCAGCCGGCCGGCGGGGTGTGCGTGAAGCCCTTGGTGCCGACCGGGATGCCGGTCTCGTCCACGCGCGCCCGCAGTTGCGGGCGCAGGGTGTCGAAGGGGTCGCTGTCGGGCGTGTTCAGCGGGACGCCGTCCAGGGCGGGGCCGGCGGCCACGCCGACGTGCTCCAGGGCGGTGGCGGCGACGTCGACCAGGCGGACGTCGTCCCGGACCGAACCGGCGGGGATGCCCGCGCCCTGGGCGAGGACGAAGGTGCCGCGCTCCTCGATGCCGGAACCGCCGTGGCCGCCGGCGCCGGTGTGGCCGTGGTCGGTGGTGACGAGGACCTTCCAGTTCTCCTGGGCGTACGTCGGGCGGTTCCGCACGGCAGTGAGGATCTGGCCGACCAGCGCGTCGACCCGGGCGATGGCGTCGAGGTACTGCTGGCTCGCGGCGCCGTAGGAGTGCCCGGCGGAGTCGACCTGGCCGAGGTAGACGAACGCGGCGTCGGTGTCCGCGTCGCGCAGCTCGGTGGCGGCGGCCGCGGCGACCTTCGGGTCCTCGTTGCCGTATCCGTCCCGGTCGCCCTTGAGGGACAGGCGCTTGTCGACCTTGGCGGAGAAGACCGGGCCGTTCTGGTCGGTGGAGGTGAGCGGCTCCCAGTCGGCGGCCGCGTAGGTGTGGAGCGAGGGCTTCGCGTTCTCGATCCGGGTCAGGAAGTCAGGGTGGGCGGTGTAGTTCTTGCCCGTGAAGGAGTTGTCCCTCACGCCGTGCTTGTCGGGCCAGACTCCGGTCGCGACAGTGGACCAGCCGGGGCCGGAGGAGGTGGCGGCCATGGGGTTCGCGTAGAGGGTGCTCCTCGCGGTCGTCCCTTGGGCCATCAGGCCGTTGAGGTGGGGTGCGTCGGCCACCTTGACGCGGTCGAGCACCACGCCGTCGAGGCCGATCACGAGGACCTTGGGGACGGCCGCGGTCTCCGCGGCGCCCGCGGGGGCCACGGCGAGCGCGGCGGTGAGGGTGACGGCCAAGGTGGTGGCGAGCAGGGCGCTCGCGCCGGCGGTGGTCACGGCGGTACGGCGGCGACCGGACAGGACAGGGGACACGTACTCCTCCAGGAGCAAGTGGTCGGGGGTGCCGAGGATGTCGCGGACGGGCCGGACCGGGCGGTGCGGGCGCTTCGGTCCAGACCCGTTATGCACGCGTCGTACGGTGGCGGCCGCACGTGGCCGCCGGGTTACGGCTCAGCTGCCGGTCGCGGACTTCCACGCGGCCACGTACGACGACAGGTTCTTGTCGACGTCGGCCCAGTCCGGCTCGAAGATCTCGACACCGGCCATGATCCGGGTGAGCTCGACCGCGTTGGCGTCGGTGGGCCTGACGTCCGTACGGGACGGGAAGCCGCGGCCGACCTCGCTGACCAGCTTCTGGGCCTCCTCGCTGAGCAGGAAGTCCAGCAGCTTCTTGCCGTTCTCGGGGTGCGGGGCCTTGTCCACCAGGCCCGCCGCGTAGGGCAGTGCGAAGGTGGTCGGCCGGCCGCCCTCCTTGGCGGGGAACCAGATGCCCAGGTTCGGCATGGAGGTGGACTGCGCGAAGTTCATCTGCACGTCGCCGTTGGCGACGAGCAGCTCGCCCTTGTCCACCTTGGGCGCCAGCTTGCTCGTCGAGGACGACGGGCCGACGTTGTTGGCCTGGAGCTTCTTGAGGTACTCCAGCGCCGGTTCCCGGCCGCCGAAGTCGTGCATGGACTTGATGAGCACGGCGGTGCCGTCGCCGGCGACGCCGGGGGTGGAGTACTGCAGCTTGCCCTTGTACTTGGCGTCCAGCAGCTGCTCCCAGGTCCGGGGCGCCTCGGTCAGCTCCTTCTTGTTGTAGACGAAGCCGAAGTAGTTGTTGACGACGGAGGTCCACCTGCCGTCGGCGGACCTGTCGGCGCCGTTGACCTTGTCGGAGCCCTGCGGCCGGTAGGTCTGCAGCAGGCCCTTGCCGTCGGCCTGCTGGATGAACGGCGGCAGGGTGACGAGGACGTCGGCCTGGGTGTTGGTCCGCTCGCGGACGGCGCGCTGGACCATCTCGCCGGAGCCGCCTTCGACGTACTTCACCTTGATGCCGGTCTTCTTGGTGAACTCGGCGAAGACCTTGTCGTACCAGCCGTCGCCCTTGTCGCTCTTGAGGCCGTCGGCGCTGTAGACGGTGACGACCTTCTCCCCCTCGGAGGAGGAGCCGGCGGCGGACGAACCGCCGCCGCAGGCGGTGAGGGTGGCGGCGAGGACGAGGCTTCCGGCGACGGCGGTGGCGGTGGCGGTGGCTGGGGCGATGGGGCGCAGGGGACGGGGCATGACGCGGGTGCTCCTCGGGACGGGGACTACGGGGAGGGGGCGGTGACGAGTTGCGGTGCGGGGGTGCGGGGTGCGGGGTGCCGTCAGCCGTCAGCGGTACGAGCCCCTGGTGCGGAGGCGGGAGACGGCCAGCAGGACGAGCAGGGTCGCGGCCATGAGGACGACGGCCAGGGCCGAGCCGCTGAAGAGCGAGCCGCGGTCGGTGGCAGTGAAGATCCGGACGGGCAGCGGGACCCAGTCCGGCGGGTAGAGCATCATGGTGGCGCTCAACTCGCCCATCGACAGGGCGAAGCAGAGGCCGGCGGCAGCCGTCAGGGACGGCAGCAGCAGCGGCAGTTTGACCCGCCACAGCACGTACGAGGGGCGGGCGCCCAGCGAGGCCGCCGCCTGCTCGTAAGCGGGGTCGAGCCGGGCGAGCGCCGCCGCCACCGACTGGTGGGCGAAGGCCGTCACGAGCAGCGTGTGGGCGAGGATCACGATGCTGCTGGTGCCGTTGAGCAGCAGCGGCGGGCGGCTGAAGGCGACGAGCACCGCGAGGCCGACGACCACGGACGGGACGGCCACGGGCAGCATGAGCAGAGCGTCCAGCGACCGCTTGGCGCGCTTGCCGAGGCCGGCCGCGGCGATCGCCGTCCAGGTGCCGAGCGCCAGGGCGAGGAGGCTGGCGACGACGGCGGTGACCAGGCTGGTCACCAGTGCCTGGAGGGACTCGCCGTGCACGGCCGCGGCGTAGTGGGCGGTGGTCGGGTCGGAGGGGAAGGCCCCCGACCAGTGGCCGGCGAAGGAGGCGGCGACCACCACGAGCAGCGGCAGGGCGAACAGGGGGAGGAAGAGCAGGGCGAAGACGGTCCAGAGGACCCATCGGCCGGCTCGACTAGGCACCAGCACGCTTGCTCACCACCCGGTAGAGGCCGAACAGGCCCACGGAGATCGCGATGTTGACGACGGCGACCACGCACGCGGCCGGGTAGTCGGCTTCGAGGATGGCCTTGCCGTAGATCAGCGTCGGCAAGGTGGTGACCCCTTTGGCGCCGGTGAACAGCACGATGCCGAACTCGTTCAGGCACATCACCAGCACCAGGCTGCCGCCCGCCGCGAGCGCGGGCCGGGCCTCGGGGAGGATCACCTGCCGGACGATCCGGCCGGGACCGGCGCCCAGCGAGGAGGCCGCCTCCAGCTGCGCGGTCTCCATCTGGGAGAAGGCGGCCAGCAGCGGGCGCATCACGAACGGCGTGAAGTACGTGATCTCCGCCAGCAGCACGCCCCAGGGGGTGGCCAGGAAGTGGAACGGCCCTTCGGCGGCCCCCGTGACCCCGGTCCACAGGCCGTTGGCCATGCCCACGGTGCCGTAGACGAACAGCAGGGCGAGGGTGACGAGGAAGGAGGGGAAGGAGAGGAAGACGTCGACGAACTTGGCGACGGCCTTCGCCCCGGGGAACGGCACGAACGCGATGACCAGGGCCAGGAAGAAGCCGAGGACCAGGCAGCCGACGGTCGCCCCGGCGGCCAGCCACACGGTGGTGCCGAGCGCGTCGCGGAAGGCGGCCGAGCCGAGGACCTCGGCGTACCCGCCGAAGGCGCCGCCGCCCCGCTCCGGGGAGAGGGACTGCTGGACGACCAGGCCCAGCGGGTGGAGGAGGATCAACCCGAGCACGGCCACCGGCGGCAGGGCCCAGACCGGGCGCGGCACGCGCCACCCGGGACGCGGGAGGGCCGCCCCGGCGCGCGGCACCGCCGCACTCCCGGCGTCAGCCACGGGACACCCCCGCTGCCTCGGACGCCCCGGCGAGCGCGGCCGGGTCCGCCGGCTCGGACGACTCGGCCGTCCCTGACGACCCGCTTGTCGCGCCCGACCCCGCCGTCCCGGCCACTCCGGCGGCCAGCAGCACGGCGTCGCCGGGGGCGAAGTGGAGGGCGATCTCCTCGCCCAGGGCCGGAGGCTCGCGCAGTTCGGGCAGGTCCGCCGTGAGCAGGTGGCCGGACACCTCGACGCGCAGCCGGTGCGTGGCGCCCCGCCACTGGACCTCGGTGAGCCGGCCGCGCAGCGTGTTGGGCCCGCCCTCACCGAGGGCGAGCAGGTGCGGGCGCACGCACAAGGTGGCCTGCGCGCCCGCGGCCACGGCGCGGCCCGGGACCGGGGCGACGGCGAGCGCTCGGCCCTCGAAGACGGCGTCGCCGGAGCCGTCGACGGTGACCGGCAGCAGGTTGGCGCTGCCGACGAAGGACGCCGTGAAGGCGGTGCGCGGGGTGCGGTAGAGCTCCTGCGGCGTGCCGCAGTCCTGGAGCCGGGCCTTGTCCATGACCGCGATCCGGTCGGCCAGGGTGAGCGCCTCGACCTGGTCGTGGGTGACGTAGAGGAGGGAGACGTCGGGCAGTTCGCGGTGCAGCCGGGCCAGTTCCGCCAGCATGCCCGAGCGCAGTTGGGCGTCCAGCGCGGACAGCGGCTCGTCCAGCAGCAGGACGCCGGGGCGGATGGCCAGGGCGCGGGCGATGGCGACGCGCTGCTGCTGACCGCCGGAGAGCTCGCGGGGGTAGCGCTTGGCGTATCCGCCCATGCCGGTCATCTCCAGCGCCTCGGCGACCCGGCCGGGTATCTCGGCCCTGGGTGCCTTCTGGGCGCGCAGGCCGAAGGCCACGTTGTCCTCGACCCGCAGGTGCGGGAACAGCGCGTACTGCTGGACGACCATGCCGATGCCACGCCGGTGCGGCGGCAGGTGGGTGACGTCACGGCCGCCGATCCGGATCCGGCCGCAGACCGGCGTGACGAAGCCGGCCACGGCGCGCAGCGCGGTGGTCTTCCCCGAACCTGACGGGGCCGAGCAGGGCCATGACCTCGCCCGGTTCGACGGTCAGGTCCAGGCGGTCCAAGACCGTGTGGCCGTCGTAGGCGACCGAGACCGACTCGAAGCGGATGCCGCTCACGCCGCCTCCCGGGCGAGCAGCGCCGGCAGGTCCGCGATCGAGTCGAGCACCTGGGTGGCGCCGGCCGCTTCCAGCGCGGCGCGGTCGTGCGCGCCGGTGAGCACACCGGCGACCAGCCCGGCCCCGGCGCGGGTGCCGCACAGCATGTCGTACGCGGTGTCGCCGGCGACGGCGACCTGGCGTACGTCGGCCACCGCGCCGGTGCGCAGGAACGCGGCCAGCACCATGTCGGGGTACGGGCGGCCGCGGCCGCCGGCGTCGGCCGGGCACAGGGTCAGCTCCACCAGGTCCTGCCAGCCGAGGGCGTCGAGGACGGCGTCCTGGGTGACGCGGGCGAAGCCGGTGGTCAGGACGACGGTGCGGCCGTCGGCGCGCAGCTGCTCGATGGCCGCGCGGGCGCCGGGGACCTCCTGGACGAGGCCGCCGTCGACGAGTTCGGCGTAGGCCTGCTCGAAGGCGGTGTTGGCGCGGTGGGCGAGCTCCTCGCTGCCGAAGAGGTGCCGGAAGACGGAGATCTTGGACTCGCCCATGGTGTCGCGGACGTAGCGCAGCTTGGCCGCGTGGTCGGCCGAGCCGGGCTCGACCCCGAGGGCGGCGGCGGCCCGCTCGAAGGCGCG
This sequence comes from Streptomyces antimicrobicus, assembly GCF_020532625.1. Taxonomy (GTDB): domain Bacteria; phylum Actinomycetota; class Actinomycetes; order Streptomycetales; family Streptomycetaceae; genus Streptomyces; species Streptomyces antimicrobicus. Next base: position 47,879 of record NZ_JAJAUY010000025.1, on the reverse strand, counting down.
CTCGACGAGGCCGCCGTCGGCGACGGTGGTGCCCGCCATGTCGAGGACGACGAGGGCGTGGCGGGGGGCGGGGTGGGCGTGGCGGGAGCCGGGGTGGTCGTGGCGGGGGGCGGGGTGGTCGTGGCGGGGGGCGGGGCGGTCGGTGCGGTGCGTGGAGGCCATGGGGTTCACCAGCCCAGTTCGTCGGCGGTCGTCTCGGCGACGGCGGGCGCGCAGGTCATGCCGCGGCCGCCGGGCCCGGTCACCAGCCACACGCCGTCACCCACCTGCTGGCGGTGGACGACGCGGCTGGTGTCGGTGCACTGCGCGTACACGCCCGCCCAGCGCCGCCGGACCTTCGGCAGCGGCCGGCCCAGCAGGGACTCGACGACCCCGACCAGGTGGTCGTACGGGTCTTCGAGGGTGTCGAAGGCGAAGGGGTGCTCGTACTCGTGGGTGTCACCGATGGTCAGACCGCCGTCGAGGCGCTGCACCATCAGCAGCTGCATCGCGTGCTCGGCGGCGACCGGCGCCTGGGCCTGCCCGGCGTTGAGCGCGTCGAGGGCGGGGCCGCGGTAGGCGGGGTAGTAGCGGAAGCTGTCGGCGTCGGCCACCGACGTGGTCAGCGGCTCGCCGAGCGGATCGGTCTGCATCATCTGAAGCCGTACGCGGCGCACGGGCAGGTCGGGGACGAGCTCGCGGACCAGGCCCGACAGCCAGGCGCCGGTGGCGAGGACCACCTGGTCGCCGCGGTGGACGTCGCCGTGGTCGTCGCGGACGGCGCCGGCGCCGACGACCTCGCGGACCTCGCGGCCGGGGAGGAAGGTGTAGCGGCCGCCGGCCCTGAGCGCCTCGCGCAGGGCGAGCTGTGCGGTGCGCGGTTCGACGGCGGCGTCGCGCTCGCAGTGCAGGGCGGCGTCGAACGCGCCGCGCAGCGCCGGGTTGAGCGCGCGGGCCTCGGCCGGGGTGAGCAGGCGGTAGCCGCGGGAGGCGGCGTCCGGGCGGGCGGCGGCCGCCTCGGCGACGGCGTACTCGTGGGCGCTGCGGACCGGGGTCAGCGAGCCGTTGGCGCGGAAGCCGAGGCCCGGGACCCGGGAGCCGATCCCCTCCCACAACGCGCGGGCCCGCAGGGCGGTGTCGAGCTCCTCGCCCCCGGCCCGTCCGCTGACCCAGATCTGGCCGAAATTGCGCAACGAGGCGCCGCGCGCCTCGGCCTCGCGCTCGATCTGGACGACCTCGTGGCCGCGTTCCACTGCTTGCCAGGCGTGCATGGTGCCGACCACGCCGCCTCCGACGACTATGACTCTCACGCCCTTCACGGTGGTGGCGGGGTGTGACCCGTACGGATCCCCGCAGGGACGCGGCGGTGAACAGCCCTCGACACTTGGACTAGACCCGTTATCTTCTCGTGACATCGACTGGTCCCTTTCGGCCGGGTACGGGCCGGCTGGTCCCGGCCCGGGGCGGCGCGGCGCGCGGCGGGCGTCGCCGTCACCCGCCCCTGCCCCTGCCCCCGCTATTCGGGGCGCAGACGGGTCGTGAAGCTGAACCGGTCGCCACGGTAGAGCGAACGCACCCGCTCCAGGGGCCGCCCGTCCTGGTCCCGGGAGAACCGGTGGATGAGCAGCATCGGCAGGGCCGGCGGCGTACCGATGAGCAGGGCCTCGCGCGGGGTGGCCAGGACGGTCTCCAGCTTCTCGTCGGCGTCGCCGAAGGAGATGCCCAGGCGGTCCTTGAGGTAGCCGTAGAACGAGGAGTCCGGCTGGAAGTCGCTGTCCAGGCGCGGGGCACGGGCCACCCGCAGGTACGTGCTCTCCAGGCCCACCCGCTCGTCGTCGGCGAGCAGCACGCGCTCCAGGTGCCAGACCGGCTCACCGGGCGCGGCACCGATGCCGGGGGCGAGGTCGGCGGGGCAGGGGAACTGCTCCAGGCCGATCAGGTGCCGGCCCGGGCGCCGCCCCTGCCGCCGCACGCCTTCGGTGTAACTGGCCAGCGACAGCGGCTGCTCCAGCTTGGGCCCGGCCACGACCGTCCCCCGCCCGGCCCGCCGCAGCCGCCCTTCGAGCACCAGCTCGCGCAGTGCCTGCCGAAGCGTCTCCCGGGAGACCTCGTACCGCTCGGCGAGATCCCGCTCGGTGGGCAGCAGCCCGCCCTCCCCGAGCTCTTCGAGCAGGAGGGAGAGCCGGGCCTTGACGGCGTAGTACTTGGGGATGCGCCCGTGCTCCGGGATCCCCGAGCGAACGGGCCGGCCGGGGCGGTGCTGCGTCGGTTCTTCCACGGGGGGACTGTACGGGTGATCATGCGGGGGGCGGGAACCGGCTGGGGCGGGCGGGCTGGTCGGGCGGCGGCGGGCCGGGCGGCGGCGGGCGGCGGGGCTCCGGCTGTCGCTGGTGCTGACGGCGGTGGAGCAGGCGGGAACCCCGGGGCGGAGTCGGCGGGCGCCTACGGGCACTTCGGGCACCTTGGGGCACCTTGGGGCACCGAAGGGTGGCGAAGCGGAGGCGGAGGCGGAGGCGGAGTTAACGGCGGTGGAGCCGGCGGGCTCCCAGCACCAACGAGGCTCCGGCGACCAGCGCGGCCACCGCGACGGCCCCGAGCCCCTGCGCACGGGCCCGGACCATGTCCGCGGAGCCACCCGTACGGGCGAGGGACCCGGCCGCCCCGTCCACGGGCTCCTCCGGCCCCTCGACGGAGAACCGGTACCCGCCGGCCTCACCGATCCAGTCGCCGTCGTCGCCACGGCGCTGGACGAGTGCGGCATCGGCGACGACCTCGCCGTGCGGGGCGTCCGGGGCGAACGCCAGGTGCACCTTCACGGTGACGGACCCGCCGGGCCCGACGGCGAAGCCGGGGAAGGCGCTGCCGCCGTCGAAGACGGCGATGATCTCGTCCCGGTCGCTGCGTTCGAGGGTGACGGGGTGGGTGACGCCGCCCCCGGCTTCGAAGTCCATCCGCAGGTGGGCGGGGCGCAGGATGCGGGCCTGGTCGGTGAAGACGACCACGGGGTGGATGGCGGTGCAGGGGGCGTCGGTGGTGTTGGTGAGGTCGAGGTACCACGACTGCGACGGGGCACCGGCCCGGTAGACGGACGGCCCCCCGCGAATCCGGGCCCCGATCGGAAAGGCCGTGTCCTTGGCCTCCCCGCCGCACCTGGCCTTGGCCCGCGACGGCAACGCCGGCGCCGGCCGGGCCCCACCCCCGGGCCCCACCCCGACGTCCCGAAGCGGCGGCGGAACGGGAACGGCCACGGCGGCCTGCCCAGGAGCTGCCGCGGCTTGCCCGGGGTCGGGCGCGAGCGCGGGCGCAGGGACGGCGACGCCCCGAGCCGGGGCGGCGGCAGGGGCGGCGACGGCGGACGCGACGGGCGTCGCCGTCACCCCGAGGAGTACGGCGACCAGGGCAAGGGCGTTGCGTCCACGCATGAAGTGCCTTCGCTGCTCGTTCGCTGCTCGCCGGACGATGGTCGGACGAGGTGACCATCACCCCGCCATGTGCCCTGCACCTTCCCACGCGCGCGAGCCCCCGCCCGCAAGCCGCGCACCGAACCGCCCGCATTACGCCCGTCCGGCGGCACGCGACACACGACCCCGGCGGCACACAGGCCGACGGCGCACAGGCCGACGGCGCGAAGCGCGGCGGCGCATCGCCCGGCGGCGCGAAGCCTGGCGGCACGAAGTGCCGGCCGGCCCGCCCCGGCTCGGCTGGGCTGAGCTCGGCTCGGCTCGGCTCGGCGGTGACTCCACCGGCGGCGCCGCTCCGGCGGAGCGGCCGACCGGCACCGCCCCTGCGTCCTCCGGCCACCGGACTCGCTCCGGGCGGTGCCGCGAGGCGTACAGGGGCACCCTGCCGACGAGCGGGAGACGGGACGCAACGGGTCGGCCGGTACGGCAGCCTTGGAGCGCCCGGTCAGAGCCGTGCCGCGCGGGGCGCTCAGGGCCTAGGCAAGCCGCACCGCGAAGCGGCAGGCCGGGCCCCGGTGCACCGCCCGTCCGGCCGGCCGCCCGTAAGGCGGTCCGCGCGCGGACCCCAACACATCGGCCTGGCTGACCAGTTCGGGCGCCAACGGCTGGTCGGACAACGGTTGATCGGACGACGGCTGATCGGACAACGGCTGGTCGGGCAGCGATGGCGCCTGGACAGCCAGCCAGAACGGCAGGAACAGAGGCGGGGCCTCAGGGGAAGCCTTGCCTCCGCCAAGACCCCCGCAGGCGGTACATCGCGGCCCAGACGGCACGGCCGGTCAGGGGTCAGGGCACGGCCACCACGGCATCAGGCCCCAGCTGGCCCTCCCCCTCCGACCTTCCCCCTCCGGCCCGCCCAGCCGGGCAGGACGCCCAGCCCCGGCAGGCGGGCGCGGCCGGTCACACTTGACGTCGCGGCAGGGGACCGGTGGTGCTCAGGGGGTGCGGCCGAAGAGAGGACCCAGGATCAGTTCGGCCGCGCCCTCGGCCACGCCCCTCGGAGCCAGGGCGACCGTGGCCGTGTGGGGGCCCAGCGCCCTGGAGGCGAGGACGTCGCCCACGACCGTCACGAACGTGCCCGGCGCGTCGGCCACCACCCGCCCGCCCAGCAGTACGCGGTCCACGTCGAGCAGGGCCACCAGGTTCGCCGCGGCCTCCCCGAGCACCCGTGCCGCCTCGGCCGTGTCCCCGCGCGCCACCGCCGCCAGGCACAACGCCTCCACGCACCCGCGCGCCCCACACCGGCACGGCGGCCCGTCCAGCAGCAGCACCTGGTGCCCGAACTCCCCCGCACCCGACCTGCCTCCCCGGTACACCTCACCGCCCAGACACAGTCCGGCGCCGACCCCGGAACCCACGTGCAGATAGACGGAATCACCGGAGTCGCCCGAACCGAGGGCCGCGGCCCCGGCATTGGTGTCCTTGTCGAGCACCACCGGCAGCCCCAGCCGCTCCTCCAGCACCTCCCGCAACGCGAACCCGGCCCACTCCGGATACCCCGTCACCCGCCCGAGCACCCCGCCCCGCCGGTCCAACGGCCCAGGCGCCGCCACCCCCACCCCGAGCACCGCCCCGACCACCCCACGCCCCGGCGCCACGGCGCGTCCAGCGGCCCAAACCGCGGGCGCGGGCCCCGCCGGAGGCCCGGGCGCAGCGGCACCCGGACCCGCCGGCTCAGACACCGGCGCCGGAGCATCCGCCGACGCGAGCACAGGCCCAGCCGCGGGCGTGGGAGCGGACCCCTGCGCAGCCGCCGACGCGGGCGCAGTCCCGGGCCCGAGCCCAGCCGTCACCGCCGCGGGTACGGCCCCGGACGCGAGCCCAGCCGCCGCCGGCGCGGGCACGGCCCCGGTGGCAGGCGCAGCCGCGCGCTCAGGCTCTGAAGCAGAAGCAGAAGCAGAAGCAGCCGCGGCCGACGCTCGGGGCGCGGCCTCAAGCCCAGGCCCGGCAGCGGGCACAGCCGGAGCCCCGGGCGCAGGCCCTGGCCCAGGCTCGGAAGCCGCGGCAGCAGCCGCGGCCTGGGCGGCTGCGGCGTCCGGGGCCGTCCCGTCTCCGCTGAGGCCCCCTACGACCTCGCCGACCGCCCGTACGACCTCGCCGACCGCTGCCTCCGGCCCGGCTCCGAAGTCCAGCTCGGTGCGGCGCTCGTCCACCACCCGTCCCAACAGGTCCACCCGCACCACACGCAACTCGTCCCGGTCCAGGTGCACGCCGACGGCGTGACCCGCCTCCGGAACCAGCCTCAGCAGCGTCCGCGGCTTGCCGCCGGTGGAGGCGCCCCGACCGGCCTCGGCGACCCAGCCCTCCTCGCGGAGCCGCGCCGTGATCTTGCTGACGGCCTGCGGGGTGAGCCCCGTACGCTCGGCCAGTTCGCCGCGGCCGAGCCCGTCCGGACCGGCCGCCCCGGCCCGGCGCAACAGATCGAGAACGAGCGCGGCGTTGTGACTCCGCAGCGCGGGGAGATTGAACCCTCCGCCGACCCGGCCGCCCCCGCCTCGGCCCTCGCCCACGCCCACGCCCACGCCGCCGCCCCTGCCCCCGAAGCCCCTACTCACCCCTCCATTGTCACCTCTCCTTGCACTTCGGCAACACTGTTGCCAAAGTGGCAGGCATGAACCCCCTCCCCCACCACGCCCCCCTCCGCGTAGGACTCGTCGGCTACGGACTGGCCGGCTCCGTGTTCCACGCTCCGCTCGTCACCGCCACCGAGGGCCTGGTCCTCGACACGGTGGTCACTTCCCACCCCGAACGCCGCGCCGCGGCCGCCGCCGCGCACCCCGACGCGTACCTCGCCGAAAGCCCCGACGAGCTCTGGGACCGCGACCTCGACCTCGTCGTCGTCGCCTCGCCCAACAAGACCCACGTCCCGCTGGCGACGGCCGCCCTGGAGGCCGGGGTCCCGGTGGTCGTGGACAAGCCGCTCGCGGCTACCGCCGCCGAGGCGCGCGGCCTGGCCGCGCTCGCGGACGAGCGGGGCGGGTTCCTGTCCGTCTTCCAGAACCGCCGCTGGGACAACGACTTCCTCACCCTCCGCGCCCTCCTCGCCACCGGCGAACTCGGCGAGGTCCAGCGCTTCGAGTCCCGCTTCGAGCGCTGGCGCCCGAAGCTCAAGGGCGGCTGGCGCGAGTCGGGCGCCCCGGAGGAGATCGGCGGCCTGCTGTACGACCTGGGCAGCCACGTCGTCGACCAGGCCCTGGTGCTGTTCGGCCCGGCGGTACGTGTCTACGCCGAGGTCGACGTCCGCCGACCGGGCGCCGAGGCCGACGACGACACGTTCGTCGCCCTCACGCACGCGAACGGAGTCCGCTCCCACCTCTACATGAGCGCCACCGCCGCCCAGCTCGGGCCCCGCATGCGGGTGCTCGGCTCGGCGGCAGGCTACGTCAAGTACGGCCTGGACCCCCAGGAGGGCGCGCTCCGCGAGGGCCTGCGCCCGACGGCGGGCCAGCCCTGGGGCGAGGAGCCGGAACACTGCTGGGGCCAGGTGGGCTCGGGCGAGTCCCCCCTGACCGGCGGCGGCCGCCCCGTGCCAACACTTCCGGGCGACTACCCGGCCTACTACGCGGCGGTGGAGTCCGCCCTCCGCACGAACACCCCGCCCCCGGTCACCGCCCACGAGGCGGCCCGGTGCCTGGAGGTCCTGGAGGCCGCCCATCAGTCGTCCCGGGAGGGCGTGACGGTGACCTTGCCGCCCCGCCCCTGACCCCCCACTGGGGGGAGGACAGCACGGCGGCCCGACGTCGCCCCGTGCCGAGGACCGCACACCGAGCGAGGGGCTCCGAGTACCGAGCTAGGAACTCCGAGCGGCAAGCCGAGAGAACCGGGCTCCGGCTCCGGCTCCGGCTCCGGCTCCGGCTCCGGCTGCGGGCTCCGGGCTCCGGGCTCCGGGAACCGGGAACCGGGAACCGAGAACCAGGCTCTGGTTCCGAGCTTGGGGCGCCGGCACCCTAGGCATCGCCCGACCGGCAGCGGACGCCGCGGGCCTTGAGACCCGGAAGCGCCGGACACAGAAGCGTCGGACCCGGAACCTCAGGCTCTGACACCTCGGGCTCTGGAACCTCGGGCTCCGACACCTCGGCTCTGACACCTCGGCTCTGGGGCCCGGGACGCCGGGCCCCAGAACGTGGAAGTCTCGGGCGGAACCTCGGAGCGTCGGGCTCCGCAAACCGAGCCCGAGGCGCCGACCCCAGCCCCCGTTCCCGCCCCCCGCGGGCAGACGTAGACCTGCGGAAGGGACCAGTCCCCCCTTAGGCGTTCTTGAACTCCTGGCGCTGGCGCCCCAGCTTCTCGATCTCGACCTCGACCACGTCCCCGGCCCGCAGGAACGGCTTCGGTTCCGGCTGGCCCATGGCCACGCCCGCCGGGGTGCCGGTGACGATCACGTCGCCGGGGTACAGCGTCATGAACTGGCTCAGGTACCGCACGACCTCGCCGACCGGGAAGATCTGGTCGGCGGTCGAGCCGTCCTGCTTCAGCTCGCCGTTCACCCACAGCTTCACGTCCAGGACCTGGGGGTCCGGGACCTCGTCCGCCGTGAGCAGCCACGGCCCGATCGGGGTGAACGTCTCGCAGTTCTTGCCCTTGTCCCAGGTGCCGCCGCGCTCGATCTGGAACTCGCGCTCCGACACGTCGTTCACCAGCACGTACCCGCCGACGTGGGCCAGTCCCTCCTCGGTGGAGCCGAGGTAGCGCGCGGTGCTGCCGATCACGACGCCGAGCTCGGCCTCCCAGTCGGTCTTCACGCTGCCGCGCGGGATGAGCACGGTGTCGTCGGGACCGACCACGGTGTCGGGAGCCTTGAGGAACATGATCGGCTCCTCGGGGATCGCCGCGCCCACCTCGGCCGCGTGGCCGTGGTAGTTCAGGCCGATGCCGACGATCTTGCCTATGCGGCCGACCGGCGCGCCGATGCGCAACCCCTCCGCGTCCAGCACCGGAAGCTGCCCGGACTCCGCCGCTTCCCGCACGCGGGCCAGCTCGGAGGCGTCGGCGAGGAGCTCGCCGTTCACATCCGTGACCAGGCCGGAGAGGTCCCGCAGGGTCCCGTCCTGGTCCAGCAGGGCAGGACGCTCGGCCCCTACGGGTCCGACTCGCAGCAGCTTCATGGGCATTCTCCCGTTGGTCGAGGGTGGTCGGCCCGCGGGCATGCCCCGGGCCGGACGATGGGTTGCGGCCATCGGAGGATTGGCCGATCCTCCAAGAAACCGGACCAATCCGCAAGACCGTGTTCACGGACTGGAACGCCACCCAGGCGGAGGAGCCCCGCCCTACGCCTTGACCGCCCCCCTCTTCCCAGCCGCCCCGGCCGCTGCCTCCGCCCGGTTCTTCCGGCGCTGCAGCCAGGCCCGCTCCACGACGGTGAAGGCCGTGGTGGTCAGCAGGTAGAGGCCCGCGGCCAGGGGGACCACCGCTGCCGTGATCAACGTGCCGAACGACAGCAGGGGCAGGAAGCCGATCACCTTGCGCACCGCCTCCTGCTGCTCGGGCGTCGGCACGGCAGCACCCCGTACGCCGCCGGCCGCGGGCAGCTGCACCGGCGGGGCGTCCGCCGCGGCACGGCGTCCGCGCACCGCGCTCCACGCGGCCACGGCCGCGATCGCCGCGAACAGCCCGAGGAACACCACCCCCGGCGCCCCCACGAGCCCACCGTCCCCGAGCGCGTCCGCCCACCGGTCCCCGAGCGGGGCGGCGAACAGGCGGTGCCCCAGGAGCTCGTTGGCCTCGCCGCCGACCTCCTTCGCCGAGAACGCCTGGTACATCACGAAGAACACCGGCAGCTGGAGCACCACGGGCAGGCAGCCCGCCATCGGCGTGGCGCCGCGGAAGGCGGCCCGGTTCAGCGGGTGCAGCAGCGCCCGCACGAGCAAGGTGAACAGCACGATCGCGGCAGCGGTCGCGGACTGCGCCAGCAGCGGCTCAAGCAGCCCCGCCAGCTCAGCAACAAGGTGGACGAAAACGGACACGCGGGCCCTCCGAGGGGTCTCGTCGAACGTCGAACGACGCATGGGGGCATGGCGGCAAGGCGGCATGGCAGCCTGCGCGCGTACGGCTCATGGCTTACGGCGTACGGCGCGCATGCGGCAGATGCGGCGGATGCGGCATGCGATGCATGTCGGCGTGACGGCCCGCGAGGGGCGGCAACGGTTCAGGCGGACTGAGCGCGGACCAGGCGCCCCTACGCGGCCGTCGGGACGGGACGGCCAGGCGCCCTGGGCCGCGACCGGCCCTCGGCGTCGGGGTCGCGCTGCGGCAGGAACGCCGTGCGCTGCTCGCGATCGCGTATCGCGGTGCGTATTCGGGTCGGGGGCACGGGCCTCGCACAGCGTGCCGCGAAGGCCGCGCAAGCGGCGAACGCCGCCCCGACTGCGGCTGTCGCCGCGAGGGTCACCGCGGCGGCAAGACCGACCGGGCCGCCCGCCTCACCGCTCGCACCGGCACCTAGGACGAAGAGCACCGGCCCGAACAGGCCGACGAGCCCCAGCAGCAGCGCGAACAGCAGACCGCGCCCGCCCTCGGCCCCCTCGGGCCTGTCGACGGACCCAGCAGACAGCGGGGACCTCGGGGCCAACTGGACCCGCGGGCCCAGCGGGGGCAAGAGCCGAGCGCTCGCCACGCTCGCCGCCGTCGACGACGGCCCACGACCGTGACCGTGACCGCGACCACTGCCACTGCCACTGCCACTGCCACTGCCACTGCCATGACTGAACACCGTTGCTCCCCCCCTCCCCATGACGCGACGCCAGCACCAGACCCGACGATCCGGTCCGAACGGATGCTTCGATCCTAACCGGGCCCACTGACAATCGACTTTCGCCGTCCTAGCGCCTGAGCTTGGCCCAGACGATCAGCCGGTACTTCGACGAGTACTCGGGCGTACACGTCGTCAGGGTCAGGTACGCGCCCGGTTCGCCGTAGCCGTACTCGGGCCGCACCACGCTGCGCGGCACCGGCGCGATCACCCCGCTGTCGCGGGCGGTCGTCTCCGGCAGGACCGTGTCGACCACGTAGGTGAAACGCTTCCCCCGCACGTCCAGGTGGACCTCGTCCCCGCCACGGAGCCGGTTGATGTACCGGAACGGCTCCCCGTGCGTATTGCGGTGCCCGGCCAAGGCGACGTTCCCCTGGGCGCCCGGCTGGGCGGTCCCCGGGTAGTGGCCGACGTACCCCTTGTCGAGCACCCCGCGCCGGCTCACTCCCTCCGCGACGGGCGCGACCACCCCGAGCCGCGGGATACGGAGGACGGCGTACGCCTGGTCCTGGCGCGGCCCGGTGCCGCCGCCGGCGCCCGTGCCGGGTCTCGGGGCGCCGGGCGCGGGCGCCGTGGGCCCCTCCGGCACGGGTTCGGTCGCGCTGCCGGAGCCGTCGCCTGGCTGTCCGCCACCGGCGGCCGGATCCCCGTCTGCGGTCGGGTCCGGGGCCGCGGGTGGGTTCGGGTCGGGAACGGCGGGATCACCGCGCTGTCCCCACTCCCCCTCCAGCCCCCGTACGAGCGCCTGTGCCCCGGCGACCGCTTGCCGGTTGGTCCACCACACCTGGTGCACCACCAGCAACGCCACCACCACCCCCACGGTGGTGATCACCTCGGCACACACCCAGAGCGCCCGCGCGAGCCGCACCCGCCGCGCCTGCTGCCGCGAGCCCTGCACCACCACACGAATGTGATCCCGCACGGCGGCACCCTAAGACCTCCCCCGTCAACTGACCAGCAGCAGTACGGTGTGAACCATGCGCCCCGAAACGCCTGCCGAGCACATTGCCGAAGCCGAGCGCCTCATCCGCACGGCGCACCGCTACCCCGAGGACCAGGAGCCGCTGCTCCTCCAGGCCGCGGCCCACTTCGAACTGGCCGACGCCCGGGACCGCGCCAGCGCGCTCTACGACCAACTCCTCGCCGGTGAACCCTCCGACGTCCACCTGATCAAGGCCCGCCAGGCCGCCAACCTCTGGGAGTACGGCCACGAGGCCGAGGCCCGCGCGCTGATCTCGGGCATCCGTGCCGCCGCCCCCACCGATCCGGCGCCCTGGGAGGTGATCGCCGAGGCGCTGGAGGCCCATGACGAGCTGGACGCCTCACACGAGGCCTTCACCCAGGCCGCCACCCTGCTCATCGCCGACGACATCCCGCTCACCCAGGCGACCACGGCCCTGCTCACGGGCCGCCACCGGGTCCGCCGACTGCTCGGGCTGCCGCACGACGACTGGGACATGGTCGCCGACACCCGCCACACCGGCCCCATCCCGCTGGACGAGCTCCACGACCCCAAGCGGATCTGGGCCCTGGGCTCCAACGACCCGGCCGAGCTGCGCGCCGAGATCGCCCGCCTGCGGGCCGAGCTCGGCGACCGGCGGGCGGCCCTGTCCCGCCCGTTCCCGGTGGCCCTCCTGCACTGGCCGGCCGCCGAGCTCGCCGAGCTGCTCACCGCCTATCCGACTCTCGCCGCGGAGTACCCCTCCCACGACACCCACCTCGCCGAGATCGAGTCCTCGCTGCGCAGCCTGGCCGCGTCGGGCACCACGAACCTCGGCATCGTCACCGCGAGCGTCCCCTCCTACGAGGCCTTCGCGGCGTCGGAGAAGACCTCCCCCGCCTCCCCGTCCCTCCTGCCCGAATACGCCACGACCCTGGCCGCCCGAGGCAAGGCCACCCCCTGGCCCCCGTCCGCGACGTCCCCGTGCTGGTGCACGTCGGGCAAGCCGTACGCCTCCTGCCACGGTCACTAGCCAGCACCATTCAGCGGCCCCGAGCAACCACCCATCACCGGCGGGTACGACAGGTGCCGCTACCCGGCTGTGCCGCCTGCCCGAGCGATTAGGGCAGGCGGTTGGCCCACCGCTCCCGGTGCCGCCGGGCGTACTTCATCCCGATGTCATGGCCCTCGGCGCGCCGGATCGGAGCGCCGACCCGACCCGTGAGCCCGTCGATGACCCGCAGGTCATCGGTGAGCTGGATGGCTCCCCGGTCGAAGAGCACATGGCAGTTCGGGCAGAGGCACAGGACGTTCTCGATCCGGTCCTCCCCCAGGTGCGGCTGCCCGACGGCCTGTATGTGGGCCGCTTCGCTGTAGGCCTCACCCGTGATCGACACGACCAGTCGCAGGCTGCAGATCTGGCAGGTGTGGTCGTACATCTCCTTCACCTTGCGCACGATCTTGGTGTCACGGGCGAGCCGGCTCTGAGTGATGTACCGGCGCGCCTGTTCTTCGAGGTCAGTCTCCACTCCGGAGAGCGGGTCGACTGGTTGCGGCTTGGGCTTATCGCCGTGGTGAAGCTTGACCAGCTTGAACTGGCAGATCGTGAAACCTTCTTGGCCCACGGTCAGCCAATGGTCAGCCACCCGGTAGAGGCCCCGATAGCGGTACCCACCCTGCGCCCGGCGTCGCTTGCCGCCCGAGATCTTCAGGCCCTCGATCACGCGGACTTCGTAGCCCTTGGCCTGGGACGTGACCAGTGCAGCATTGCCTGGTTCAGCCAGCGACTGGTCATCGATCATGTGCCCGGTATCGCGGTCACGACCGCCCTCGCCGGTGTAGATGATCAGATCGCCCTCGTCCCGGTCGTCGACGTACCCACCCGAGAGCACGATCGAATCGGCGCCAGTGCGCTCCACTCCGGAAATGCCGCGTCCGCTGAAGCGGTGCAGCCCAGCAGCGTGCAGTGCGGCGTGATTGGGGAACCAGTCCCCTTCGGTCACTCCGTCGGGAGTGCCGAATGCGAGGGTGCTCGAGGTCTTCGCCATGCCCGCATCATGCCAAGCTCCCCGGAGTGCTCTGAGGGCAGAGGCAAAGGCAGCGGCAATTGCTGGTGGCCGCGGGCCAAGGCTGTGGGGGGTGTGGGGCGGTGGGTGGTCAGGGTGAGGAGGGCTTCGAGGGCTTGGGTGATGTGCTGCGGGGTGTCGCGGATCATCGAGGGGGTGGCCGATACGACCAGGATGCCGTGGGCTTCGAGGCGGAGGCGGCGGCGTAGGGTCGCGTGCCAGGAATCGCGCGTGAAGTGGTACTCGGCCGAGTCGATTTCCAGGGCAACGCCTTCGTCCGGCCAGTACGCGTCCGGGGTGGCGAGGAAGGCGCCGTCAGGGGTGTAGAGGCGGGCGTTCCACAGGGGGGTCGGGAGTTGGGCGGCGGCCAGGGCCTCGCGGGCGTGGGCCTCGGCGATGGAGCGGACGCCCGCGACGAGTTCGGCCGCGGCGGTACGGACGGCCGGGCGGGGCAGGAGCCGGGCGGTGCGCAGTTCGGCGTGCAGGTCCGCGGGGTGGCACCAGCCGGACTGGACGGTGTTGGCCAGAACTGAGCGGACGAGGGCAGGGTCCGCGGCGCGGGCGGCGAAGTCGACGGCGGCGCGGAGCGGGCGGGCGCACGGGATGCCGGTGACGGACATGGTGCCCGGCCAGCGGGTCGTCGGGCGCGGCAGGACGTCGGCGACGGGCCGGAGCCGGCGCGGGGCGCGGATCAGGACGTCGTACGGCGCCACGGGCGCACCGCGCACGCCGAGCAGCGCGAGGGCGGCTCCGCCGGTGAGGGCCGCCGTGGTGCCGGACAGCGGGTCGCCGCCGGCTGGGTCCGCGGCGTAGAGGACGGCGGCGAGCGCGCGCTGGCGGTGGTCCGGAGGGCCCGTCTGCAGGAGGTGGACCCGGGGCAGCAGCCGCTGCCACGGGCCGCCGGGGCGGCAGCGGTTGCTGATGGTGCCGGAGGCGACGCCGGCTTGGCGGAGCTGCCGGTACGTGGCCAGGTTCAGCTGCCGGTGAGCGGCCGCGGTGGGGTGCCGACCAGCCTCCGGGGACGGCGCGGTGGGGGGTTGGACGGGCCGCCGGGGCTGGTGCGGTGGGCTGAGGTGGCCGGGGTGGCCGAGGCTTCGCGGGTGGCGGGGGGACGCCTTGTTCGGGTGTAAGTCGGCTACGCGGGGCCGTTGCCGGAGGGGTGGTGGCGGCATGCCTGGCGGCGGCGGGTGGGCGGTGGGGTGGGTGTGGTTCGGGCGGGCGGGGGTCGTGGTCCGGGGCGTCTGGGTGGGGGGTGTCGGGGGCTTCGTGGTGGGGGGTGGAGTGGCGAGGGGCGTGGCGGCGGGGGTGGCGGGTGCCGTTGCGGTGGGCGCCGTCGTGGCGGGCGCCGTTGCGGCGGGCACCGTCCTGGCAGGCACCGTCGTGGCAGGCGCCGCTGTGGCGGGCACCGCTGTGGCAGGCGCCGTTGCGGCAGGCGCCGTCCTGGCAGGCACCGTCCTGGCAGGCACCGTCGCGGTGGGCGCCGTTGTGGCAGGCACCGTCCTGGCAGGCACCGTCATGGCAGGCACCGTCGCGGTGGGCGCCGTTGCGGCAGGCGCCGTCCTGGCAGGCACCGTCCTGGCAGGCACCGTCGCGGTGGGCGCCGTTGTGGCAGGCACCGTCGCGGTGGGCGCCGTTGTGGTGGGCGCCGTTGTGGCAGGGGTGGTGGTCCGTGTGGTGGTTGTGGGGGTCGAAGGGCTGGGGTGGAAGAGGGAGAGTGTCCGGTCGAGTGTGGTCAGGTGTGGCGTTGTCATGGGGTGGTGATGCCCCGGCGACCAGGGGTTGTAACTCTCAGTGACCAAACAGATCGGGACGGTCGGGGTGACCGGGGGCGAGAAAGACCAGGACGCCGTTGGCGGTGCCGGGGAGAGGGGTGACCTCGTGCCACCCGAGGCGGCGGTACGTGGCCACGGTGTCGGTGGCCTTCCGGGCGGTCAGCAGCCAGGCGCGACCGTCGGGCGCGTCGGCGGTGAGTTCGGCCAGCAGGGCGCGGCCGGTGCCGAGGCCGCGGGCGTGGGCGCGTACGGCGAGTTCGTCCACCTCCAGGGCGCCGACGAGGAGTTGCCGGACACGGGCCGGGCCGAGTTGGACGGCCACGTGCGGATAGGCGCGGTCCTCGGGGAACGGGTCGGGGGTCAGCCAAGCGGTGGCGAAGCCGTCGATGCCGGTGGGGTGGGTGGGCGGCTCGCCCCTGGTGCCGGGGGTGGCGGTGGTGCGGGTCACGTCCATGGGAGCGGGGGTGCGGGTCGGGCCCGTGGTGGCCGGGGAGCGGGTCAGGCCCGTGGTGGTGGCACGCCCGGGGCCGGTGCTGCCCGTGGTGGTAGTGGTGGTCACCGCGGTGGTGGTGAGCGCGGTGGCGGGGGTGACCGTGGGGGCGGGGGTGACCGTGGGGCCCGTGGCGGCCGTGCGGCCGGTGGGGGAAGTGGTGATGACGGCGCGGAAGCCGGGGCGGGTGGCGTCGGACCGGAGCCGGGTCGCGAACTGACGAATGGTTTCTGCGTCTTCGTTCCACGGCGGGGCGGAGAAGACGTCGGCGTAGGCGGCGACAAGGTCGTCGGCGTGGTCGAGGACCTCGGGCCCATAGGTGATCATTTTGTTCGCTCCTGGGTGCTTTCCTCCGTTTGCTATTGAAGAGCGAATCTACGGGTTCTGGGTTCCTGGGGGAGCGAGTTCGCGGATCCGGCGAGTGTGCGACAAATGCCCCGTGTCGGGTGGGGGTGGACGGGCGTTGGTAGCGCGTGGAGAGGTTGCTGCGCGCCGTGGGCGCTTGCGCGGTCGCGTTTCTGGTGGTGCTCGGAGCGGTGGCGGCGCTGCCGGACGGGATACGGGAGTCGGTGCCGGACGGGGCCGTTGGCGGGGCGGTGCTGGTGCTCGGGGCTGCGGCGGTCGTGGGAGTCGGGGCCAGGCCCCGGCCCCGCGCCGCGCAGTCGCCTCGGGCGGCACGGGCCGGTCGGCCGCCTCGGGCTTCGGGGCTGTCGTAGGGCTCGGCCGGCGGCTGGGGTTCCTCGGTGGCGGCGCGGCGGCTTCCGCTGCCGCCGGGTGCAGGGCTGGCAGGGCGTCGCGGCCGTCGGCGGTTCTTGGCGGACGGTGGCGTCGCAGGCAGCTCGGCCCGGCCCGGGTGCCCTGGTCGTTCGGGGCGGGGCCTGGCCGCCGCGGGACCCCGACGGCCGGACGGATTCCCGGAGGGCTCGGGCTTGCCAGGCCATACGGGGCCTCGGCCGCCGCCGGACCCGCGGCGGTGAACGGGCTGCGCGGCCGGCGTGGGCTTGCTGGCGGCTACTGGCCTCGCGGTCGGCTCGGGACTCCCGTGCCGACCTCTAGGCCCTCGGCCGTCCCGGGTCCCTGGCTGCCCGGCAGGTTCTACGGGCGGCGGAGCCATCCCTGTCGGCGCGGGCCCGTGTCCGCTGCGCGATCCGCGGCCGGCATGGGCTCCGCGGCGGCGTGGGCTTGCTGGAGGCTACTGGCCTCGCGGTCGGCTCGGGACTCCCGTGCCGACCGCTAGGCCCTCGGCCTTCAGGGGTCCGTAGCTGCCCGGCGGGTTCCTGGGCAGCGGGACCTTTCCGGCCGGTGCGGGCGCGCGGCTACGCCGTGCGAGCGCGGCTGCGTGGGCGCGGTGGGTTTTCTCGTCCGCCTTGGCTTTCTCGCAGTCGGGGCGGGCTTGCCTGAGGTGTGCGAGGGGTTAGGCCGTCACGGATTCGTGGCTGCTGCGGTTCGCGGGCGGCTCGGCGTGTACGGCTGGCACGAGGCCTTCGGGCTGTCGGTCGTTCACAGCTGCCCCGGGGGTTTGTGGCCGCCGTGGGTTCCTGGCTGCCGCGGGCTCCTGGCTGCCGTGGGCTCCTGGCTGCCGTGAGTACCTGGCCGCCGCTGGAATTGCTGTTCGGCTTGGGCTTGCTCGAGGTGTTCTTGAGTTCTTTGGCTGTTGTGGAAGCGGTGGTTGCCGCGTGCCGGGACGGATCGGGGTTCCCTGGCCGTACGGGCGTCGGGCGCTGCGGGGCCTGCTGGCCGTGTGGGGCGCTGGGCGACTCGGGCCTGCCCGGTCGGGCAGGTGGTGGTGGACGTCGCGTTAGCCTCGATCGCACGCGCGGTCGGGCTGAGAGCTGCGAGCGTGAGGGCGTCGGCGCACGGAGGTGCGGCGGCGTGAAGGCATGGAACGTACGGATGATCTGGCACCGGGAGGTTGGACGAGGATGAAGCAGGTACCTACGGCGGCTGTCGCCGCGGCGGGGCTGGTCGGCGGCTACGCGGTCGCGCGGTGGACGCGGAAGCGGCCGCTGGGCGGGGTGGTGCTGGCTGCGGCGGGCGCGGCGGCGGGCCGTGAGTGGCACCGGCGGGCGGGAGTGCCTGCGACGGCGGCGCTGAGTGCGCTGTACGTGGCCGGCTTCGCGGGTGCGCACCCCCTGGCCAAGAAGATCGGGGCCTGGCCGGCAGTGTTCACGGCGGCCTCCGTGGTGGCGGCCACCACCTGGGCCGTGGCCGACCGGGGCTGACTCTTCCCGGCGGGGCCGGGGTGGTCCCGCCCGCCGGTGTGCCAGGTGTGTGCGGGCGCCGGGCATCTCCGCGTGCCAGGCGTGTGTGCGGGTGCCCGGCATCTCCGCGCGCCCGGCATCTCCGCGCGCCCGGCATCTGCGCGTGCCAGGCCTCTCCGTATGCCGGCCACTGCGCGTGGGTGAGGTGTCTCCGTGTGCCCGCCCCTCTGCGGGTGCCTGGCCGCTACCTGGCCTCTACGCGAGTGCCAGGCGTTTCCGCGTCTCGGTATGACGGGCTCTGCGTCGGCCCGGCTCTGCGTAGGCGGGTCTGCGTAGGCCGGCCCCTCCCGGGCCCGGCGTCTCCGAGGGCCGCGTCTGCGTGGGGCGGGGCGTCTGGCTGTGCCAGGTCTGGGCTGCGTGGCGGCTCCGGTGCGGGCGACCGGGCCCATTTCGTAGGCAGCTCCCGAGCGGCCAGCGGCCAGCGGCCCGTTGCTCGGCACCGCCTCTATGCGTGCGTGGCCCCCTCCGTCGGGGTGGCCTCTTGCGCGGCCAGGTTCCTCACGGTGGGCTCCTGCGCGGTCGGGCCCTGCCCGGTGGCCGGGCGGCCGAGCCGCCCCGGACCGGGGCGGCCCCGGTCCGCGTTCCGGGGCTTCGGGCCGTCGGCTGGTCGGTGCGGGGGGCCTCGGGCCGGGACCGGCTCGACCACGCCCTGACCAGCCGCGTCGGTGTGCCTTCTCCGCCTACGGTTTCCGCCACCGCGCGCGCCGACCCAGCCCGACCCAGCCCGACCTGACCCGACCCAGCCCGACCCAGCCCGACCTGACCCGACCCAGCCCGACCCAGCCTGACCTGACCCGGCCCGGCCCGCCCGGTCCCGTGGTCCTCCGTTGTCGGCGGCGTGCCGCCTCCGGGCCGGGGTTGCCGGGGTCCGTCCACGGCGGGGGCGGAGGCCCCGCTGACCGCCGCGCCGCCTGTCCTCGCCCGCCCCGCCCGGGCCCGCGGCCTACCCCCCGAGGCCCCGCGAGACCGTGTAGATCAACAGGCCTGCCAGGGCTCCCACCACCGTGCCGTTGATGCGGATGAACTGCAGGTCGCGGCCGATGTGGGCCTCGATCTTGCGGGAGGTGTGTTCGGCGTCCCAGCCGGCGACCGTCTCCGTGATCAAGGACGTGACCTCGGCGCGGTACGTCGTGACGACGTAGGCCGCCGCTCCCTCGATCCAGCCCTCCACCTTCGCCTGGAGGCGGTCGTCCGTGGCCAGGCGGGTGCCCAGGGAGGTCAGGGAGACGCGGACGCGGCGGCGGAGTTCGCTCTGCTCGTCCTCCGCCGCGGAAATGATCATCGTACGGATCGCGGACCAGGTCGACGCGATCACGTCCTGGATCTCGTCGCGCGCCAGTATGTCCGACTTCAGCCGCTCCACCCGCTGCCGCGTGTCCGTGTCCGACTGCAGGTCCGCCGCGAAGTCGCTCAGGAAGCGGTCCACCGCGCCGCGGGCCGGGTGCTGCGGCATGTCCCGCATCTCCGTCACGAAACGCAGCAGTTCCTTGTACACGCGCTCGCCCACCCTGCGGTCCACGAAGCGCGGAGTCCAGCCGGGCGCGCCGCCCTGGACGGCCTCCGAGATGGAGTCGGCGTGCGTGACGAGCCAGTCGTGGACCTTGGCGCAGACGAGGTCCACGGCCCGGTGGTGGCCGCCGTCCGCGACGACCCGTTCCAGGGTCTTGCCGATGCCCGGCGCGATCTCCACGGCGTTCGCCCGACGTGTGATCGCCTCGCCGACGACCGCCTGGACGTCGGAGTCGCGCAGCACCGTCAGCGCCCCGCGCAGCGCCGTGGCGAGCTCGGCCGTGACGCGCTCGGCGTGCGCCGGCTCGGCCAGCCAGGCGCCCAGCCGGCCGCCGATGCCCAGCGCGTGGAGCCGGGCGCGGACGACGTCCGCGGAGAGGAAGTTCTCCCCGACGAACTCGCCCAGCGACACCCCGAGCTGGTCCTTCTTCGTCGGGATGATCGCCGTGTGCGGGATGGGCAGACCCAGGGGGCGCCGGAAGAGCGCCGTGACGGCGAACCAGTCGGCGAGCGCGCCGACCATGCCGGCCTCGGCCGCGGCGGCCACGTAGCCGGCCCAGCCGCCGTCGGAGCCGTGCCCGGCCCAGGTGGCCACGACGTACACCAGCGCGACCAGCACCAGCAGGCCGGTGGCCGTGGCCTTCATGCGGCGCACGCCGCGGCGGCGCTCCTCGTCGGCCGCGCTGAACACGAATGTGTCAGGCACTCCCGTCCTGCCTTTCCAGGGCCCGGCAGCCTGCCCGGGAGCCCTCCTCGGCAGCTTGCTCAGCCGCTCGTCCTGCTCACGCCATGCATGTCGTTCGTCCTGCGGACGCGACGCGCCTCGTCCGTCCCGCGTGCGCAGCACCCGTCGTGCGTCCTGCGCGCGCGACGCGCGTCGTTCGCCTGCATAGCATCCGACTCCCGGGGAGCGCCGGGAGTTCCCCCGTCCGGGCGTCGGCTCGTGTCGGACCGTCCTCCTTGCGGTTCCTCACCGGTGCCGGCGGTTCCTCCTTGCGGTTCCTCACCGGTCCCGGCGGTTCCTCACGCTCCTCACAGCTCCTTGCGCAGCCCGTCACCACCGAGACCGCCGACGCCGCCACCGCCGCCACCGCCCCCGCCCCCGCCCCCGCCCAGCGTCTTCCGGGCCTTGACCTTGACCTCCACCCCGCCCCAGAAGGCGAAGCCGGTCACCACCACGCGCGGGGCCCCCGGCTCCGGTGGCAGCGGGTGGTCGCGCTGGTCGAAGGCGCCCATGAAGCCGAAGCCGCGTACGTCGACCTCCACGCCCGGCGGTACGACGATCTCGATGCCGCCCATGATCGCGACGCAGTTGATCTCGACCTCGCGCTGCTCGAACCGCGCCTCGCGCAGGTCGATCTCGCCGCCGCCCCAGAACGCCACCGCCTGGAACCGCGCCGGCACCGTCCAGTGCCCCTTGCGCTGGAAGCCGGACATGACCGCCACGCCCGCGGACGAGGTCCCGGCGCCGCCGATACGGGCCGGCCACGAGGTGCCCGGGCCGGGCGCCGGGGTCGCGGCGAGCGGGTGCGCGGCGGCGGGCAGGCCGGGGCCGGCCACCGCCGGCAGGTCGCGGGTCAGCGGCTCCAGCTCGGCGTACGTACGGGAGGCGTACGTCGCCTCCAGCCGCTCCTCGAACTCCGCCATGTCGAGCCGGCCCTCGGCGAGGGCGTCCCGCAGGCGCTCCGCTACGCGGTCGCGGTCGGCGTCCGAAGCCCTCAGCTCCGGCAGCGGCACCGGACCCGGCGATGCCGCTCCCGCGGCCGCCGCCGGACCCTCCGGCCCCGGCCCCTTCCGCAGCGGGTCCTGCGGCAACTGCTGCTCCGGCAACGGCTTCTCCGGCCGCTCGTCACTCATGCGTCCCACCCTATGCAGGCCGTCGCCGGACGTCATCGCCCCGCGTACATCCTGGCGATCACGTCCTCGATGTCCGGCTCCCGCACCGACAGGTCGACCAGCGGGTACCGCCGCGCCACCTCCGCCACCAGCGGCGCCGCCGAGGCCGTCGCCGGGAAGGCCAGCCACTGCCGTGGGCCCTCCACCTTCACCGTCCGCGTCCCCGGCAGCTCGATCGGCGGATGTTCCCGTTCCAGGTCGACCACGAGGGTCCGCTCGCTCTCCCCCACGGAGTGCAGCCCGGCCAGCGGCCCGTCGTACATCAGCCGGCCGTGGTCGATCACCATCACCCGCTCGCACAGCTGCTCGATGTCCTGGAGGTCGTGCGTGGTGAGCAGCACCGTCGTACCGAGCTCGGCGTTCAGCTCCCGCAGGAACCGCCGCACCTTCACCTTGCTCACCACGTCCAGCCCGATCGTCGGCTCGTCCAGGTACAGCACGTCCGGATCGTGCAGCAGCGCCGCCGCGATGTCGCCGCGCATCCGCTGCCCGAGCGACAGCTGGCGTACCGGTACGTCGAGCAGGTCGCCCAGGTCGAGCTCGTCCACGCAGCGCCGCAGGTTGCGGCGGAAGCGGTCCTCGGGAATCCGGTACATCCGGCGCATCAGCCCGTAGCTGTCCTTCAGCGGCAGGTCCCACCACAGCGTCGTGCGCTGCCCGAAGACCACCCCGATCCGGTGCGCCAGGCGGGTCCGCTGCCGGGCCGGGTCGATGCCCGCGATGCGCAGGCGGCCCGCGCTCGGGGTGAGGATGCCCGTCAGCATCTTGATGGTCGTGGACTTGCCGGCGCCGTTCGGGCCGATGTAGCCGACCATCTCCCCGCGCGGCACCGTGAACGAGATGCCGTCCACCGCCCTGACCTCGCGTTTCTCCCGGCGCATCAGGCCGGTCCGGCGCCGGACCTCGAACACCTTCCGTACGCCGTCCACCTCGATCAGCGCCTTGCCCCCACCGCCGGTGCCCGCACGGCCGGTGCCCCCACGGCCGGTGCCCCCACGGCCGGTGTGCGCACGGCCCGTCTCCCCAAAGCCCCGGTCACTCGCCATGTCCCCCGCCACGTCCTCCGTCATGTCCCCCTCCATGCCCCCCGTCACGTCCCCCGCCGCGTCCCCGGTCCCGTCCACGCCGTCAGCTCCCCGTGCTCCGGTACGACCGCACGCCCGCGCGCCAGGCCAGCGACGCCGGCACGAACACCGCGAAGCCCACCAGCGGCCCCGCGTACGCCGCCCAGCCCGGCAGGCCCAGCGGATCGGGCCGGCCCAGCAGGTACAGGGCCGGCACCCAGTTGACGAAGGCCAGCGGCAGGACGAAGGTCACCGCCCGCAGCAGGTCCTTCGCGAAGATCGTCGGCGGGTACTGGAGCATGGTGTTGCCGCCGTAGGTGAACGAGTTCTGCACCTCGGCCGCGTCCCCGGCGACGAACTGGAACGCCGCCCCCGCCACCATCACCGCGCTGAAGATCGCCGTCCCCGCCAGCACCGTCATCGGCACCAGCAGCACCCGTCCCGGCGTCCAGGCCACGTCCAGCACCGACAGCGCCCACACCAGCACCGCCAGCCCCTGCACCACCCGCCCCAGCCGGCGCAGGGCGAACCGGTCCGCCGCCACCTGCGCGAGCACCGGGACGGGCCGCACCAGCATGGTGTCCAGGGAACCGTCCCGCACCCGCGCCCCCAGCCGGTCGGTGTTGCCCATCAGCAGGTCGGTCAGCCCGAACGAGGTCGAGCACAGGCCGTACAGCAGGGCGATCTCCGGCAGCGTGAAGCCGCCGAGCACGTCCACGTGCCGGAACATCAGGTAGATCGCCACGAAGTCCAGGCCGGTGATCGCCATGTTGCCCACGAGCATCAGGGCGAAGGAGGTCCGGTACGTCATCGTGGCGCGGATCCACATCATCGCGATCAGGCCGTACCCGCGCAGGCCGTCCAGGGCCCGGCTGCGCGGCCCCGCTCCCCGGCCCCCGGGCCGGTCCGCCGCCCCGGCCCCCGACCCCGCACCCGCACCCGACCCCGCCCCGGCAGCCGACCCCTCAGCCGCACCCGGGGCCACTCCCACCCCCGCGGGCCCACCCGCACCCACCGACGTCCTCGGATCAGCCACCCTGGACCACCACCTTCCGCGTGGCCGCCGACTGCGCCAGCCGCCCCAGCCCCAACAGGGTCAGCGCCCAGGCGAGCTGGAAGCCCAGCGCCCGCACCAGACCCGCACCGCCCGCCCCTTGCGTGCCCATCAGCACGTCCAGCGGCACCTGGAGCATCGCCGCCCACGGCAGCAGCCGGACGAACTCCCCGAAAGCGCCCGGGAAGACGCTCAGCGGCAGCAGCATCCCGGAGAAGAAGATCGCGACGACGGTGGCGATCAGGTTGACGCCCGACCCGTCCAGCAGCCAGAACGCCGCCAGCCCGAGCAGGTAGCGGATCGCGAAGCTCACCACCGCGCCGAGCAGCACCGACAGCAGGAACAGCAGCCAGCGCACGGGATCACCCGGCAGCGCCAGCTCGAACGCGAGCGCCCCCACCGCGAGCGGTACCACCCCCCGCCCCAGCAACTGGAAGGCGGCGCGCCCCAGATCGGTGAACAGCCACCACAACTGCAGGTCGGCGGGCCGGTAGAGGTCCACGGCGATGTCCCCGGTACGCACCCGCTGCTGGAGCTCCTCGTGGAAACCGCCGCCCATCAGACCGGACGTGGCCAGCAGCGCCTGGCTGACCCACACGAACGTCAGCGCCTGCGCCTGGTCGTAGCCCCCGAGACCGGGCCGCTCCTCCCACAGCGCGATGTAGGTGTACGCGATGACGAAGCCGAAGACGGTGTTGGTGAACACCCCGGCCGCCGTCGCCGTCGTGTAGGTGGCGTACCGCCGGAAGCCACCCGCGGCCACGGCGCACCAGAGGGGCACGTGCAGGCGCACCCTGACTCCCTCCTCCGTCGTTTCCCAGCGTCGGCCCGAGCCGCGCGAGCTTAGTGCGGAGGGGCGATCCACGCGACCGAATTACGCCCGTCCGGCACGGATCGACCCCCCATCGGGTAGACACCATGACGTACATACCCGGATATTTCGCACGGCGTCGAGGAGCCCTGGAGATGAGCGACCAGTCACCCCCACCGGGCTGGGCCCCTCGTGACCCGGACACTCCGGCGGGGGCGGGCGCCACGGGCGGCCCGGCACCCCGTCCGACCTCCCCGGCGGGCGACGGCGGCAAACCCGGCGCCCGCGGCCGGGCAGACACGGACGCAGAGGCGAACGCCCGCCGCCGCACCGGCTGGCGCCGGTTCGTCCCCGGCTGGCGCGCCGTCCTCGGCACCGTCCTGCTGTTCGCGCTGCTCCTCGGCGGGGCCCTGGTCGCCGGCTACCTCGTCGTGGACATCCCGCCCGCCAACGCCGCCGCCACCGCCCAGTCCAACCTCTACCTCTACTCCGACGGCTCCCTCCTCGCCCGCGACGGCGAGGTCAACCGCGTCAACATCCCGCTCTCCCAGGTCCCCCTGACCGTCCAGGAGGCCGTACTCGCCGCCGAGGACCGCGACTTCTGGTCCGAACCGGCCGTGGACCCCCAGGCCATGGTGCGCGCCGCCTGGAACACCGCCACCGGCAAAGGCACCCAGTCCGGCTCCACCATCACCCAGCAGTACGTGAAGAACTACTACCTCGGCCAGGAGCAGACCATCAGCCGCAAGGTCAAGGAGTTCTTCATCGCCATCAAACTCGGCCGCGAGAAGTCCAAGCAGTACATCCTGGAGGGCTACCTCAACACCAGCTACTTCGGCCGCAACGCCTACGGCGTCCAGGCCGCCTCCCAGGCCTACTACGGCAAGGACGCCGGCCGACTCACCACCGCCGAGGGCGCCTACCTCGCCACCCTCCTCAACTCCCCCAGCGCCTTCGACGTCGTCGCCCACCCCCAGGGCCGCGCCCGGGCACTCGCCCGCTGGAACTACGTCCTCGACGGCATGGTCAAGAAGAAGTGGCTCACCCCCCAGGAACGGGCCGCCACCACGTTCCCCGAACCCGGCCGGATCCGCCCCGCCGCCGGACTGTCGGGCCAGCGCGGCTACCTCGTCGAGGCCGTCAAGGACTACATCACCGAACACGGCATCATCGACGAGAAGACCCTCGCCGAAGGCGGCTACGTCGTCACCACCACCCTCGACAAACGCCGCCAGAACGCCTTCGTGACCGCCGTCCAGGACACACTCGTCTCCCGACTCGACCCCGAGACCCGCAAGGCCGACCGCGTCGTACGCGCCGGCGGCGCCTCCATCGACCCGCTCACCGGCAAGGTCGTCGCCCTCTACGGCGGCATCGACTACACCAAGCAGTACGTCAACAACGCCACCCGCCACGACTACCAGGTGGCCTCCACCTTCAAACCGTTCGTCTTCGCCGCCGCCGTCGACCACGACTCCCGCACCCAGGACGGCCGGCGGATCACCCCCCACACCTACTACAACGGGGACAACCGGCGCCCCGTCGTCGGCAGCCGCGTCCCCTACGCCCCCGAGAACGAGGACGGCCGGTCCTACGGCAACATCACCGTCCGCACCGCCACCGACCTCTCCGTCAACACCGTCTTCGCCCAGATGGTCGTCGACGTCGGCACCGACAAGGTCAAGCAGACCGCCGTCGCCCTCGGCATCCCCGAGGCCACCCCCAACTTCGACACCGGCCCCGCGATGGCACTCGGCACGATGCAGGCCAGCGTGCTCGACATGGCCCAGGCCTACGCCACCCTCGCCGACCACGGCCGCCACACCCCCTACACCCTGGTCGAGAAGATCACCAAGGGGGACGACACCATCGCGCTGCCCGACCGCACCCCGCGCCAGGCCGTCAGCCGAGAGGCCGCCGACACCACCACCTCCATGCTGATCAGCGTGGTCGACAACGGCACCGGCACCGCCGCACTGGCCGCCGGACGCCCGGCGGCCGGCAAGACCGGCACCGGCGAACTGGACCGGTCTGCGTGGTTCGCCGGCTACACCCCCGACCTCGTCACCGTCGTCGCGATGATGGGGCAGGACCCCGACACCGGGAACCTGGAGTCGCTCTACGACGCCCTGGGCGAGCCCCGCATCAACGGCGGCGGCTACCCGGCCCGGATCTGGGCGGCGTACACCAAGGCGGCCCTCGCCGGCAGCGACCCGCTCGACTTCGAGCTCGACCTCCAACCCGGCGCGGGCCGGCTGCCGCCCCCACCGCCCGAGGAGCAGCCCCCGACCGGCCGCCCACCGGGCCGCCCGACCGAGGACGGCCGCACGGACGGCGGCCGCGACGACGGCGGCCGCACCGACGGAGGCCGCACGGACGGCGGCCGGACCACCGGCACCCCCACCGACGGCGGCCGCACCACGGGCGGCACCCCCACCGACGGCGGCCGCACCACCGGCGGCACACCGACCGACGGCGGCCGGACCGACGACGGCCGGACGGAGGGCGGACAGACGAACGCCGGCCCGACCGTCGGCGGCACCGCACAAGGCGGCACCGGACAAGGCGGCACCGCACAAGGCGGCGCCACGCAGGGCGGCGCCCCCGAAGGCGGGCCGGCACCCGGGCCATGAGCCGCGCCGCGCCCGCTCAGTGACCGGAAGTGGCCTTCAGCCCCACCACGGCCACCAGCAGCAGACAGATGAAGAAGATCCGCGCGGCGGTCACCGGCTCACCGAGGACCACCATCCCCAACACCGCCGCACCGGCCGCGCCGATCCCGACCCACACGCCGTACGCCGTACCGATCGGCAAGGACTTGGCGGCGAACGACAGCAGCACCATGCTGGCCACGATGCCGGCACCGGTGAACACCGACGGCCAGAGCCGGGTGAAGCCCTCGGTGAACTTCATGCCGATCGACCAGCCCACCTCGAGCAGACCGGCGAGCAGAAGCAGGACCCACGCCATGACGACACCCTTCGACGAGAAAGAACAGGGTGCGTCGTCTTGTCCTACCCGGTACGGCGCGTCTCGTCGGGGTTCCCCACCACGGTAACAAAGGAACGGCCGAGGGGCCGGTGACCACGATCACCAGCCCCTCGGCCGCCGTCACAAGTGCGTCCCGTCAGAGGTACAGCCCGGTCGAATCCTTCGACCCTTCCAACCGCTCCGCGGCCACCGCGTGCAGGTCGCGCTCGCGCATCAGCACGTACGCCACACCCCGCACCTCGACCTCGGCCCGGTCCTCCGGGTCGTACAGCACCCGGTCGCCCGGCTCCACGGTCCGCACGTTCTGCCCGACCGCGACGACCTCGGCCCAGGCCAGCCGCTTGCCGACGGCCGCGGTCGCCGGGATGAGGATGCCGCCGCCGGTACGGCGCTCCCCCTCGGGCGAGTCGGAACGCACGAGCACGCGGTCGTGCAGCATACGGATGGGCAGCTTGTCGTGGGTGGTGTTCTCGCTCACGACTCGAACCTACCTGCCCCGTGCCGCGCCGCGAGCGCGAGGCCCGGCATCAGCGCTTGCGCCGCGCGGACAGCACCAGCAGCCCGACGACGCCCACGGCCACCAGCGCCACCGGCACGATCCGCTCCGGACGCGGCGCGCCGTCGTCCCCCCGGAAACCGGCCGTCACATCGGTGACCAGGCGGTTCACGGTGGCGAAGGCCCGGCCGGCGGTGTGGTCCACGGTGGACGCGACCCGCGCCCTGGCGTCCCCGATGATCGTCCTCGGATGCATCCGCACGCCGATCTCGTCGAGCGTCTCGGCGAGCTGCTCGCGGCGGCGGACGATGTCCGCCTCGATCTGCGCAGGGGTCCTGGCTTCCGGCACCGCGCTGCCTCCGTCGTCGTGGTCGTCGTCTAGGGCGTTGTCCGCCATGAACAGTCTGTCAGCTTAGTCTCGTGCCGTACCGATCCCCTCCCGAGGAGACTGTGAGACATGAGCGAGCGACTCCAGCCGGGCGACACCGCCCCCGCCTTCACCCTGCCCGACGCGGACGGCAACGAGGTCTCGCTCGCCGACCACAAGGGCCGCAAGGTGATCGTGTACTTCTACCCGTCCGCCCTGACGCCGGGCTGCACCAAGCAGGCCTGCGACTTCACGGACAACCTGGACCTGCTGGCCACGGCCGGCTACGACGTCATCGGCGTCTCGCCGGACGCCCCGGAGAAGCTGGCCAAGTTCCGCGAGAAGGAGAACCTCAAGGTCACCCTGGTCAGCGACCCGGAGAAGAAGGTCCTGGAGGCGTACGGCGCGTACGGCGAGAAGAAGCTGTACGGCAAGGTGGTGACGGGCGTCATCCGCTCCACGGTCGTCGTCGACGCCGAGGGCAAGGTCGAGCGGGCCCTGTACAACGTCAAGGCCACCGGCCACGTCGCCAAGATCCTCAAGGACCTGGGCATCTGACCCTGCCCCGACCCCTCTCCCCGCCCTTCCCAGGAACGGCCCGCACCCTCGGCGGTGCGGGCCGTTCCGTTTATCGGGCGGTTTTTCCCGTCACCGTCCGACTATCGGTTCGTTACTCCATGCGAGGACCGCACGCACGCACGGCGGCGGGAGTGGAGGGGGGCGGAATGCCGGCGAGTCCGTACACGAAGGAACGGCTGACGGAGGCGGCGACGGCGTCGCGGACGTTGAGTGAGGCGGTGGAGAGACTGGGGCTGGATCCGCGGACCGGGTCGCGGGACTACATCCGCTCCCGGATGAAGCAGCTCGGGGTCGATACGTCCCACTTCGAGAGGGAGGGCGTGAAGTGGACCCGGGACGTCCTGGCCGAGGCGGTGGCGGCCTCGACGACGATGTGCGAGGTGCTGCGGCGGCTGGGGCTGGACGTGGTCGGGGGCCATCACACCCACATCAGCGGCAGGGTGAAGGCCTTCGGCATAGACACCTCCCACTTCAAGCCACCCGCGTGGACCGACCGGATGCGGGACAACCGCCGCCGTCGATCCGCTGACGAGATCCTGCGCGAGGACCGCTCGACCCACGCGTTGCGGGTGCCCAACTCCCGTCTGCGCCGGGCGCTGCTGGAGAGCGGGGTCGAGGAGCGCTGCGCCGGCTGCGGCACGGGGGCCTTCTGGCTCGGAGAGCCGCTCCCCTTGGAGGTCGACCACATCGACGGCAACTGGCGCGACAACCGCCGCGAGAACCTTCGCTTCCTGTGCCCCAACTGCCACTCGACCACGGACACGTACCGGGGCCGGGCGAGGGGGCGTCGCTAGTGCCGCGGCCACGTCGGGAGAAGCCCGAACGCGAGACCCTCCGCGCCGCGGTCGCCGCCTCCCGCTCGGTGTCGGAGGCCTTGAGGCGCCTGGGCATCCCGGTGTCCGGCAGCCAGCATGCGGCGCTCAAGCGCTGGGTGCAGGAGGACGGGATCCCGACGGCGCATTTCGTGGGCCAGGCCCATCAGCGCGGCGGGCCCGGCACGCGGCCCACGAGGCCCGCGCAGGACATCCTCGTGAAGCACGGCGGCGGGCGCACCTCGACGCGCCTGCTGCGTCGCGCGCTGCGGGACGTCGGCGTCCCGGACCGCTGCGACAGATGCGGGGTGCCACCTCGCTGGCTGGGCCGCCCCATGACGCTGGAGGTCGATCACATCAACGGCGACCGCACCGACGACCGCCGGCAGAATCTGCGGCTGCTGTGCCCCAACTGCCATGCCCTCACCGCCACCTGGTGCCGAGGAGGTCGCCGGGGCCAGGCTTCGTGATCTTGCCGCTCCGGCCCGGCCGCCTGCCGCTATCATGGCGAGGCGGTAAGCGGCGGTGGCGCAATGGCGACGCAGCAGACTTAGGATCTGTGGCCCGTGAAACGGCTTGAGGGTTCGAATCCCTTCCGCCGCACCGAAACGGCCTGCGAATCGAAGACTCGATGCGCAGGCCGTTCGTGTGCGCGGCCTCAGCCCAGCAGTTCGCGGACCACCGGGACCAGGGCGCGGAAGGCCTTGCCGCGGTGGGAGATGGCGTTCTTCTCGGCCGGGGTCAGTTCGGCGCAGGTGCGGGTCTCGCCCTCCGGCTGGAGGATCGGGTCGTAGCCGAAGCCGCCCGAGCCGGCCGGGGTGTGGCGGAGGCGGCCCAGGAGGCGGCCCTCGACCACGCGTTCGGTGCCGTCGGGCAGGGCCAGGGCGGCGGCGCAGAAGAAGTGGGCGCCGCGGTGCTCGGGGGCGATGTCGGAGAGCTGGGCGAGCAGCAGGTCCAGGTTGGCCTTGTCGTCGCCGTGGGTGCCGGCCCAGCGGGCGGAGAAGATGCCGGGGGCGCCGCCCAGCACGTCGACGCACAGGCCGGAGTCGTCGGCAACGGCCGGCAGCCCGGTGGCCCGGGCCAGGGCGTGCGCCTTGAGCAGGGCGTTCTCGGCGAAGGTGACGCCCGTCTCCTTGACGTCCGGGATCTCGGGGTACGCGTCCGCGCCGACCAGCTCGTGGGGCAGGCCGGCGTCGGACAGGATGGCGCGGAGTTCGGCGACTTTGCCCGCGTTGCGGGTCGCCAGGATCAGGCGGGTCATGGTCCCCGATTATCCCCGGCGGGTCCGGGCCCCGTCGGGGCCGCCCGGCTCCGGCCGCCTGGCTCCGGCCGCCCGGCTCCGACCGCCCGCGCCCGTCGCGCCGCTCGGCCCGCCCGGCTCAGGGGGTGCAGACCTTGGAGAGTTCGGCGGCGGCGTCGGCGACCGGCTTGACGTCGGGGGTGGGGTTGCCCTGCTCGATGGCGGTGCGGACGTTCTTGACGGCCTGGTTCATCGAGTCCAGCGCCTTCTTGAGGTCGGCGTTGTCGGTCTGGTCGCCGATCTTCTTGAGGTTCTGGTCGATCTTGTTGAGGGCGTTCTGCGCGTCCTGGGGGCTGTTGCCGGCGTTGGAGACGGCCTGCTGGAGGTCGGCCACGCCTTCGGTGATGGTGACGGCGGTGTTGGCGCAGTCCAGTGCCGTGCTGATCGCGCCGCAGGCGGTGAGGGCGGGCAGCGTCAGTGCGGCGGCGAGGGCGACGGCGGCTAGGCGGCGGTGGTGCTTGGGCATCGGTTCGGGTCCCCCTTGGTGACGGCGGCGTGGACGGGCGCGCGAGTGTACTGCTGCGTGCGCCCGTACCCGGAAGGACGCCGTCGTACGCCCCGGTGGTTGCGCGGGGCGGGCCGTGGCCGGTGGGTCAGAGGCCGAGGGCGTGGCGCTGGATGGCTTCGAGGTCGGCGCAGCCGCCGGCGGCGAGGTCGAGCAGGGCGTTGAGTTCCTTGCGGTCGAAGGGCTCGCCCTCGGCGGTGCCCTGGACCTCGACGAAGCGGCCGTCGCCGGTGCAGACGACGTTCATGTCGGTCTCGGCGCGGACGTCCTCCTCGTAGCAGAGGTCGAGGAGGGGGACGCCGTCGACGATGCCGACGCTGACGGCGGCGACGGTGCCGGTGAGGGGCTTGCGGCCGGCCTTGATGAGCTTCTTGGACTGGCCCCAGGCGACGGCGTCGGCGAGGGCGACGTAGGCGCCGGTGATGGCGGCGGTGCGGGTGCCGCCGTCGGCCTGGAGGACGTCGCAGTCGAGGACGATGGTGTTCTCGCCGAGGGCCTTGTAGTCGATGACGGCGCGCAGGGAGCGGCCGATCAGGCGGGAGATCTCGTGGGTGCGTCCGCCGATCTTGCCGCGGACGGATTCGCGGTCGCCGCGGGTGTTGGTGGAGCGGGGCAGCATCGAGTACTCGGAGGTGACCCAGCCTTCGCCGCTGCCCTTGCGCCAGCGGGGGACGCCTTCGGTGAAGGAGGCGGTGCAGAAGACCTTGGTGTCGCCGAAGGAGATGAGGACGGAGCCCTCTGCGTGCTTGCTCCATCCGCGTTCGATGGTGACCGGGCGGAGCTGTTCGGGCGTGCGGCCGTCGATGCGAGACATGGTTCCGAGCCTAGTCGCTGTGCGGGTGGGCGAAGACCCCGTGCCGGGTCCGGTACGGGGTCTCGTGGGCCGCGTGGGCGTGGGTGAGCCGGGAGGGCTCAGCTCACATCATGTCCTCGATCTCGGCGGCGATGGGGTCGGCGTCGGTGCCGATGACGACCTGGACGGCGGTGCCCATCTTGACGACGCCGTGGGCGCCGGCGGCCTTCAGGGCTGCCTCGTCGACGAGCTCGGGGTCGTTCACCTCGGTGCGGAGGCGGGTGATGCAGCCCTCGATCTCCTCGATGTTGTCGAGGCCGCCGAGCGCGGCGACGATCTTCTCAGCCTTGGTGGCCATGTGTTCTCCCTGAGTGCCTGAGTGCGACGGTGCGCACGCGGGTCCGCTTCGCCACGTTAACCCACGGTTGGCCCATCTTCGCGAGCGCGGGTCCGGCGTCTGCCGAATGATGACGATCAGCAGCTGCCTGCCCTGCGGGCGGGTGACTGCGATCGCGCCACAAGTGGTCTACACCAGTGTGCCGCAACTGTCGCCCCTGCCCAAACGCCGCCAGGGAGGAAGCCGATGAGCGCGAGCAGCGCCACCGCCGCAGCGCCGGAGCGCAAGCGCTGGAGCGCCGTGTTCCAGGGTCTGCAGAAGATGGGGCGCAGTCTCCAACTGCCGATCGCCGTCCTGCCTGCGGCGGGCATCCTGAACCGGCTGGGGCAGGACGACGTGTTCGGCAAGGACGGGCTGAACTGGACCGACGTCGCCAAGGTGATGGCGGGCGCGGGTGGCGCGCTGCTGAACGCGGAACTGGGGCTGCCGCTGCTGTTCTGCGTGGGTGTGGCCATCGGGATGGCGAAGAAGGCGGACGGGTCGACGGCGTTGGCGGCGGTGGCGGGGTTCCTGGTCTACCGGGGGGTGCTGCGGGCCTTCGCGAAGCCGTGCCCGGCGGGCTCGAAGCCGGTGGGGAACACGGAGATGGGCGGCTGTCTGACGCCGGACGGCACTTTCACGGGGTTCGCGTTCCAGAATCCGGGGGTGTTCGGGGGGATCGTGATGGGGTTGCTGACGGCGTGGTTCTGGCAGCGGTACCACCGGGTGAAGCTGGTGGACTGGCTGGGCTTCTTCAACGGCCGGCGGCTGGTGCCGATCATCATGTCGTTCGTCGCGATCGTGTTCGCGGTGCTGTGTCTGCTGGTGTGGCCGCCGGTCGGGTCGGCGCTGGAGAGCTTCTCGGACTGGCTGTCGGGGATCGGTGCGTGGGGTGCGGGGGTGTTCGGGGTGGCGAACCGGGCGCTGCTGGTGATCGGGCTGCACCAGTTCCTGAACATTCCCATCTGGTTCCAGTTCGGCGAGTACACCAAGCCGGACGGGCAGGTGGTGCACGGTGACATCAGCATGTTCCTGGCGGGGGACCCGGACGCGGGCCAGTTCACGTCGGGCTTCTTCCCGATCATGATGTTCGCGCTGCCGGCGGCGGCCCTGGCGATCACGCACTGCGCGAAGCCGCAGCGCCGCAAGGAGGTGGGCGGGCTGATGCTGTCGGTGGCGCTGACCTCGTTCGTCACGGGCATCACGGAGCCGCTGGAGTACTCCTTCCTGTTCGTCGCGCCGCTGCTGTACGCGGTGCATGCGGTGCTGACGGGCGTGTCGATGGCGGTGACGTGGGCGCTGGGTGTGCACGACGGCTTCACGTTCTCGGCGGGCCTGATCGACTACGTGATCAACTGGGGGCTCGCCACGAAGCCGTGGCTGATCATCCCGATCGGGTTGTGCTTCGCCGCCGTCTATTACGTGGTGTTCCGCTTGGCGATCACCAGGTTCGACATTCCGACGCCGGGGCGGGAGTCGGACGAGGAGATCGAGGAGATGCAGAAGGACAACGTCAAGGCGTAGCGCGGGGCGGGCGGTGGCGGGCGGGCCTTGCGGCCCGCGGCTGGCAGGGCCTTCGGATCCTTCGGTCCGGGGGCCCTGTGTCGTGTGACCCGGGCCACAGAAAATCGAAGGTTCCTTATCTAACCCCGACCGTGCTACAACTGGTCTACACCACGCAATGGTGTAGACCACGCGCCCCGATGAGGGCCCGTGAGCCCCCGTTTCTGAAGACGCCGCCGGTCCCCCGTGTTTCCGTTCCCGGGCGGCGCCTTGCCCACTGGAGGAAGTTGTGACCACGGCCAGCGCTGCCCCGGCGGCAGAGAAGAAGAAGGGGGCCGGCGCGATGGCTGTCATGCAGCGCATCGGCCGGAGCCTCATGCTCCCCGTCGCGGTGCTCCCCGCCGCCGCGCTGCTCGTCCGCCTCGGCGACAAGGACATGCTCGGCGACCCGGCCCTGCCGGCGTTCCTCACCAAGATCGCCGGGTACATGTCCGCCGGTGGCGGCGCGATCCTCGACAACATGGCGCTGCTGTTCGCCGTCGGTATCGCGATCGGTTACGCGAAGAAGTCCGACGGCTCGACCGCGCTGGCCGCGGTGACCGGCTACCTGGTCTTCAAGAACGTGCTCGCCACGTTCACCGACTCCAACCTGCCGAAGGTCGCCAAGGTCGTCGACGGCAAGGTCGCCATGGTCGACGCCCCGGTCGACGCCAAGGTGCTCGGCGGTGTCGTCATGGGCCTCGTGGTCGCCCTGATCTACCAGAAGTTCTACCGGACCAAGCTCCCCGAGTGGGCGGGCTTCTTCGGCGGCCGCCGCCTGGTCCCGATCCTCTCGGCCTTCGCGGGTCTGGTCATCGGCATCGTGTTCGGCCTCATCTGGCCGGTGCTCGGCAAGGGCCTGCACGGCTTCGGTGAGTGGCTGGTCGGATCCGGCGCCGTCGGCGCGGGCATCTTCGGTGTCGCCAACCGCGGTCTGATCCCGGTCGGCATGCACCACCTGCTGAACTCCTTCCCGTGGTTCCAGGCCGGCGAGTACAACGGCAAGAGCGGTGACATCGCCCGCTTCCTGGCCGGCGACCCGAGCGCCGGACAGTTCATGACCGGCTTCTTCCCGATCATGATGTTCGCCCTCCCGGCGGCCTGCCTCGCGATCGTCCACTGCGCCCGCCCCGAGCGCCGCAAGGTCGTCGGCGGCATGATGTTCTCCCTCGCGCTGACCTCCTTCGTCACCGGTGTCACCGAGCCGATCGAGTTCACCTTCATGTTCATCGCCCCGGTCCTGTACGCGGTCCACGCGGTGCTGACCGGTGTGTCCATGGCGCTGACCTGGGCGCTCGGCATGAAGGACGGCTTCGGCTTCTCCGCCGGCGCGATCGACTACCTGCTGAACCTGGGCAAGGCTACCAACCCGCTGGGCCTGGCGCTGGTCGGCCTGTGCTTCGCGGCGCTGTACTACGTGGTCTTCCGCTTCGCGATCACCAAGTTCAACCTGCCGACGCCGGGCCGCGAGTCCGACGAGGAACTGGCCGAGCTGCAGAAGGCCGAGGCCAAGTAGCCGGACCGGCGGACGCCACCGGCCACCACGAAGCCCCCGCTCTCCGTGACAGGGGAGGGCGGGGGCTTCGGCGCGTGCGGGGCCGGGACCGGGACCGGGGCCGGGCCGCGGGCGGCGGGTCAGGGCCGGGGGCCGCGGGTCAGAGTTCGTACACCGCGCCGGGGGCGGCCAGGTCGATCGGGCCGGAGTAGACCGCGCGGGCGTCGGCCAGGTTCTGCTCGGCCGAGGTCCACGGCGGGATGTGGGTGAGCACCAGGCGGCCGACGTTGCCCCGCTGCGCGAACTCGCCGGCCTCGCGGCCGTTGAGGTGGAGGTCGGGGATGTCCTCCTTGCCGTGGGTGAAGGAGGCCTCGCACAGGAACAGGTCGGCGCCCTCGGCGAGCAGCCCCAGCTCGGGGCAGACCCCGGTGTCCCCGGAGTACGTCAGGGAGCGGCCGCCGTGCTCGACGCGGATGCCGTACGCCTCGACGGGGTGGGCGAGCCGTTCGGTGCGGACCCGGAAGGGGCCGATGTCGAACGAGCCGGACTTCAGGGTCCGGAAATCGAAGACCTCGCTCATCGACCGCTCGTCGGGCACGTCCTCGTAGGCCGTGGTCAGCCGCTTCTCGGTGCCTTCGGGGCCGTGGACGGGGATGGCGCCGCAGCGGCCGCCCTCGTGGCGGTAGTAGCGGGCCACGAAGTAGGCGCACATGTCGATGCAGTGATCGGCGTGCAGATGGCTGAGGAAGATCGCGTCGAGGTCGTAGAGGCCGATGTGG
Source organism: Streptomyces antimicrobicus (assembly GCF_020532625.1). GTDB lineage: Bacteria > Actinomycetota > Actinomycetes > Streptomycetales > Streptomycetaceae > Streptomyces > Streptomyces antimicrobicus. The sequence goes on along the minus strand of NZ_JAJAUY010000025.1, from coordinate 11,793 downwards.
CGCTGCAGCTCGCCCAGGGCGCCGTTGCCCATGTCGAGGAGCAGCCGGAAGCCGTCGGCCTCGACCAGGTAGCTGGAGCAGGCCGATTCCGCGGACGGGAACGAACCCGAACAGCCGACGACGGTGAGCTTCATGGGAGCGGGAACCTCCGTGGACGGTCCGTGGCGGGCGGAGACGGGGAGGGCGTCGGGTGGTCGTGCGAGGGCCGTGCGGTGCGTCGAGCGTAAGGCGCGAAACGCCCGGTCGCTCCTCCACGGCGTGCTGTTGTGGGGGAACTCACCTGCGGTGTCACCCGGGGGAGCGACGGCCCGCGCACGCGTTGCCGCGCCGGGTGGGCGGGGCCCGGTTACGGTCGAACCATGGACACGTCGTGGTGGCCGGCCGCCGCCGCGGTGGTCGCGGTGGCGCTGGTCGTACTGGTCGCCGGGGGCCGGGCGCCAGGTGCCCGGGCCGGGCGCGGCGCGGTCCACGGGCCCGGGCCGGCGCCGCGGCCGCGGGCGGGCGAGATCTGGTGGACGGCGGGCGGTCACTGCTGCGTGGTCCTGGGGGTACGGGGCCGGACGGCGCGGGTCGCGCCGATCACGGGCAAGTACCACGACGACCGGCCCGGGGTGATCCCGCTGCCGCCGGGTCTGCTGGTGGAGGTGCACGGGCGGCCGGGGTTCGTGGAGGCGGACCGGCCGCTCGTCCTGTCGGTGTGGGAGTTCCGGCGCAGGGCCGGGGTACTGGATCCTGCGGTGTGGGACGAGGTCCGGGGCCTGGGAGGTGGTGGCGGACGATGATCCGACTGCGACGGGTCTACGATCCGCCGGATCCGGCGGAGGACGGGGTACGGGTCCTCGTGGACCGGCTGTGGCCGCGGGGGCTGGCGAAGGCCGAGGCGAAGGTGGACGAGTGGCCGCGGGCGGTCACTCCGTCGGCGGAGCTGCGCAAGTGGTTCCACGCCGGGGGCAGCCGGGAGGAGTTCCGGGCCCGCTACGAGGCCGAGCTGGCGGAGCCGGAGGCCGTGGCGGCCCTCGCGCACCTGCGGGCGCTGGCCGGGCAGGGCACGCTGACCCTGGTGACCGCGGTGCGCACACCGGAGTCGAGCCATGCCTCGATCCTGGCCGAACTTTTGACCGCCCCGACCTGACCTGCCCGACCTGACCGGCCCGACCTGACCGGCCCGACCTGATCGGCCCCCACCTGACCGGCCCGGCCTGACCGGGGCCCCGCCGCGGACCGCGTTCCTCGGCGGAGCTCCCGGCCGGGGCGGGCGGGCTCGGGCCCCGGGGGGGCGGGCCGGGACCGGTGGCGCGGTGGGGCCTAGGCCCAGAGTTGGCCCTGGAGGACCTCGACGGCCTCCTCCGTGGTGGCGGCCGTGTAGACGCCGGTGGAGAGGTACTTCCAGCCGCCGTCGGCCACGACGAAGACGATGTCCGCGGACTCGCCCGCCGCCACGGCCTTGCGGCCGACACCGATGGCCGCGTGCAGGGCGGCCCCGGTGGACACGCCCGCGAAGATGCCCTCCTGCTGGAGCAGTTCGCGGGTGCGCGTCACCGCGTCGGCGGAACCGACCGAGAAGCGGGTGGTGAGCACGGACGCGTCGTAGAGCTCCGGGACGAAGCCCTCGTCGAGGTTGCGCAGGCCGTACACCAGGTCGTCGTAGCGCGGCTCCGCGGCGACGATCTTGACGTCGGGCTTGTGCTCGCGCAGGTAGCGGCCGACGCCCATCAGGGTGCCGGTCGTGCCCAGGCCCGCCACGAAGTGGGTGACGGAGGGCAGGTCGGCGAGGATCTCCGGGCCGGTGGTGGCGTAGTGCGCGCCGGCGTTGTCGGGGTTGCCGTACTGGTAGAGCATCACCCAGGACGGGTTCTGCTCGGCCAGTTCCTTCGCCACCCGCACGGCCGTGTTCGAGCCGCCGGCGGCCGGCGACGAGATGATCTCGGCTCCCCACATGGCCAGCAGGTCGCGCCGCTCCTGGCTGGTGTTCTCCGGCATCACGCACACGATCCGGTAGCCCTTGAGCTTGGCGGCCATGGCCAGCGAGATGCCGGTGTTGCCGGAGGTGGGCTCCAGGATGGTGCAGCCGGGGGTCAGCCGGCCGGCCTTCTCCGCCTGCTCGATCATGTGCAGCGCGGGCCGGTCCTTGATCGAGCCGGTGGGGTTGCGGTCCTCCAGCTTCGCCCAGATCCGGACGTCGTCCGAGGGCGAGAGCCGGGGCAGGCGGACCAGCGGGGTGTTGCCGACCGCCGCGAGCGGGGAGTCGTAGCGCATTACTTCGAGCCGCCGGCCACGGCCGGGAGGATGGTGACGTTGTCGCCGTCCGTCAGCTTGGTGGAGATGCCGTCCAGGAAGCGGACGTCCTCGTCGTTGAGGTAGACGTTCACGAAGCGGCGCAGCTTGTCGCCCTCGACGATGCGCTCCCGGATGCCGGTGTGGCGGGTCTCCAGGTCGGCGAACAGCTCGGCGAGGGTGGCGCCTTCACCGGTGACGGCCTTCTCGCCGTCGGTGTAGGTGCGGAGGATGGTGGGGATGCGGACCTCGATGGCCATGGCCGGCTCCAGTGTCGTGAAAGGCGTGGAAGGGGCGAAAACTACGTGCGGGCGCGCGGTTCTCTGCCCCCGCGCGAGAGGGCTGCGGTGCTTCTCAGGCAGCGGGACAGATGGCGCTGGCGAGGCGGCACAGGTCGACGTGCAGCCGCGCCACGAGCAGGGTCCTGCTGGGCGTCTCGTTGCTCACGTCGTGGGAAACCATGCGGTCATGTTAACGATTCCCGGTCCCCCGTTTGGAGTGTGATCCCGCATGATGGACGCCCAGCGCTCACATACTGGTCAGTAGGCGGCTACGACCTGCACTTCTTCCTCGGTGATCACTCCGTCGACGATCCGGTACGAGCGGAACTGGAACTCCCCCAGGCCGTCGGTGTCCGCCGTGGAGACCAGGACGTAGTGGGCGCCCGGCTCGTTGGCGTAGGTCACGTCGGTGCGCGAGGGATAGGCCTCGGTGGCGGTGTGCGAGTGGTAGACGATCACGGGCTCCTCGTCCCGGTCGTCCATCTCGCGGTAGAGCGCCAGCAGGTCCTTGGAGTCGAACTCGTAGAACGTGGGCGAGCGGGCGGCGTTCAGCATCGGGACGAACCGCTCGGGCCGGCCGGTGCCCGCCGGGCCGGCCACGACGCCGCACGCCTCGTCCGGGTGGTCCTTGCGCGCGTGCTCGACGATGCGGTCGTAGAGCTCCTGGGTGAGGGTCAGCATGAGCGACAGGATAAGCAGACGGGCCCTTCCGTACCGAGGAGTGGTACGGAAGGGCCCGGATGCCGGACAGCGGGCGCCTGGGCGGCGGCCCGTCAGCGCTTGGCGAACGCGGCGCCCTCGGGGTTGCGGCGCTTGAGGACCAGGTACGACACGCCGAGGACCAGGCCCCACAGCGGGGCGCAGTACAGCGACACCCGGGCGTCCTTGTCCAGGCCCATCATCACGACGACCATGCCGATGAAGAGCAGCGCGAACCAGCTGCTGTACGGGGCGCCGGGCGCCCGGAAGGGCGACGTCGGCAGCTCGCCGCGGTCGGCGCGGGCGCGGTAGCGGATCTGGCAGACCAGGATCATGATCCACGCCCACATGCCGGAGATGGTGGCGAAGGAGACGACGTAGTCGAAGGCCTTGCCGGGGGCGACGTAGTTGATCCAGACGCCGACCAGCATCAGCGCGGCGGAGAAGGTGGTGCCCACCAGCGGGGTGCCGTTCTTCGTCAGCCGGGTGAAGAACTTCGGGCCCTGGCCGTTGAGCGCGAGGTCGCGCAGCATGCGGCCGGTGGAGTACATGCCCGAGTTGCAGGACGACAGGGCGGCGGTCAGGACGACGAAGTTCACGATCGCCGCGCCGATGCCGAGGCCCATCTTCTCGAAGGCGAGGACGAAGGGGCTCTCGCCGGCCTTGAAGTTCGACCACGGGATGACCGACATGATCATGATGAGCGCGCCGACGTAGAAGACGGCGATCCGCCACGGCACGGTGTTGATGGCCTTGGGCAGGGTCTTCTCGGGGTCCTTGGACTCGCCGGCGGTGACGCCGACCAGCTCGACGGCGAGGAAGGCGAACATCACGATCTGCAGCGTCATCAGCGTCTCGCCGATGCCGTGGGGGAAGAAGCCCCGGTCGTTCCACAGGTTGGCGACGGTCGCGGTGTCGGCGGCGTCGGAGAAGCCGACGGTCAGGATGCCGGCGCAGATGAGGATCATGCCGACGATGGCGGTGACCTTGACCATGGAGAACCAGAACTCCAGCTCGCCGAAGAGCTTCACGGAGATCAGGTTCGCGCCGTAGAGGAGCACGGTGAAGATCAGTGCGTAGGCCCACTGCGGGAAGCCGTCGTGGGTCCAGTACGTCATGTACTTGGCGGCCGCGGTGACCTCGGTGATGCCGGTGACCACCCAGAAAAGCCAGTACGTCCAGCCGGTCGCGTAGCCCCAGAACGGGCCCAGGAACTCCCGGGCGTAGTCGGAGAACGAGCCCGCGACCGGGCGGTACATGAGGAGCTCGCCGAGCGCCCGCATGATGAAGAAGATGACCAGGCCGGCGATGGCGTAGGCCAGGATCAGGCTCGGACCGGCCTTGGAGATGGCCTTGCCGGCGCCCAGGAAGAGGCCGGTGCCGATCGCGCCGCCGATGGCGATCATCTGGATCTGGCGGGCTCCGAGCGTGCGGTGGTATCCCTCGCCGCCCTCGCCCTGGGCACCCTCGACGGGCCCCTTGTCGTGCTGCTCGACCTGCACTGAGGTCATGGTGGTGGTGCGCCTTTCTCCACGCCGACCCGTCGCCGTGCGGTGGCGCCGGATCGGGTTCCTCGATCCCCCCGGACACGGATGGAGTTGCACCCGGCGGTCAGCCGGTTCAAGCAGCGCCTGCGGGGACAGGGGTGGCGTCCCGCCGGCGGTCGTGAAGATCTATCACGCATCTCCGGGCGGCCGGTCGACGGGAAAGTGACGCGGTACACATGAATATCCGAATAAAGGTGCGTAAACGGGATCAGATCACCGCATGGCGGTGATCTGATCGTTATCCGGATTTGAGCGTCCGCTGAGCGAACGATCATGCCGGGCGCGTGTCGGCGCGCCGGCTCAGAGGGTCTCGATGAGGGTCTCCTGGAGCCCGCCCAGCCACAGGTACGCCATCACCATGGGCTTGCGCGGGTCGTCGTCGGGGAGCCGGTAGAGCTGGGCGCTCTCCTCGTCCTCGCTGATGTCGAGCCGGGCCCCGATGGTCAGCCGCAGGTCGTTCAGCGCGCCGAGCCAGCGCAGCGGCAGCTCGCCGGTCAGCTCCAGCACCGCCCCGCCGTCCCCGGCGGGGATCAGGGCGTCCAGGCTGCGGACCACGGCGAGGGCGTCCTCGCGCTTGCGGGTGCGCAGGTCGTTCTCGGTGAACCGGCGGAACTCCGCCGACCACGCCTTCAGCTCGGCCGGGTCCACCCCCTCGTCCTCGCCGGAGGGGCCGCCGTAGGCGTCGGGGAAGAGCCGGGCGAGCGCCGGGTCGGACGGCGGTTCGCTGGGGCCCTCGGCGAAGAGGGCGGCCAGCGGGTCGGCGTCCGCGGCGGGCTCGGGCTCGCCGGGGCCGATCAGCTCCAGCAGTTGCACCGCGAGCGAGCGCAGGATGGCGATCTCGATGTCGTCGAGGGCGACCGCCGCGCCCCCGCCCTTGAGGGGCTCGAACATGCCGGGGTGTCCGCCCATCAGCCGCGGTCCTGCGAAAGGGTGGCCCACAGGCCGTAGCCGTGCATCGCCTGCACGTCGCGTTCCATCTCCTCGCGGGTGCCGCTGGAGACGACCGCCCGGCCCTTGTGGTGCACGTCGAGCATCAGCCTGCGCGCCTTGTCCTTGGGGTAGCCGAAGTACGCCTGGAACACGTACGTCACGTAGCTCATGAGGTTGACCGGGTCGTTGTGCACCAGGGTCACCCAGGGAACGTCGGGTTCGGGGACCGCGAAGGTCTCCTCGGCCGATTCGGTGCGTTCGATCTCGATGGGAGCAACACTCACCTGTCCCATGCTGCCACTGTGACGGGCCCGTCGCACAAACGGGCACCACATCTCGTCACTTTGACGAAATGTGCGCTAGCATCCCTGACATGAACCCTGCGGACTTGGGGCTGCCGGTGGACGTTCCGTCCACAGCGCTCTTCACGGACCATTACGAGCTCACGATGCTGCAGGCCGCCCTGGCGGACGGCACCGCCCACCGCCGCTCGGTCTTCGAGGTGTTCACCCGGAGGCTGCCCGAGGGCCGGCGCTACGGCGTCGTGGCGGGCACCGGCCGGGTGCTGGACGCGGTGGAGAACTTCCGCTTCGACAGCGCCGTGCTGGAGTTCCTGCGCGAGCGCGCCGTGGTCGACATGCGCACCCTGGACTGGCTGTCGTCGTACCGCTTCTCGGGGGACATCTGGGGCTACCCGGAGGGCGAGGTCTACTTCCCCGGCTCCCCCGTCCTGCGCGTGGAGGGCAGCTTCGCCGAGTGCGTGCTGCTGGAGACGGTGGTCCTGTCGATCCTCAACCACGACTCGGCGATCGCCGCCGCGGCCTCCCGGATGGCCTCGGCCGCGGGCGAGCGGCCGCTCATCGAGATGGGGGCCCGGCGCACCCACGAGCTGGCGGCCGTGGCCGCCGCCCGCGCGGCCTACGTCGGCGGGTTCACCTCGACCTCGGACCTGGCGGCCGGATTCCGCTACGGCATCCCGACGGTCGGCACCTCCGCCCACGCCTTCACCCTCCTGCACGACACCGAGCGCGACGCCTTCCAGGCCCAGGTCGCCTCCCTCGGCGGCGGGACCACCCTGCTGGTGGACACCTACGACGTGGCCGAGGCCGTGCGCACGGCCGTGGAGATCGCCGGGACCTCGCTGGGCGCGGTCCGCATCGACTCCGGCGACCTGCTGCTGGTGGCCCACCGGGTGCGCCAGCAGCTGGACGAGCTGGGGGCCACCGGGACGAAGATCGTGGTCACCTCGGACCTGGACGAGTACGCCATCGCCTCGCTGGCCGCGGCGCCCGTGGACGCCTACGGCGTGGGCACCCAGCTGGTCACCGGCAGCGGCCACCCCACCAGCTCGATGGTCTACAAGCTGGTCGCCCGGGCCGCCTCGGACGACCCGAAGGCACCCCTGGTGCCGGTGGCGAAGAAGTCGACCGGCGGCAAGACCTCCGTCGGCGGCCGCAAGTGGGCGGCCCGGCGGACCGACGCGGACGGCGTGGCCGAGGCCGAGGTCGTCGGCACCGGGCCGGTGCCCCAGGCACTCGCCGGCCGTCAGCTGCTGACGCAGCTGGTCAAGGGCGGCGAGGTGGTCGCCCGCGAGCCGCTGGAGACCGCCCGGGACCGGCACCGCGCCGCGCGGGCGGGGCTGCCGCTGTCCGCGACGCAGCTCTCGCGCGGCGAGGCCGTCATCCCGACGGAGTACGTCTGACGGGCGGAGTAGCGGCGGGCAGACCGGGAAAGACCAGCAGCACCAGGAGCACCACCGAGACCCCCGCCCGGGGCCCGGGCCCGGCCACGGGCCACGGGCCCGCGCCACGGGCCACGAGCCCCACCGCCGGCCCGAGCACCAGCCCCGACCGACCACCACGAATGAAGGACCGCGTCATGCACCGCGCACTGATCGTCGTCGACGTACAGAACGACTTCTGCGAGGGCGGCAGCCTCGCGGTCGCCGGGGGCGCCGACGTCGCCGCCGCCATCACGGAGCTGATCGGGCAGGCCACCCCCGGCTACCGGCACGTCGTGGCCACCCGTGACCACCACGTCGACCCGGGTGCGCACTTCGCCCACCCGCCGGCCGAACCGGACTACGAGACCTCCTGGCCGGTGCACTGCGTGGCCGGCACCGAGGGCGTGGGCTTCCACCCGAACTTCGCGCCCGCCGTCGCCTCCGGCAGCATCGCGGCCGTGTTCGACAAGGGCGCCCACGCGGCGGCGTACAGCGGCTTCGAGGGCACCGACGAGAACGGCACGCCGCTGGCCGAGTGGCTGCGCGCCCGGCAGGTCACCGAGGTGGACGTGGTGGGCATCGCCACCGACCACTGCGTCCGGGCGACCGCGCTGGACGCCGTCCGCGAGGGCTTCCGTACGCACGTGCTGCTGGACCTGACCGCCGCGGTGGCGCCGCGGACCGCCCGGCGGGCGCTGGAGGAGCTGCGGGAGGCCGGCGTGGAGCTCAGCGGCACCCCGGTGGTCGCCGGGGGCCTGGACGGGGCGTAGCGGGCGCAGGAGCCGGGCGGCACCCGGCGGGCTCGGGCCCGGCGGGCTCCGGTCCGGCGGGCTCCGGTCCGGTCCGCCGGACATCGGCCCGGCGGGCTCAGGCTCCCCGGAGCAGGGCCCGTATCGGGTGCCAGAGCTCCTCGGCGTCGTCGGGGACCGCCCGCCACAGCAGGCCGTCGGGGTGGTGGAGCACCGCCGTGATCTCGTCCAGGGTCGGCGGCTGGCTGTTCCCCCGCAGGTAGACGGCGCGCAGTCCGAGGTTCCGCAGCCTGGTCAGGGCGCGGGCCCGGTTCGCGGCGAGGACGAGCACGCGGACCTGGCCGCCGCCCGGGTCCCCGTAGGGCCGGTCGGCGGGTCTGGGCAGGGTCAGGGCGACGACGACGCTCCCGTTCGGGAGCTTGACGAAACCTCCGCCAGGCATGGTGGCATCTCCCCCGTGAGATGGAGTCGGCCGCGGCCGGTGCCGCGGACCGTCAATAAGACACTCGCATCCGCATCTAAACGCGATCGGCCGCCGCCCGCTAGAGGGCGACGGCCGATCATGCTGTGACCTGGGGTTTTTCCGACTACTTGGTCGAAGGACCGACCTCGACCGTCATCTGGAGACCGTCGTAGGCCTCCTTCAGGATCTTGATCTTGGTGTTGGTGTCAGTGACCTTGACGGAACCGGTCGGGTTCTCGTCGTAGTAGTACTTGCCCTTGTGGTCGTCGAAGACCAGGTTCGTGGGCTTCGGCTTGACGAACAGCGACTCACCGTTCTTGTGCAGGGTGAAGGCGTCCGTCGAGTACGCGCTGAAGGTGGCGTCGTACGGCTGGATCTTGTTCCGCAGCAGGGTGCCGTCGGCCCACTTCATGGGCTTGGCGTTGGCGTCGATCGGCAGGATCAGGCCCTGGCCGGGGTGGACGCTGGTGTTGTTGTCCTTCTGGGAGGTGTCCCAGAGCCAGATCAGCAGACCGTCCTGGTACGGGTAGTGCTCGACCCAGTCGGGGCGGCTGTTGGCCCAGCCGAAGTTGTACGGGCCGACCTTGAGGGTCTGGTCGTACGAGACGTAGCGGCGGTTCTCCGCGATGTAGTACTGCGCGTAGTCCTTGGTGAAGCCCGCGCCGATCCGGGAGAAGCCCTTGAGGGTCCAGCCGTTGTCGCCGCTCTCGCCGCCGTCGGTGAACAGCGCGGAGCCGTCCGCCGTCAGGGTGATCGCGTCGGCGGTGAAGCCCTTGCCGCCCGCGCCGCCGTCCGTCTGGTAGCGGAAGCGGAGGTCGATCTTCTTGCCGGCGTAGGCGTCCAGCGGGAAGTTCAGGTTCTGCCAGCCGCCGGAGACGTCGGTCAGGGCCGGGGAGCCCGCGGCGTCGGCCGGGATGGCCTGGCCGTTGGCGGTACCCGCGAGGGCGGTCCAGGTGGCGCCGCCGTCGGTGGACACCTCGGTGTAGAGGTAGTCGTAGTCCTTCTCGATGTCCCACCAGCCCTTGAGGGAGAGGGCGGCGGAGGACTTGCCCGTGAGGTCCACGGAGCGGGTCAGGGTGTTCTTGAGGTCGTCACCCATGCCCGACCACCACTGGTTGGCGCCCTCGGCGGGGGCCACCACGTCGGTGCGGACCTGCTTCTTCGGCAGCTCGACGACCAGGGCCTGCTTGTCCTTGGTGTTGAACTCCGAGACGCCCAGCTTGTGGGTGGACTTCGTCGCGGCCTTGGCCTTGTCGTAGTTCAGCCAGCCCAGCTGGAGCTTGTCCCAGGAGGTCATGTCGCCCGGGAGGTCGCCTATGGACTCCTCGCCCGTGCCGAGCCAGGAGCCGGCCGACATCAGGGACCAGAAGCCGACCGAGTTCTCGCCGCCACCGGTGGTGTCGTACAGGTCCGGCAGGCCCAGGTCGTGGCCGTACTCGTGGGCGAAGACACCGAGGCCGCCGTTCTCGGGCTGCATGGTGTAGTCGCCGACCCAGATGCCGGTGTTGCCGATCTGGGTACCGCCGGCCTTGTTGTTCTCGGGGCCGGTCTTGCCCGCGTTGGTGCCGTAGGCGTACCAGCGGTGGGCCCACAGGGCGTTGGTGCCCTCCTTGCCGCCGCCGGCCGACTCGTCCTCGCCCGCGTGGACGATCTGGAAGTGGTCGATGTAGCCGTCGGACTCGTTGAAGTTGCCGTCGCCGTCGAAGTCGTAGCGGTCCCACTGGTCGTACTGGGCCAGCTGCGTCTTGATCTGCTCGTCGGTCTTGCCGGCCTTCTTCTGGCCCTCGACCCAGGCGGTGACACCGTCGCGGACGGTGTCCCACACGTTGGCGCAGTTGGTCTGGCCGCAGTAGTTCGAGCCGTAGCGGGCCTCGTTGTACGGGACCTTGACCCAGTCGGCGACCTCGCCCTCGACCGAGTAGCGGCCCGAGGAGGTCTTCTCGTAGTAGGTCTTCAGCGAGTGCTTGCCCTCACCGGTACCGAAGTACAGGTCCTGGAAGTAGTCACGGCTGAAGTCCGCGCGCCAGGCGGTGCTGTTGTCCTTGGTGCGGTCCGGCTTCGGGATGGTGTTGCGGGCCGGGCCGGGCTCGCCGCCGTACTTGACGACCGGGGGCTTGGGGCCCGGGCCGTCCGGGTCGAACATGGTGGTGTTGTCGACCTGGTCGCCGAACTCGACGAGGATCGTGAAGATCTTGTCGGTCTTCTCGCGGCCGAGCTCGACGTACTTCTTGTCGTCGAGCTTGACGACCTTGGAGGCGCCGCGCTGCTCGACGTCCTTCTTGCCGGCGAGCACCTGGTCCAGGGCGGCCTCGCGCTGCTTGGCCTGCTGGTCGCTGAACGGGCCCTTGAGGTTGTGCTGGACCTTCTCCTTCGCCGGGGCGGTGGGGTCCTGCTTGCCCGCGGCCGGGGCCGGCCACGGCACGTCGTTGGCCTGGGCGGCGGTGTAGAGGGTGCCGGTCGCGGCGCACGCGGCGATGGTCACGCCGATCGCGGCGGCACGCAGCGCTCGTCTCCGAGCGGCGGTGTTGCTGGTCACTTGATGTTGTCCCCTCCCGCGGCCGCAAGGATGGTTCGGAACATCTCCATAGGAGTTGGGGGGTTCCGCGCGGCGCGCGTCTCAAGTGACGACATTTGACCGGACGTGGGGAAGAAAAGACAGACCTTGACTTGCGCAGGTCAACTGCACTATGCGGTCGCTCAGTTCCGCTTATCGGACATTCCGCGGGCAGGCGGACGAACGGCACGGGTCGCCCCCGGTCCCCCGGCCCGGGGCGCGCGAGGCAGGAGCGTGCGCCCCCTGTGCCTCGGCACCGTGGGTGAGGTCACGCTTACCGGAGGTTCCGTCCGGGAATCCCCCCGTCGTAGAGTCGCTCGACGGGGGAACCTCCCAGCGGCAGCTGGGGGACGACGAGTTGAGCTGACTCCCCGCCCGCCTCCGATGGACGGAAACCGCCATGCCGCGTCCGACTGCCGCACAGCTCGCCTACGGGTCCGCCGCCGTCATCGTCTCGACGATCGCCATGCTGCTGCTGTCGCAGACGAGTACCGGACTCGGCGTCGCCGTCATCGCGGCGGCGGCCCTCGCCCTGGGGCTGCTCGTCGCCCTCACCGTACCGATGCCGAAGCG
>NZ_JAJAUY010000249.1 GCF_020532625.1 Streptomyces antimicrobicus | reverse complement strand
CCCCGCCCCCCCGCGGGGCCGCCCGCCCCCCCCGGGGGCCGGCCCCCCCCCCCCCCCGCGTCGGAGGGGCGCCACCCGGGGCGCCGGCGGGGTGATCAGTGGAAGAAGTGCCGGGTCCCGGTGAAGTACATGGTCACGCCGGCCTTCCGCGCGGCCTCGACCACCTGCTCGTCACGCACCGAACCACCGGGCTGGACCACGGCCTTGATGCCCGCGGCCGTCAGGATCTCCAGGCCGTCCGGGAACGGGAAGAACGCGTCCGAGGCGGCGTACGAGCCCTGCGCGCGCTCGGCGCCCGCCCGCTCGACGGCGAGCTTCGCCGAGTCCACCCGGTTGACCTGGCCCATGCCGACGCCGACCGAGGCGCCGTCCTTGGCCAGCAGGATGGCGTTGGACTTCACCGCGCGGCAGGCCTTCCACGCGAAGGCGAGCTCGGCGAGCTCCTCGGCGGACAGCGCGTCACCGGCGGCCAGGGTCCAGTTCGCCGGGTCGTCGCCCTCGGCCTGGAAGGCGTCGGACTGCTGGAGCAGCACCCCGCCCGAGACCGGCTTGAGGTCGCCGGGCTGCAGCGGGTGGCCGTCCACCTTGAGCACCCGGATGTTCTTCTTCCGGGCGAGCACCTCGACGGCACCGTCCTCGTACGCGGGAGCGGCGATGACCTCGGTGAAGATCTCCGCGACCTGCTCGGCGAGCGCGACGGTCACCGGGCGGTTGACGGCGATGACGCCGCCGAACGCGGACAGCGGGTCGCAGGCGTGCGCCTTGCGGTGCGCCTCGGCGACGTCGGCGCCGACCGCGATGCCGCACGGGTTGGCGTGCTTGATGATCGCGACGCAGGGCTCGTCGTGGTCGTAGGCGGCGCGGCGGGCGGCCTCGGTGTCCACGTAGTTGTTGAAGGACATCTCCTTGCCGTGCAGCTGCTCGGCGTTGGCGATGCCGCCCGGCTGCCCGTCCGTGTAGAGCGCGGCGGCCTGGTGCGGGTTCTCGCCGTAGCGCAGCGAGGCCTTGCGCTCCCACGCCCCGGCGAGGAACTCGGGCAGCTCGCCGCCCTCCTGCGGCGCGTACGCGTTCGTGAACCAGGAGGCGACGGCGACGTCGTACGCGGCCGTGTGCTGGAAGGCCTCGGCCGCCAGGCGCTTGCGGGCGGCCAGCTCGAACCCGCCGTCCTGGACCGCGGCCAGCACGTCGGCGTAGCGCGCCGGGCTGGTGACGACGGCCACGGACGGGTGGTTCTTGGCGGCGGCGCGGACCATGGACGGGCCGCCGATGTCGATCTGCTCGACGCACTCGTCGTCGCTCGCGCCGGAGGCGACGGTCTCGCGGAACGGGTAGAGGTTGACGACGACCAGGTCGAACGGCTCGACGCCGAGCTCGTCGAGCTGCGCGCGGTGGCTGTCGAGCCGCAGGTCGGCGAGGATGCCGGCGTGCACGCGCGGGTGCAGGGTCTTGACCCGGCCGTCCAGGCACTCGGGGAAGCCGGTCAGCTCCTCGACCTTGGTGACGGGGACGCCGGCGGCGGCGATCCTGGAGGCGGTCGACCCGGTCGACACCAGCGTCACGCCCGCCCCGTGCAGCCCGGTCGCCAGCTCCTCCAGCCCGGTCTTGTCGTAGACGCTGATGAGCGCACGTCGGATCGGCCGCTTGTTCGTACCTTCGGCGGTCACTGGATCGTTACCTTTCGTCCCTCGATGCGGTAGCCGTGCCGGGCCAGTCGCCCCACGACGTCGACGAGCAGCCTGCGCTCGACTTCCTTGATGCGCTCGTGCAGAGCGGCTTCGTCGTCCCCGTCCCTGACCTCGACCACTCCCTGGGCGATGATCGGGCCGGTGTCGACGCCGGCGTCCACGAAGTGGACCGTGCAGCCGGTGACCTTCGCCCCGTAGGCGAGGGCGTCCCGTACGCCGTGCGCGCCGGGGAAGGCCGGCAGCAGGGCGGGGTGCGTGTTGACGAACCGCCCGCCGAAGCGCCGCAGGAATTCCTTCCCCACGATCTTCATGAACCCGGCGGACACGACGAGGTCGGGCTCGTGGGCGGCGGTGGCCTCGGCGAGGGCCTCGTCCCACTCCTGGCGTGTGGCGTAGGCCTTGACGGGGCAGACGAACGTGGGGATCCCGGCCTTCTCGGCCCGTTCCAGGCCGGCGATGCCGTCCCGGTCCGCGCCCACGGCCACGACGCGGGCGCCGTAGCCCTCGGGGTCGGAGGCGATGGCGTCGAGCAGTGCCTGGAGGTTGGTGCCGGAGCCGGAGACCAGCACGACCAGGCGGGAGGCGGCCATGGGAGGCCCTTTCTCGCGGTGACGTCTTACGCGGTGCGCCTGCGTGCGGCTGCAGAGGCGGACACTCTTATGCGATCGTACGAAACTCCGTGCCCCCGATATACGGGGAACCCTACGAAGCCGCCGACCGCCTGCAACGATACCGGCACACCCGACAGCCCCCGAGGGACGGGGGCGGGCGCGGGCGGTAGCGTCTGGGCATACAGGCCGCAACCCGCCGCACGCAACCACACAGGGGAAGAAACGCACCCGATGCCGGACCGCCGTCAGCCCTCCTCCACCGACGACACCGACGACAACCCCTTCGCGGCGCCGCCGGAAGGCCAGCCGGACCAGCCCTGGCAGCCGCGGGAAGGGGCGCACCGGTACGACCGGCAGGGCGGCGGCGAAGGCCCCGGCCAGGGCCAAGGCCCGGGCGGCGGTGGCCCGATCCGCTGGGACCCGACGGACCCGGTGCAGCGACGCGCCCGGTACGCCCTGCTGTCGGGCATGTGGGGCTTCTTCTTCGGCCTGTTCGGCATCCCGGCGATGGGGCTGATGCTGGGCGCGCTCGCGCTGTACTGGGGCGTGAGCGCGCTCCGGGCGAAGCGGGACCCCGCCGAGGCGGCGGGCGGCGCCGGCAGAGCGGGGCTCGGCGCGGGCGGCGGCGCCGCCGGCGCGGCGCGGCGCGAGGAAGGCCTGGCGGCCCTCGGCGACGCGGCGCGCCCGCAGCGCACGGCCGCCGCCAGCGGCCTGGTCATGGCGACCCTGGCCCTGCTCCTGGCGGCCGGTTCGTACACCGTCCAACTGGTCTACAAGGACTTCTACGTCTGCCGCGACGACGCCCTGACCCAGACGGCCGAGCTCGAGTGCAACAAACTCCTGCCGGACAACCTCCTGGGCCGCCTGCTGGAGGTCAAGCGCTAACCGCGCCCGCCCTTCCCCCTGCGCACCACGACCCGCACCCCGGCCCCGTACGGCACCGGCGGCACCGGCCCGACCGGCGGCACCGGCGGGACCGGCGCCACCGGCGGGAGCCCCTGCGCGGGCCCGGGCGGATACGGCGCCCCG
>NZ_JAJAUY010000248.1 GCF_020532625.1 Streptomyces antimicrobicus | reverse complement strand
GAGGGCGCCGGCCGCGTGGGTCCGCAGGGCGTCCAGGTCGGGGGCGGTCGTGCCGTCGGCCACGACGTAACCGACGAGCCGCTGGTCACCGGGCTGGTCCTCGCGCAGCAGCACCACGGCGTGGTCGACGCCCGGGTGGGCCGAGAGCACGGACTCGATCTCGCCGAGCTCGATGCGGAAACCGCGCAGCTTCACCTGGTGGTCGGTGCGGCCCAGGTACTCCAGGGCGCCGTCGGACGCCCAGCGCACGAGGTCGCCGGTGCGGTACATGCGCTCGCCGGGCTCGCCGAACGGGCAGGCCACGAAGCGGTCGGCCGTGAGGTCGGGGCGGCCGAGGTAGCCGCGGGCCAGCTGGTGGCCGGCGAGGTAGAGCTCGCCGCGGACGCCGTGGGGCACCGGGCGCAGCCGCTCGTCGAGGACGTAGACCCGGGTGTTCCACACCGGTCGGCCGATGGGCACCGTACGGCGCTCCGGGTCGGGCGTGCAGGCCCAGGCGGTGACGTCGACGGAGGCCTCGGTGGGCCCGTAGAGGTTGTGCAGTGCCGCGTCGCAGACCTCGAAGAAGCGGCTCTGCAGCTCGGCCGGGAGGGCTTCGCCACTGCAGATCACCCGGCGCAGGGAGGTCCCGCAGTCGGCCGCGGACGGCTCGGAGAGGAAGGCCTGCAGCATCGAGGGGACGAAGTGCACGGTGGTGATGCCGGCGTCGCGGATCAGAGCGGCCAGGTAGGCCGGGTCGCGGTGGCCCTCCGGCCGGGCGAGGACCAGGGTGGCACCGGTGATCAGCGGCCAGAAGAACTCCCACACGGAGACGTCGAAACCGGCGGGCGTCTTCTGCAGGACGCGGTCGTCGGCACCGAGCCCGTACGCGTCCTGCATCCACTGCAGCCGGTTGACGATGCCGGTGTGCGGGACGAGGACGCCCTTGGGGCGGCCGGTGGAGCCGGAGGTGTAGATGACGTACGCGGGGGAGGCCGGGGCCACGGACACGGCCGGGGCGCAGGCGTCCAGGCCCGCGAGCTCGGCGCGCAGCGCCTCGTCGTCCAGGACCAGGCGCGGCAGCCCCTCGGCTCCGGGCAGGTCGGTCCCGCCGGCGGTCAGCAGCAGGGCGGGCGCCGCGTGTCCGAGGATGTAGGCGATGCGCTCGGCCGGGTAGTCGGGGTCCACCGGCAGGTAGGCGCCGCCCGCCTTCAGGACGGCGACCAGCGCGACCACCAGGTCGAGCGAGCGCGGCACGCTGACCGCGACGGTCCGCTCGGGGCCGACGCCGGCCCGGACCAGGCGGTGGGCCAGGCGGTTGGCCTGCTCGTCGAGCTCCCGGTAGGTGAGGCTGTCGTCCGCGAACCGGACGGCCGTCGCCTCGGGGGTGCGCCGGACCTGCTCCTCGATCAGGGCGTGGAGGGTGGCGGGGGCCACCTCGGTCTCCGTGTCGTTGTAGCGCATCACCAGCTCGTGGCGCTCGACGGGGCCGAGGACGTCGATGCGCCCGATGGACCGGTCGGCGTCGGCGGCGACCGCCTCCAGCAGCCGGACGTAGCGGCTGACGAGCTTCTCGACGGTGCCGCGGTCGAACAGGTCGGTGCTGTACTCGACGACGCCCTCGATGCCCTGGTGCGTGCCGTCGTCGCCGCGCTTCTCGCCCAGTTCGAGGGCGAGGTCGAAGCGCGAGGAGTGCGTCTGCACCGTGTACGGGGCCACCCGCAGGCCGGGCAGGGCGAGTTCGCCGCGCTCGTTGTTCTGCAGGGTCAGCATGACCTGGAACAGGGGGTGGCGGGCGAGCGAGCGGCCGGGGTTGAGGACCTCGACCAGCCGCTCGAAGGAGGTGTCCTGGTTGGCGTAGGCGGCGAGGTCCGTCTCCCGCACCCGGGCGAGGAGTTCGCGGAAGGTGGGGTCGCCGCTGGTGTCGGTGCGCAGCACCAGGTTGTTGACGAAGAAGCCGACGAGCTGGTCGAGGGATTCGTCGGTGCGTCCGGCGACGGCCGTGCCGAGCGGGATGTCGGTGCCGGCGCCGAGCCGGGTGAGCAGGGCGGCGAGGCCCGCCTGGAGCACCATGAACAGGCTGCTGTGGCTGTCGCGCGACAGCTGGCTCAGCTTGGCGTGCAGCTGCGGCGGGAGGGTGAAGGGGACGATGTCGCCGTGGTAGCTGGCCCGGGCCGGGCGGGGCCGGTCGGTGGGGAGGTCCAGCTCCTCGGGCAGGCCGGCCAGCGTCGTGCGCCAGTGGTCGAGCTGGGCCGCGCCCTCGGGGGTGTCCTCGCCCTCGTCCCCGAGCAGCGCGCGCTGCCAGAGGGTGTAGTCGGCGTACTGGACCGGCAGCGGCTCCCAACCCGGGGCCTCGCCGTCGAGCCGGGCGGCGTAGGCGACGGAGAGGTCGCGGGCGAGCGGGGCCAGGGACCAGCCGTCGCCGGCTATGTGGTGGAGCAGCAGGAGCAGGACGTGCTCGCCCTCGCCGAGGGGGAACAGCGTCGCCCGCAGCGGGATCTCGGCGGCGAGGTCGAAGGTGTGGGCGGCCGCCTCGGCGAGCTGCTGCTCCACGTCGGCCGCGGTGGCCGTGCGCACGTCGAGGGCCGGACGGGCGCTCTCGGGGGCGAGGACCACCTGGTAGGGGCGGCCGTCGCGGTCGGCGAAGACGGTCCGCAGGCTTTCGTGGCGGGCGACCACGTCGGCGAGGGCGGCGGTGAGCGCGGCCCGGTCGAGCGTGCCGGTGAGCCGGAGGGCGAGCGGGATGTTGTACCCGGCGCCGGAGCCTTCGAAGCCGCTGAGGAACCACAGCCGGCGCTGGGCGAAGGACAGCGGGACCTCGGCCGGGCGCTCGCCGGCGGTGACGGCGGCGCGGGCGCTGCCGGACGTGCGCAGCAGGGCGGCCAGGCCGGCGGGGGTGGAGGTCACGAACAGGCTGCGCAGCGGGAGTTCGGCGTCGAAGACCGTACGGATGCGGCTGACCAGCCGGGTGGCCTGGAGGGAGTGGCCGCCCAGGTCGAAGAAGCTGTCGTCGATGCCGACCCGCGGCAGGCCGAGGATCTCCGCGAACAGCCCGCACAGGATCTCCTCCTGCGGGGTGCGGGGGGCCCGGCCGGCGGCGAGCGCGGACAGGTCCGGGGCGGGCAGGGCCTTGCGGTCCAGCTTGCCGTTCGGGGTGACCGGGAGGGCGTCGAGGGTGACGAACGCGGCCGGCACCATGTAGTCGGGCAGGTCGGCCGCCACGTGGGAACGCAGCGCCGCGGGCCGCGGCAGCTCCTGGCCGGCCTCCGGCACGAGGTAGGCGACGATCTGCTTGTCACCGGGACGGTCCTCGCGGACGACGACGGCGGCCTGGGCCACGGCGGTGTGCCGGACGAGGACGC
>NZ_JAJAUY010000247.1 GCF_020532625.1 Streptomyces antimicrobicus | reverse complement strand
GCACGTCGGACAGGGCCAGCCGCAGCCCCCAGACCGGCCGCGCGCAGCGCGACGCCGTCCACCGTGGTCTCCAGCACGGCCGCGCCCCCGGGATTGCCCACCAGCCGGTTGGCCAACCCCGCCGCGTCCGGGTCCAGCGCCCCCGACCGGGGCACCCCCAGGTGCGCGAGCCCGGCCCGTCCCCGGTCCTGCACCGTCGTCAGCGCCCCCGGCCGCACCACGACCAGGCCGCGCCCTTCCGCGCGGTCCGCGCTCGCGGCGCCCCGCCCGCTCATGGCGCCTCCGTGAAGCGGACCCGCACGCCCGGCTCGAACAGGGCGGCCGGCTCGCGCGACGGGTCCCACAGCACCGCGTCCGTCGTGCCGATCAGCTGCCAGCCGCCGGGGGAGGACCGCGGGTAGACGCCCGCGAACTCGCCCGCGAGCGCCACCGAGCCCGCCGGGACGGCGGTCCGCGGCGTGGCCCGGCGCGGGACGTGCAGATGGGGCGGCAGGCCCGTCAGGTAGCCGAAGCCGGGCGCGAAGCCGCAGAACGCCACCCGGAAGGCCACCGCCCCCATCAGCCGCGGCACCTCCGCCTCCGGCACCGCCCAGTGCCGCGCCACCTCTGCCAGGTCCGGGCCGTCGTAGCGGACCGGGACGTCGACCAGCGGGCCCTCGGCCGGCGCGAGCGGCGGCACCCGCCACCGCGTGATCCGGGCCCCGAGGGCGGCCGGCGCGGCGACGCCGTCCAGCAGGACCGTACGGGCCGCCGGGACGATCTCGGTCACCTCGCCCAGGTCCCCCGCGGCCCGGCGGCGCAGCAGTTCGGCGTGCAGGGCGGCCACCTCGGCGGTCGAGGCCACCTCGACCAGCAGGGCGTGGGCGCCCACCGGCAGGGCCCTCACGCGAACGCCGCCAGCCGGACCCCGGCGTCGGTCAGGGCCCGCCGCACCCGCCCGGCCAGCTCCACGGCGCCCGGGGTGTCGCCGTGCAGGCACAGCGACCGGCCCGCCCCACCCCGGACCAGGGCCAGCGCCTGCGCGACGACCTGGTCCGGGTCGTGCAGCACGGCGCCCGGTTCCCGGCGCGGCACGAGCGTGCCCTCCGGCGTGTACGCGCGGTCCGCGAAGGCCTCCGGCACGGCCGGCAGCCCGGCCTCGGCGGCCGCCGACAGCAGCAGCGAACCGGGCAGGCCCAGCACGGCCAGCCCGCCCGCGTCCCCGCCCGGAGCCCCGCCCGGAGCCCCGCCCGCGGCCCCGCCCGCCGCCGTCCCCTCTGCTTCTGCCCCGGCCCCCGTCCCGCAGGCCAGCCGTACGCCGGCCACCACGGCGGCGGCCTGCTCCGCGTCGTGCACCGTGCGGTTGTACAGCGCGCCGTGCGGTTTCACGTACGACACCCGGGAGCCGGCGGCCCGGGCGAACACCTCCAGCGCCCCGATCTGGTACGCCACCTCCGCCGCGAGCTCCTCCGGCGGCACGTCCATGGCCCGCCGGCCGAATCCCGCCAGGTCCCGGTACGACACCTGCGCCCCGATCCGTACGCCCCGCTCGGCCGCCCACGCGCAGACCCGGCGCATGGTGGCCGGGTCGCCGGCATGGAATCCGCAGGCCACGTTGGCGCTCGTGACCACCGACAGCAGCGCCTCGTCGTCCGTGAGCGTCCACCGCCCGAAGCCCTCGCCCAGGTCGGCGTTCAGGTCGATGACGGATGCGATCATGGATGCCATGGGCCGAGCGTAGCGAGGACCCGCCCGGGCCGTTCCGGGCACCGCCCACGGCACCGCCCGAACCGTGCCGTTTGGGAGGTTGTCACAGGGACCGCCTAATCTCTTCACCGTGACTTTCCCTGCCCCGGCGAAGACCCTTCCGTCCCCGGCGCCGGGCCCGGCCGCCGACGAGGGCCTGGCCCGGCGGCTGCGCGCGCTCGCCTGCACCGCCCCGCTGCACGACCTCGACGCGCGCAAGGCCAACCTCGCCGGGGAGTACGGCGTCTACGCCATGGCGGAGGTCGCGCTCGCCGCGATCGACCTCGTCACGCTCAACATGGACTTCGACACCGGCGCCGACCACGAGCAGATAGTCGCCCGGCTGCTGCCCCGCGTCGCCGCGCAGGCCCCGCGGCGGCCCGCCGCCGAGCACGAGCGGGTGGCCCGCTGGGTCCTGGAGAACCTGATCAACGTCGGCAGCGTGGACCGCGGATTCCGCGCCGTCTACGGCACGTTCGGCCCCGACGGGGAGTACGTCCGGCGGGACTACGACTTCAAGCTGATCGAGGAGGTCCCCGGCTACGGCGGCGCGGTCTACCTGCGCACCACCGACGAGGCGGTCAACGTCCTGGTCGGCGCCCTCGACACGGACGTCACCAGCGCCCAGATCGCCGCCGAGGTGAAGCTGGAGGTGCTGATCAGCCGCGGCCGGCTCGCCGACGCCCAGCTCGCCGCCGAACAGGCCCGCTACCGCACCGTCCAGTACGCCGAGACCCTGCGCCGCACCCTCGACGCCACCCGGCGCAACGTCCGGGCGGTGGACTGGCTCCAGACCGTCCCGGACATGATCGCCGAGGCCCTGGACCACGTCGCCGACCGCTACCGGCACGAGAACGCCATCCTCACCAACATCCGCAAGGCCCGGGACGAGGCCGAGGACGCCGAGCACAAGCGGCGGGCCGCCGAGCTCGTCGACATCGTCAAGGACTGCATCCGGCGCCACACGCAGCTGCAGTCCCGGCTGCTGGAGGCCGGACCGCTGTTCCGCGCCGAGCAGGACCGGCAGGCCTTCGCCGCGCCCGCGTCCCGGGCCGGCATCGACCTGTACGGGCAGCTGGTCGCGCCCCTGCTGCCGCTGCCCGTGGCCCGGGCCCGCCGGGTCACCGACGCCTTCTTCGCCGCCGGCACGGGCCTGCGCACCCCCGTCTCGGTCCGCGTCACCGACCTGGTCGACATACTGCTGACCCCTCCGGCGGAACGGGACCACCTCGGCGTCGAGATGCCCGAGCCGGACCTCATCGCCACGCCGGACGACAGCCGGTTCAGCGAGGAGCAGCTCGCCGCCGCCATGGAGCTGCTGGACCTGCCGCACGACGCGCCGCGCCGGCTGTCCGGACTGCTGGCCGAGGCCCGCCGCAGCGACCCCGACCTGCCGTACCTGGTCGCCCTGCTCGCCGTGCACGCCGCGAGCCCCGCCGTGGGCACCGCGTACCGCCAGGGCGAGGAGCGCCTGCTGTTCGCCGTCGACGACGGCACCGAGCTGGACGACCCCGAGTTCGGCGGCGCCGACCTGATCGTCGGCACGGCCCTGCTGGACGCGGCCGGCATGGCCGCGGCCCGCGCGGAGTCCCCATGACCCCGCCTCCCGCGCCCC
>NZ_JAJAUY010000246.1 GCF_020532625.1 Streptomyces antimicrobicus | reverse complement strand
GGGGCGCCGAGGGGGGCGGCAGGGCCTCGGGGGCGGCGGGGGCCGGGCGCGGCCGGTCCGGGTTCGACGTCGTCATGCGGCGGCTCCGCCCCCCGTTCCGTGCCCTCGCGGCTGCCTGTCCGTACTCTACGGCCCCCTCGGGCCGATCTTGGCGGCGGCGACCCCTACCCACTGGTATGACCGTCTGGCAAGCTGCCCGCATGACTTCCCCCGCCGCCGACCGGGCCCGCTACGACCGGGCCACCGCCCATCTGGACGCGCCCCTGGCCATCGTGGACCTGGACGCGTTCGACGCGAACGCGGACGACCTGGTGCGCCGCGCCGGGGGCAAGCCCGTCCGGGTCGCCAGCAAGTCGGTCCGCTGCCGGGCCCTGCTCGAACGGGTGCTGGCCCGGCCCGGCTTCGCGGGGGTCATGTCGTACACGCTGGCCGAGTCGCTGTGGCTGGCCCGGTCCGGCTTCGAGGACGTGCTGCTCGGTTACCCCTCCGCCGACCGCCAGGGCTTCGCCGAACTCGCCGCGGATCCCAAGCTGGCCGCCGCGGTCACCGTGATGGTCGACGACCAGTCGCAGCTGGAGCTGATCGACCGGGCCCGCGACGGCGGCCGGGAGGAGATCCGGGTCTGCCTCGAACTGGACAGCTCCTACCAGCTGCTGGCCGGCATCGTCCGCTTCGGCGCCCGCCGCTCGCCGGTGCGCGAGCCCGCCGAACTCGCCGCGCTGGCCCGCGCCGTGACGGCCCGGCCGGGCTTCAAGGTGGTCGGCGTGATGGCGTACGAGGGGCACATCGCCGGGGTCGGCGACGCCCCGGCCGGCCGGCCGTTGCGGGCCCGCGCGGTCCGCGTGATGCAGCGTTCGGCCGCGGCCGAGCTGGCCGCCCGCCGCGCCGAGGCGGTCCGCGCGGTCCGTGAGGTCGTCCCGGACCTGGAGTTCGTCAACGGCGGCGGCACGGGCAGCGTCCAGCGGACCGCCGCCGAGGCGGCGGTCACGGAGATCGCGGCGGGCTCGGGGCTGTACCAGCCCCGGCTGTTCGACCACTACACCTCGTTCCGCGGCCGCCCGGCGGCCCTGTTCGCCATGCCCGTGGTGCGCCGACCCGGCGTGGGCGTGGTGACCGTCCTCGGCGGCGGCTACCCGGCCTCGGGCGTCCCCGGCCGGGACCGGCTGCCCGTGCCGTACCTGCCGCAGGGGCTGCGCTACGACCGCCAGGAGGCGGCGGGCGAGGTGCAGACGCCGCTGCTCGGCGCGCCCGCCGACGACCTGCTGATCGGCGACCGGGTGTGGTTCCGGCACGCCAAGGCGGGCGAGCTGTGCGAGCGGTTCGAGGAGCTGCACCTGGTCCGGGGCGACCGGGTGACGGCCTCCGTCCCGACGTACCGGGGCGAAGGCCGCACCTTCCTCTAGGCGGGCCCCGGGGCTGCACCGGCCCCGGCGGGCCTACAGCGGGGTCACGTACGCGCCCGCGATGCCGCCGTCCACCAGGAAGTCGGTGGCGTTGACGAACGAGGAGTCGTCGCTGGCCAGGAAGGCGACCGCGGCGGCGATCTCCTCGGCCTCGGCGAACCGGCCGACGGGGATGTGCACCAGGCGCCGGGCGGCCCGCTCGGGGTCCTTGGCGAACAGCTCCTGCAGCAGCGGGGTGTTGACCGGTCCCGGGCACAGGGCGTTGACCCGGATGCCCTCGCGGGCGAACTGCACGCCGAGCTCGCGGGACATGGCCAGGACCCCGCCCTTGGAGGCGGTGTAGGAGATCTGCGAGGTGGCAGCGCCCATGATCGCCACGAACGACGCGGTGTTGATGATCGAGCCCTTGCCCTGGCGCCGCATGTACGGCAGGGCGGCCTTGCAGCACAGGTAGACGGAGGTGAGGTTGACGTCCTGGACGCGCTTCCAGGCCTCCAGGCCGGTCTCCAGGATGGAGTCGTCGTCCGGCGGCGAGATGCCGGCGTTGTTGAAGGCGATGTCCACGGAGCCGTAGGTGTCGAAGGCGGTGCGGAACAGCGCCTCGACCTCCTCGGGGTCGGTGACGTCGACCTTGACGAAGGTGCCGCCGACCTCCTCGGCGGCGGCCTTGCCGGCCCTTTCGTCGATGTCGCCGCAGACGACGTTCGCCCCCTCGGCGGCCAGTCGGCGGGCGGTGGCCAGACCGATGCCGCTGCCGGCCCCGGTGATGACGGCGGTACGGCCGACCAGGCGGCGGCAGACGATCTCTTCGGTGCGGTCGGTCATGGTGGTTCAGGCCTCCGTGCTGATGAAGACGTTCTTGGTCTCGGTGAAGGCGGCGAGGGCGTCGGGGCCGAGCTCGCGGCCGAGCCCCGACTGCTTGTAGCCGCCGAAGGGGGTCCAGTAGCGGACGCTGCTGTGGGAGTTGACGGAGAGGTTGCCGGCGGCGACGGCGCGTGAGACGCGGATCGCGCGGCCGACGTCACGGGTCCACAGGGAGCCGGACAGTCCGTACTCGGTGGCGTTGGCCAGCCGTACGGCCTCCTCCTCGTCCTCGAAGGGCAGGACGACGGCGACGGGTCCGAAGACCTCCTCGGTGGCGACGGGCGCGGTGGGGGCGACGCCGGTGACCACGGTCGGCGGGTACCAGAAGCCGGGGCCCTCGGGGGCGGTGCCGCGGATCGTGGTGAGGCCGTCGGGGACGTAGGAGCGCACCCGTTCCAGCTGGGTGCGCGAGATGAGCGGGCCCATCTGCGTCTTCTCGTCCGCCGGGTCGCCGACCCGGACGCCTTCGATCCCGGGGGCGAGCAGCTCCAGGAAGCGGTCGTAGACCGTGCGCTGGACCAGGATGCGGGTGCGGGCGCAGCAGTCCTGGCCGGTGTTGTCGAGGAAGGACATGGGCGCGGCGGCGGCCGCGGCGGTGAGGTCGGCGTCGGCGAAGACGATGTTGGGGCTCTTGCCGCCGAGTTCGAGGGTGACCCGCTTCACCCGGGTGGAGCACTTGGCCATGATCTGCTTGCCGACCCGGGTGGAGCCGGTGAAGACGATCTTGGCGACGCCGGGGTGCTCGACCAGCGCGTCGCCGGCGACCGGGCCGGTGCCGGGGAGCACCTGGAAGAGGTGCTCGGGGATCCCGGCCTCAAGGGCGAGTTCGGCCAGCCGCAGTGCCGTGAGGGGGGTGGTCTCGGCGGGCTTGAGCACGACGGCGTTGCCGGCGGCGAGGGCGGGGGCCAGGCCCCAGGCGGCGATCGGCAGGGGGAAGTTCCAGGGGGCGATCATGCCGACGACGCCGAGGGGTTCGAGGAAGGTCACGTCGAGTCCGCCGGGAACGGGGATCTGGCGGCCCGCGAGCCGCTCGACGCCGCCGGCGGCGAAGTCGAGCAGGTCGCGGACGTTGCCGGCCTCCCAGCGGGCGTTGCCGATCGTGTGGCCCGCCTCGCGGACCTCCAGCTGCGCGAGTTCCTCGACGTGGTCGTCGACCACGCGGGCGAACC
>NZ_JAJAUY010000245.1 GCF_020532625.1 Streptomyces antimicrobicus | reverse complement strand
CGAGCTCCTCTCCGCCGGCCACCTGCCCGCCGGCGCGGCGGGTGCCGGTGGAGCCGGAGGCCCGGGCGGCGGCGGGGCCGCGGGCCACGGCGAGCGGCCCCCCACCGTCAGCGAGCTCTACCACGCCCACCGGCTGCGCATGGTCCGCCTCGCGGTGCTGCTCGTGGACGACCTGGCGACGGCCGAGGACGTGGTGCAGGACGCGTTCACGGCCCTCTACCGCCGCCACGGCGAGCACATAGCCGAGGTGGACAACGCCCTCGGCTACCTGCGGACCGCCGTCGTCAACACCTCGCGTTCGGTGCTGCGCCGCCGCCGGACCGCCCGCGGCTGGACCCCGCCGCCCGCCGGCGAGATGCCCTCCGCCGAGGACTCCGTCGTCCTGGACGAGGCCCACCGCGAGGTGCTGGCCGCGCTCGGCCGGCTCACCCCGCGCCGCCGCCAGGTCCTGGTCCTGCGCTACTGGGCGGACCTCAGCGAGGCGGAGATCGCCACCACCCTCGGCATCAGCCGCGGCGCGGTGAAATCGAACGCGAGTCGCGCCCTGGACGCGCTGGAAAGGATCCTGGAGGGCCGGATATGACCCCGCCGTCGTCCCCGAGCGACCACCGGGCGGCGGAACGCCCGGTCGAACGCCGCCTGCGCGAGGCCCTGGCCGCCCGCGCCGACGGCGTCACCGTACGCGCGCTGCGCCCGGCCGCCCCGCCGGGCCCGCACCTGCGCCGGCTGCCCCGGATCACCTGGCGCCGCATCGCGCTGCCCCTCGCCGGCCTGGCCGCCGCGGCCGCCGTGGCGGCGGCGTACGTCTCCCTGACCCCGCAGGACCCCGCCCCGCGCCCGGTCCCCCCGGCGGCGCCGCCCTCCTCGGTGCCGTCCCCGGAGCGGAGCACCCCGGAGGGAGCCGCCTCCCCCTCCGTCGCTCCGTCCCCCTCGGTCCCCGGCTCCCCGGAGCCGTCGGGGCAGCCGCCCGTCCCGTCCGCCCCCTCGGCGACCCCGTCCGCGGGGGCCTCGCAGCCGGGGGGCCCGCGGCGCTCCACGACCCCGCCGCCGCCCGCGTCCCCGAGCGCGGTCCCGTCGTCGTCCGGTGGCCCCCGGCGCAGCCCGGACAGCAGCCCGTACAGCAGCCCGTACGGCGGCGTGTCACCCGCGCCGTGACCTACTGTGGGGACGACAGGTGGGGAGGGGACGGCAACCCGCCCGTGACGATGGGGGTTTGATGGATCCTGAGATCGCGGCACTGGCGACCGGCGCGGGTACCACGCTGGTCGGACTGATGGTCACCGACGCCTGGCACAGCGCCCGGGAGGGCGTCGTCGCGCTGTGGCGGCGCGCCGTTCCCGAACGGGCCGACGGCGTTTCGGACACCCTCGCGGCCGCCCAGGAGGAACTGGTCGCCGCGCACGACGCCGGGGACGAGCAGACCGTGGCCGAACTGACGGCGGACTGGCAGGGCCGCTTCCGCCGCCTCCTGACGGCCCACCCCGAGCTGGCCGCCGAGCTGCGTGCGGTCCTCGGCCTCCCCGCCGCCGCGGCCGAGCCCCACGTCACCCTCACCCAGCACGCCACGGCCTCGGGCAACGCCCGCATCTACCAGGCGGGCCGGGACCTCCGCCTCGGCGGGGAGTAGCGCGAGGAGCGGCGGCTGCCGAGCCGCCGCTCGGCGGCCCGCGCCGCGTCAGGCCCCTGGCGCGGCGGCGGGCCGCCGGTGCATGTTCTCCAGGGCCTCCACCAGCGGGGCCAGTTCCGGGTCGGCGGCGGCCGAGGCGAGGGCCTCGCGCAGGGCCCGGTCGTTCGTGGGGCGGGCCTGCGCGAGGAGCGCGAGGCCCGCCTCGCTGACGTCGGTGTAGATGCCGCGCCGGTCGGTGTCGCAGATGTAGCGGCTGAGCAGTCCGCGGTCCTCGAGGCGCGTGACCAGCCGGGTCGTCGCGCTCTGACTGAGCACCACCGCGTCCGCCACCTGCTTCATCTGCAGATGGCCGCCG
This sequence comes from Streptomyces antimicrobicus, assembly GCF_020532625.1. Classification (GTDB taxonomy): domain Bacteria; phylum Actinomycetota; class Actinomycetes; order Streptomycetales; family Streptomycetaceae; genus Streptomyces; species Streptomyces antimicrobicus. The sequence continues at coordinate 1,503 of NZ_JAJAUY010000245.1, read as the reverse complement.
GGGCCGTCGTGCTGCCGGCTGAGGACGTCGAGCAGGGAGTACTCGCGCACGCTCAGGTCGTGCGCCGACTGCAGGGCCCGCTCGATGTGCGCCTCGATCCGCCCGTGCAGGAGCGAGAGGGCGCACCAGCCCTGGGCGAGGCCCGTGAGCGCACTGTCCGTGGCCGTCATCGGCCGCTCCCTTCTGCGTGGCGCCGTACGCGCCCGGTGACGCCGTACGTCCGCGTGACACACGCGTCGCACCTCCAGGATAGGACACACGCGCAATAGCCCGCGTTTGCAAATATCCCGCGCTTGCAACTATTGTGGACGCTCGTAAGCCGCGAAAGCAATCTTCCTTCGAAGGGCATTCCCCTCATGCCACTCGCACTCCTCGCCCTCGCCATCGGTGCCTTCGGCATCGGTACGACCGAGTTCGTGATCATGGGCCTGCTGCCCGAGGTCGCCGCCGACTACGGCGTCTCGATCCCCACCGCCGGGTTCCTTGTCACCGGCTACGCGCTGGGCGTCGTCCTCGGCGCCCCGGTCATGACCGTCCTCGGCACCCGCGTCCCGCGCAAGCGGATGCTGATGCTCCTGATGGGCCTGTTCACCGCGGGCAACCTGCTGTCGGCCCTCGCCCCCGCCTTCGGCGTGATGCTCGCCGGCCGGGTCGTCGCCTCGCTCGCGCACGGCGCGTTCTTCGGGATCGGCGCGGTCGTCGCCGCCGGGCTCGTCGCGCCCGAGAAGCGGGCCGGCGCCATCGCCACGATGTTCACGGGCCTGACCGTCGCCAACGTCGTCGGGGTCCCGCTCGGCACCTACGTCGGCCAGAGCCTCGGCTGGCGCGTCACCTTCCTGGTCGTCGCCGCGCTCGGCGTCCTCGGCCTGCTCGGCATCGCGCGCCTGGTGCCCGAGCTGCCCCGGCCGGACGGCGTCCGGGTCCGGCACGAGTTCGCCGCGTTCGGGAACGTCCAGGTGCTGCTGGCGATGGGCATGACCGTGCTCGGCTTCGGCGGGGTGTTCGCCGCGATCACCTACATCACGCCGATGATGACCGAGGCCGCCGGCTTCGCCGGTTCCTCCGTGACGTGGCTGCTCGTCCTGCTCGGGCTCGGCATGGTCGCCGGGAACCTGCTCGGCGGCCGGTTCGCCGACCGCGCGCTCATGCCCATGCTGTACGTGTCGCTGGCCGCGCTCACCGTGGTCCTCGCCCTGTTCACCCTGACCGCGCACCACAAGGTCGCTGCCGCGCTGACCCTGCTGCTGATCGGCGCCCTGGGCTTCGCGACCGTGCCGCCGCTGCAGAAGCGGGTCCTGGACCAGGCCTCGGGCGCCCCCACCCTGGCCTCGGCCGTCAACATCGGCGCCTTCAACCTCGGCAACGCCCTTGCCGCCTGGCTCGGCGGGCTCGTCATCTCCGCCGGCCTGGGCTGGACCGCCCCCAACTGGGTCGGCGCGGCCCTCGCCGCCTCCGCCCTGGTCCTGGCGGCCGTCTCGGGCGCCCTGGAGCGGCGGGGTTCCC
>NZ_JAJAUY010000244.1 GCF_020532625.1 Streptomyces antimicrobicus | reverse complement strand
CACCCCGGCCGCGGGGGCCGGGCGCGGGCGCCCGCCCGCCGGGCTACAGGTCGGAGGGGTCGGTGTTCGCCCCGCACAGCACGACCGCGACCCGCTCGCCGAGCGGCGCCCCCGCCTCGCGTACGGCGGCCAGCGCGGTCGCGGCGCCCGCCTCGACGACGATCCGGTGCTCCTGCCACAGCGCGCGCCGGGCCTCGGTGACGGCGGAGTCCGGGACCAGGACCGAGGTGACGTCCGGGTGCCGGGCGGCGGCCAGGGCGTCGGCGGAGACCCGGGTGGCGCCGAGCGAGTCGGCGGCCACGGAGTCCACGGTGACGTCGACCGGGCGGCCCGCCGCCAGGGCGGCGTGCAGGGCCCGGCAGTTCTCCGGCTCGACCGCGACGACGCGGATCCCGTGGGCCCGCGCGGCGGTGGCGACACCGGCGAACAGCCCGCCGCCGCCGACCGCGACGACGACGGTGTCCACGCCCGGCAGGCCCGTCCGGATCTCCTCCAGCAGAGTGCCCGCGCCGGCCGCGACGAGCGGGTGGTCGTAGGCATGGCTGCCGAGCGCGCCGGTGGCGGCGGTGAACTCCTGGCAGGCGGCCAGCGCGTCGGCGTACCGCTCGCCGACGAGCCGCACGTCGGCGCCGTACGCGCGCAGCCGCTCGACCTTGACGCGCGGGGCGGTGGTGGGCACGAAGACGGTGGCGGGGACGCCGTGGGCGCGGGCCGCCCAGGCGCAGGCCAGGCCCGCGTTCCCGCCGGAGGCGATGGTGACGCCGGCCCGGGGCAGGGTGCCGGCGGCGTGGTGGGCGGCGAGGAAGTTGACGGCGCCGCGGGCCTTGAAGGAGCCGGTGTGCTGGAGGTGCTCCAGGGCGTACCACAGGCCGTCGGCCGCCGGGACGACCGGCGCGGTGCGCACGCGTCCGGCGATCCGGTCGGCGGCGGCGCGCACGGCGGCGGGGTCGAGCTGCTGTTCCATGGACTGCTCCCGTCGGTCAGGCGGCGGCCGGGCGGGCGGCCGCGATCAGCTGGCGCAGGGCGCCGTAGTACACCTCGTGGTCGGTCAGGGCGGGCAGGACCTCGGCCGTGTGCCCACCGAGCACCGGGAACGCGGCGGGGTCGAGCGCGGCGAGCGCGGCGCGGCTGGTCTCCCGCGCGGCGGCCGGTGCGCGGTGGTCGACGAAGGCGGCGCTGCCGAGGGTGAGCAGGTACATCCGGCGGTACGCCGTCATGGCCTCGGCCGGGGTCATCCCGGCCGCGACGCTGTCGGCGAGGGCCGGTTCGACCAGCCGGGCCAGCAGTTGGCGGCCGACCCAGGGCCGGCCGCCGCGCAGCACCAGCAGGCCGGGGTGGGCGACGAGGAGCCGGTAGAGGGCGGTGAAGCGGAGCTCGGTGGCCTCGGCCCAGTCGGTCCCGGCGGGCACCTCGGGCAGTTGGCCGGCCAGGTGCTCGGTGCACAGGTCGAGCAGCCCGGCGAGGTCGGTGCAGCGGCGCTGCACGGTGGCGTGGGAGACGCCGAGCCGGTCGGCGAGGGCCCGGAAGCTGAGGGCGGCGGGGCCCTCCTCGTCGAGGATCCGCAGGGCGGTGGCGGCGATGGCCTCGGGGGTGGCCCGGTCCAGGGCCGCGGAGCGTCGGGGCATGTGATACAGCGTATCAGCCACCGTATCTGCCAGTGTGTCGCTCCACTGCCGCCCTGCACCCATAGTGATGATCGGGGCGCGGGGGACGCCTACGTTCGTTGACAGTGGGTAGCGACACCGCTGCACTGGGCCACTACAGCTGCGTACGCCACCCCACGCCAAGGAGTCCTCCGTGCCGCTCCGCCTGCGCGCGCTTCCCTGCCTGACCGCGTCCGCCCTGCTCGCCGTGTCACTGGCCGCCGCGCCGTCGGTGGCCGAACCGACCGCCACCTCCGACGTACCGCTGGCCCTGACCCCGCCCATGGGCTGGAACAACTGGGCGCACTACATGTGCGACATCGACGAGCGGAAGGTCGTCGCCAACGCCGACGCCCTGGTCTCCACCGGCCTCGCCGCCAAGGGGTACGACACCGTCACGGTCGACGACTGCTGGATGGAGAAGCAGCGCGACGCCGCGGGCGACCTGGTCGTCGACCGGACCAAGTTCCCCCACGGCATGGCCTGGCTCGGGCGGTACCTGCACTCCAAGGGGCTGAAGTTCGGCATCTACGAGGACGCCGGCCATCTGACCTGCGAGAAGTACCCGGGCAGCGGCACCCCGGAGGGCGGCGGCGAGGACCACTTCGCCCAGGACGCACGGCTGTTCGCGTCCTGGAAGGTCGACTACGTGAAGATGGACGGCTGCAACGTCTGGGTGCCGCCGGGGAAGACCAAGGAGCAGGCCTACCGGGAGGCCTACGAAGCGGTCGCCGCCGCCCTGCGCGCGACGGGCCGGCCGATGGTGCTGTCCGCCTCCGCCCCCGCGTACTTCCAGCAGGGCGAGTGGGGCGGCCCGGACTGGCACAAGGTGCTCGGCTGGGTGGGGCGCACGGGTCAGCTGTGGCGTGAGGGCAAGGACATCAAGGTCTTCAACCCCGCCTCCCCCGGCACCTCGCGCTGGAGCTCGGTCCTCGGCAACTACGGCTACAACCGCTGGCTCACCCGCTACGCCGGCCCGGGCAACTGGAACGACCCGGACTTCCTGATCGCCGGCGCGCCCGGCCTGAGCGACGCCGAGGGCCGCAGCCAGGTCGCGCTGTGGGCCATGATGGCGGCGCCGTTCATCCTGTCCTCCGACGTCTCCCGGCTCACCCCCGCCGGCCTCGCGGCGCTCGGCAACACCGACCTGATCGCGCTCGACCAGGACCCCCTGGGCCGCCAGGCCGCCGTGGTCTCCTCCGACGGCACCCTCGACGTGCTGGTCCGGCCGCTGGACGGCGGCGACCGGGCCGTGGCCGTCCTCAACCGGTCCGCCACCGCGCGGCAGGTCTCGGTCCGGCTCGCGGACGTCGGGCTGCCGTCCTGCCGGGTGGACGCCCGTGACCTGTGGACGGGTGCGAGCCAGGAGGTCGCCCACACCCTGTCCACCGAGGTCGGGGCCCACGAGACCGCCGTGTGGCGGCTGACCCCGCGCGGCTGCGCCGAGCCGGTGCCGACCGGGCAGCTCACCGGTCACGGCATGAAGTGCGCCGACGGGCAGAACACCACCGGGGTCGGCGCCGTGGTGCTCTCGCCGTGCACCGGCGGCACCGACCAGCGCTGGGTCCTGGGCGGCGACGGCAGTGTCCGGCTGGCCGGCGAGTGCCTGTCCGCCGGCGCCGCCGGCGCGGTGGAGCTGGCCGCGTGCTCGGCGGGTCTGGACGGGCAGCGCTGGACCGCCCGGCGGGACGGCGCACTGGTGGAGGAGGCCAGCGGGCAGTGCCTGGAGGCGCCCTCCGCTCCCCCGGCCGCCGACGGCTCGGCGGCCCGGCTCCGGCTGGCCCGCTGCGGCGACCACCGGGTCGAGCAGGCCTGGGCGCTGCCGGTCTGACGGTGGCCCGGATGACGACACGGATCCCGATGACGACGCGAACGGTGGGCCCGGCGCGCGTGCGCGTGCGCCGGGCGGCGGTGGCCCTGCCCGCCGCCCTGGTGACCC
>NZ_JAJAUY010000243.1 GCF_020532625.1 Streptomyces antimicrobicus | reverse complement strand
CGGGCCCCGGGCCCCCCCCCCGGGCGGGGGTGTGAGCGGACAGGGGCGTGAGCGGGTGCGCGAGCGGTAGGTGGTCGGGTGCGCGAGCGGGTGCCTGAGCGGGTGCGTGAGTGTCAGTGGCGGGTCGTACGGTGGACTCATGCGGCCCGTATCGAAGATCGAACGCACGGTGGCGCCTTTCGAGGTCGTCAGTCCCTACCAGCCCAGCGGTGACCAGCCGACGGCCATCGACGAGCTGGAGAAGCGCATCCGCGCAGGTGAGAAGGACGTCGTCCTGCTCGGTGCGACGGGTACCGGCAAGTCGGCCACGACCGCCTGGATGATCGAGCGGCTCCAGCGGCCGACCCTGGTCATGGCGCCGAACAAGACGCTGGCCGCCCAGCTGGCCAACGAGTTCCGCGAGCTCCTGCCGAACAACGCCGTCGAGTACTTCGTCTCGTACTACGACTACTACCAGCCCGAGGCGTACGTCCCCCAGTCGGACACGTACATCGAGAAGGACTCCTCCATCAACGAGGAGGTGGAACGGCTGCGCCACTCCGCGACCAACTCGCTGCTCACCCGGCGCGACGTCGTCGTGGTCGCGTCCGTGTCCTGCATCTACGGTCTGGGCACCCCGCAGGAGTACGTCGACCGCATGGTCACCCTCAAGGTCGGCGACGAGATCGACCGGGACCAGCTGCTGCGCCGCTTCGTCGACATCCAGTACACCCGCAACGACATGGCCTTCACCCGCGGCACCTTCCGGGTCCGCGGCGACACCATCGAGATCTTCCCGGTCTACGAGGAACTGGCCGTCCGCATCGAGATGTTCGGCGACGAGATCGAGGCGCTGTCCACGCTGCACCCGCTGACCGGCGAGGTGATCAGCGACGACCGGATGCTGTACGTCTTCCCCGCCAGCCACTACATCGCCGGCCCGGAGCGCATGCACAAGGCGATCCGCGGCATCGAGACGGAGCTGGCCGAGCGCCTGGCGGAGCTGGAGAAGCAGGGCAAGCTGCTGGAGGCCCAGCGGCTGCGCATGCGCACCACCTACGACCTGGAGATGATGCAGCAGATCGGCACGTGCTCCGGCATCGAGAACTACTCGCTGCACATGGACGGCCGCGACCCGGGCTCCCCGCCGCACACCCTCCTCGACTACTTCCCCGACGACTTCCTCCTCGTCATCGACGAGTCCCACGTCACCGTGCCGCAGATCGGCGCGATGTACGAGGGCGACGCCTCGCGCAAGCGGACCCTGGTCGACCACGGCTTCCGGTTGCCCTCGGCCCTGGACAACCGCCCGCTGAAGTGGGAGGAGTTCCTGGAGCGGGTCGGGCAGACCGTCTACCTGTCGGCGACCCCCGGCAAGTACGAGCTCTCCCGCTCCGACGGGTTCGTCGAGCAGATCATCCGGCCCACCGGCCTCGTCGACCCGGAGGTCGTCGTCAAGCCCACCGAGGGCCAGATCGACGACCTCGTGCACGAGATCCGCCGCCGCGTCGAGAAGGACGAGCGGGTCCTGGTCACCACCCTCACCAAGAAGATGGCCGAGGACCTCACCGACTACTTCCTGGAGCTCGGCATCGCCGTCCGCTACCTCCACAGCGACGTCGACACCCTGCGCCGCATCGAGCTGCTGCGCGAGCTGCGGGCCGGCGAGTACGACGTGCTGGTCGGCATCAACCTGCTGCGCGAGGGCCTCGACCTGCCCGAGGTGTCGCTGGTGGCGATCCTCGACGCCGACAAGGAGGGCTTCCTGCGCTCGGGCACCTCGCTCATCCAGACCATCGGCCGCGCGGCGCGCAACGTCTCCGGCCAGGTCCACATGTACGCGGACAAGATCACCCCGGCGATGGAGAAGGCCATCGAGGAGACCAACCGCCGCCGGGAGAAGCAGATCGCCTACAACACGGCCAACGGCATCGACCCGCAGCCGCTGCGCAAGAAGATCAACGACATCGTGGCCACCATCGCCCGCGAGGAGGTCGACACCGAGCAGCTCCTGGGCAGCGGCTACCGGCAGGCCAAGGACGGCAAGGGCGCGCGCACCCCGGTCCCGTCGCTGGCCGCGCACGCGCCGGCCGGCGGCAAGGCCGCGGCCAAGGCGGGCAAGGGCGGCAAGGCCAAGGCGGCGGCCGGCGCGGTCGTCAGCGACCGTCCCGCCACGGAACTGGCCGGAATCATCGAGGAGATGACCGAGCGCATGCGGGCGGCCGCGGCCGACCTCCAGTTCGAGGTGGCGGCCCGGATCCGGGACGAAGTGTCCGAACTGAAGAAGGAGCTCCGGCAGATGAAGGAAGCGGGCCTCGCATGAGCCCTGGCCGGTAAGTAATGTTTGCGGCGGGGCCGCGGGTACCCGGTGCCCGTGGGCGACAAGGAGAGGGGACATCGCGTGACGGTCAACTTGACCAAGGGTCAGGGCATCAGTCTGCAGAAGTCGGACGGAGGCACCCTGACCTCGGTCCGCATGGGCCTCGGCTGGCAGGCGGCCAAGCGCCGGGGGCTGTTCGGCTCCCGGACGCGGGAGATCGACCTCGACGCGTCGGCGGTGCTGTTCGCGGACAAGCAGCCGGTGGACGTGGTGTTCTTCCGGCACCTCGTCAGCGACGACGGCTCGGTCCGGCACACCGGTGACAACCTCGTCGGCGGCGTCGGCCAGGGCGGGGACGACGAGTCCATCCTCGTCGACCTGCAGCGGGTGCCGGTGCACATCGACCAGATCGTGTTCACGGTCAACTCCTTCACCGGCCAGACGTTCCAGGAGGTGCAGAACGCCTTCTGCCGCCTGGTCGACGAGTCCAACGGCCAGGAGCTGGCCCGCTACACGCTCGACGGCGGCGGCGCGTACACCGCGCAGATCATGGCCAAGGTGCACCGCGCGGGTGCCGGCTGGAAGATGACGGCCCTGGGCGCCCCGGCCAACGGCCGCACGTTCCAGGACCTCATGCCGGCGATCCTGCCGCACCTGTAGCACCCGGACCGGCGGACGTACGCCGGCGGACCGGTGGAACACCGCCGCCCCGCGCCCCACGGCGCGGGGCGGCACCGCACGCGACGGCACAGAGCAGCACGACGGGGGAGGGCACGCGATGGCGGCCGAACTGGTCCGGGGGCAGAACCACCCGCTGGAGCACCACCAGGTGGAGGTCCGGGTCACGGCGGGCACGGCGCTGCTCGCCCTCGCCGTGCTCGGCGACGAGCAGGGCGCGCTGGCCGGCCCGGACCGCTGCGCCCACCCCGGCGCCCCCGGCCTGCCCGGGATCCAGGTCCCCGCGGCGGCCGCCGACCAGCACCGGCTCGCCGTCGACCTCGACGCGGTCGACGGGGCCGTGCACCGCGTCGGCGTCCTCCTCGTGCTGCCGCCCGGCGGTCCGGTCCGGTTCGGGGCCGTGGCCGCGCCGCACGTCGCGGTGACGGGGCCCGACGGCGCCGAGCTGGCCGGGTACACCCTGACCGGGCTGGACGCCGAGAGCGCCGTCCTCGCCCTGGAGCTCTACCGCCGTCAGGGCGCCTGGAAGGTCCGGGCCGTCGGCCAGGGCTATGCCGAAGGGCTGCCCGCCCTCCTCGCCGACCACGGCCTCGGCGCCCAGGCCGCGGCCGACCTGGCCGCGCGGGCCCTCGCGGCGGCGGGCGTCACCGTCTCGACCG
>NZ_JAJAUY010000242.1 GCF_020532625.1 Streptomyces antimicrobicus | reverse complement strand
ACCGCCGCAGGGGCCGATGCCGGTTGGCGGCTGCCGGCCCGACCGGGCCGGGCGCGCCGTTCCCCGCGCCCCCAAGGGGGCGACACCACCCCAGCCGAAGCCCAACCCCAGAGGCCCGGGAAAACCCAGGCAGCGGCCCACACACCGAGGGACCGGCCGAAGCCCGGCCTGAAAGGGGCGCGGGGAACTGCGCGGCCAGCCGCTCGCGGGCCGCGGACCGCGAACCGCGGAAAGCCCCGCGGCGGCACGCGGCGCGCGACACCGCCCCAAGGGCCGATGCCGGTTGGCGGCTACCGGCCCGACCGGGCCGGGCGCGCCGTTCCCCGCGCCCCCAAGGGGGCGACACCACCCCAGCCGAAGCCCAACCCCAGAGGCGCGGGGAAGCCCGGGCAGCAGCCCACACACCCAGGACCGGCCGAAGCCCCGCCCCGAGGAGGCCCGGGAAAACCCCAGGCAGCGGCCCACACACCGAGGGGCGGCCGAAGCCCGGCCCCGAGGAGGCCCGGGGACGCCCGGGCAGCGGCCCACACACCCAGGACCGGCCGAAGCCCCGCCCCGAAGAGGCCCGGGGAAGCCCGGGCAACGGCCCACACACCGAGGACCGGCCGAAGCCCGGCCCCGAAGGGGCGCGGTGAAGCCCGGGCGGCGGCCCGCGCGTCGAGGGGTGGCCGGAGCCCGGCCCCGAAGGGGTGCGGGGAGGCCTGGGCGGCGGCCCGGGCGTCCAGGGGCCGGCCGAGCCCCGCCGGGGAGGGGCGGCTTGGGGCGCGGTCCGGGTGGGTGGTCAGGTGGTGCGGATGCGGAGGGCCCGGGACAGGTCGTCCAGCTGGTCGGTCAGTTTGCGGTGCAGGAGCGGGATGAGGTCCGGCTCCTCCAGGCAGGCCTTGCCCGCTTGCAGCGTGGTCTCGGACACGGCGTGGGTGGGGAAGGCCCAGCGCCCTACGGCCTCGCCGATGGCGGGTCCGCGGCGCGCGGCCAGGGCGACCGCGTCGGCCCAGTAGCGGGCGACGTAGGGCTCGGTCAGTTCGGCCTGCTCGGGCTGCCAGAAGCCTTGGGCGGTGGCGGTGAAGAGGTAGTTGGACAGGGAGTCGTCCTCGAACATGCGGGCCCAGGCCGCGGCCTTGGCCTCGGCGTCGGGCAGGGCGGCGCGGCACCGGGCCGCGCCTTCCTCGCCGGTGGCGCTGGGGTCGGCGGCCAGGGCGTCGGCGATCTCCCGCTCGGTCACCGCGCCCAGGACGGCGAGCCGGCCGAGGACGCGCCAGCGCAGCTCGGGGTCGAGTTCGGGGCCGCCGGTGACGGTGCCGTCGGCGAGCCAGGCGGCGATCGTGTCGGGCTGGGTGGCGCTGTCGATGAAGACGCGGACGGCGGCGAGCCGCAGGCCGGGGTGGTGTCCGTCCTCGGTGCGGCGGATCAGGTCCCGGGTGGTGGAGGTGATCAGGCGCAGCGCGCCGGCGCGTTCCTGCGGCGGGAGGTAGTGGTCGGCGATCTGGCCGCGCGCGAAGGCGAGGACGCCTTGGACGACGGCGAGGTCGGTCTCCTCGGGGAGGTGGGCGTGGACGGTCTGCAGGTAGTCCTGGGGGGCGAGTTCGCCGTCGCGGACCATGTCGCGCAGGGCGTTCCACACCACGGCCCGGCTGAGGGCGTCGGGGATGCCGGAGAGCCGGCGCAGGGCGGTCTCCAGCGAGGTCTCGTCGAGGCGGACCTTGGCGTAGGTGAGGTCGCCCTCGTTGAGGAGGAGCAGGGCGGGGCGGCGTCCGGCGCCGGAGATGATCTCGCCGGAGGGGACGTCCAGGTCGAGCTGGTCGCGCGGTTCGAGCGCGCGGTCGCTGCCGGGCGTGTGGTCGTAGGTGGCGACGGCGATGCGGTGGGGGCGGCTGCCGTCGCGGCGGACGGCGAGGGTCCAGCCGCCGGGGCCCTCCTGGATCTCGGGGGTGAGGGTGTCGATGCCGGTGGTGCGCAGCCAGATGTCGGCCCAGGTGTGGACGTCGCGGTCGGTGGCGGCGGCGAGGGAGTCGACGAAGTCGGCGAGGGAGGCGTTGGCGAACTTGTGGCGGGTGAAGTGGGTGTTGATGCCGGCCAGGAAGTCCTTCTCGCCGAGCCAGGCGACGAGCTGGCGCAGGGCGGAGGCGCCCTTGGCGTAGGAGATGCCGTCGAAGTTGAGCAGGGCGGAGGCGGTGTCGGGTACGTCGTCGGGGTCGGGGGCGACGGGGTGGGTGGAGGGGCGCTGGTCGGCGTCGTATCCCCAGGACTTGCGGGTGACGGCGAACTCGGTCCAGGTGTCGGTGAAGCGGGTGGCTTCGACGATGGTCTGGTAGCCCATGTACTCGGCGAAGGACTCGTTGAGCCAGATGTCGTCCCACCAGCGCAGGGTGACGAGGTCGCCGAACCACATGTGGGCCATCTCGTGGGCGACGACCATGGCGCGGCGCATGCGTTCGGTGTCGGTGACGGCCGAGCGGAAGATGAACTCGTCGCGGAAGGTGACCAGGCCCGGGTTCTCCATGGCGCCGGCGTTGAACTCGGGGACGAAGGCCTGGTCGTAGGAGTCGAACGGGTAGGGCTCGGAGAACTTCTCGTGGTAGCGGTCGTAGCAGGCGCGGGTGATGTCGAGGAGCTCGTCGGCGTCGGCGTCGAGGTGGGGGGCCAGGGAGCGGCGGCAGTGGAGGCCGAAGGGCAGTCCGGCGTGTTCGGTGCGGACGGAGTGCCAGGGGCCGGCGGCGACGGCGGCGAGGTAGGTGGAGATGACGGGGGTGGGCGCGGATTCCCAGATGTCGGCGCCGTCCGTCTCGCGCCGGCCGGTGCGCTGGGTGACGCCGTTGGCGAGGACGGTCCAGTGGGCGGGGGCGGTGACGGTGAAGGCGAAGACGGCCTTGAGGTCGGGCTGGTCGAAGGCGGGGAAGACGCGCTGGACGTCGTCCATGAACATCTGGGTGTAGACGTACGTCTCGCCGTCGGCGGGGTCGGTGAAGCGGTGCAGGCCTTCGCCGGTGCGGGAGTAGCGCATGCGGGCCTCGACGCGCAGGACGTGGTCGCCGGGGGTGAGTCCGGTGAGGGGGAGCCGGTTGTCGTCGAGGGCGGCCGGGTCCAGGGGGTGTCCGTCCAGGGTGGCGGAGCGCAGTTCGTCCGGTTTGAGCTCCACGAAGGTGTCGCCGGCGCTCTTGGCGCCGAAGGTGATCACGGTGGTGGAGTCGAACGTCTCGTCGTCGCCGGTGAGGTCGAGGGTGACGTGGTAGTGGTGGACGTCGAGGAGGGCGGCTCGGGTCTGCGCTTCGTTGCGCGTCAGTGCGGACATGGGGCCCATGCTGCCTGAAGGGGGCGGGTGAGCCCCAGCCCCCTCATGTTCTTCGTCCGCCGCTCGTCCTTCTGCCTCGCCCGTGCGGGGCTCGGCCGGTCCTTCAGTCCTCGTCCTCGCCGGCCGCGATCGTCTCGTGGTGGCGGATGACCTCGGCGATGATGAAGTTCAGCAGTTTCTCGGCGAACGCGGGGTCGAGCTTGGCGTTCTCGGCGAGCTGGCGCAGCCGGGCGATCTGGTTGGCCTCGCGGGTGGGGTCGGCGGCCGGGAGCTGGTGGCGGGCCTTGAGGTGACCGACCTGCTGGGTGCACTTGAAGCGTTCGGCCAGCATGTGGACCACGGCCGCGTCGATGTTGTCGATGCTGTCCCGGAGCCGGGCCAGCTCGGCGTAGACGTATGCGTCGATCTCGCTGGTGTTCATGGTCCCCGAGCTTACGTGGCCGGTGGGGCGG
>NZ_JAJAUY010000241.1 GCF_020532625.1 Streptomyces antimicrobicus | reverse complement strand
GGTCGCCTACGTGGTCCCGGCCGCCGGCCGGACCGCCCCCGACGCGGCCGCGCTGCGCGAGCACGCCGGTGGGACCCTGCCCGACTACATGGTGCCCGCCGCGTTCGTCGCCCTGGACGCCCTGCCGCTGACCGCCAACGGCAAGCTGGACCGCAAGGCCCTGCCCGCCCCCGAGGTCACCGTCACCGCGGACCCCGGCGCCACGCCGCGCACCGCCACCGAGGAGCAGCTGTGCGCGCTCTTCGCGCAGGTGCTCGGCCTGCCGCAGGTCGGCGTCGAGGACAACCTCTTCGACCTGGGCGGCGACAGCATCGTCTCCATCCAGCTCGTCTCCCGCGCCCGCGCCGCCGGGCTGCGCATCAGCACCCGTGACGTCTTCAAGCACCGCACCCCCGCCGCCCTCGCCCGGGTGGCGGAGGCCGCCGCCGAGCAGGCGCCCGCCGCACCCGCCGAGGACGAGCCCGCCGGGGCGCTGCCCCTGACCCCGATCGCCGCATGGCTCGCCGAGCGCGGCGGCTCGCCCGACCGCTACCACCAGGCCACGCTGCTCCAGGTCCCGGCGGCTCTGACCGAGGACCACCTGGTGGCCGCCGTACGCACCCTGATGGAGCGCCACGCCGCCCTGCGGATGCGGCTGCTGTCCACCCAGGACGCGCCGTTCGCGCTGGAGACCGCCCCCGCCGGCGACGCCGCGGCGCTCGCCCGCGACGCCGTGCACCGCGTCGACGTCACCGGCGCCGACGACGCCGCCCTGGCCGCGGCCGTCGCCCGGCACACCGACGAGGCCGTGGCCCACCTCGCCCCCCGCGCGGGCCGCATGCTGCGCGCCGTCTGGTACGACGCCGGACCGGACCGTCCCGGACGGCTCCTGCTCGTCGCCCACCACCTGGTGGTCGACGGAGTCTCCTGGAGCATCCTCCTGCCCGACCTCGCCGAGGCCCACGGGGCCGCCGCGCAGGGCCGTACGCCCGCGCCGGCCGTCCCCGGCACCTCGCTGCGCACCTGGGCCCGTGAGCTCACCCGCCTGGCGGCCACGCCCGAGCGCACCGGTGAACTGCCGTACTGGCAGGACGTGCTGTCCGCCGTCGAGCCGCGCGTGGGCACCCGGCCGCTGGACCCCGCCGTGGACACCGCCGCCACCGAACGCTCGCTCTCCCTGACGCTGCCCGCCCCGGTCACCGAGGCGCTGCTGACCACCGCGCCCGCCGTCTTCCACGCCCGGGTGCACGAGCTGCTGCTCGCCGCCCTGGTGGGCGCCGTACGGCGGTGGCGCGAGGCGCGCGGCGCGGCCGCGGCCGACGTCCTGGTCGACGTCGAGGGCCACGGGCGCGAGGACGTGCTGCCCGGCGCCGACGTGTCCCGCACGGTGGGCTGGTTCACCAGCGTGTACCCGGTGCGCTTCACCGGGGGCGCCGAGGAGGACCCGCAGGAGCTCCTCACCCAGGTCAAGGAGACGCTCCGCGCCGTCCCGGACAACGGCATCGGGTACGGCCTGCTGCGGTACACCAACCCCGGGACCCGACCAGCCCTGGCCGCTCTGCCCACCCCGCAGATCGCCTTCAACTACCTCGGCCGGCTCGCAGGCCCCGGCCGCGGCGACTGGACGACCGCGCCCGGCGCGGCGCCGCTCTCCGGCGGCTACGACCCGAGCATGCCGCTCGCCCACGCCGTCGAGCTCAACACCTACACCGAGGACGGCCCCGACGGGCCCACGCTGACCGCCGTGTGGAACCGGGCCGGCGAACTCCTCGGCGAGACCGAGGCCCGCCACCTCGCGGACCTGTGGTTCCAGGAGCTGCGCCGCCTCGCCGACCGCGCCGGCCAGCCCGGCGCCGGCCGGTTCAGCCCCTCCGACCTGCCGCTGGTCACCCTGGACCAGCAGCAGATCGACCGGCTCACCGCCCTGCACCCCGGTGCGGTCGACATCCTGCCCGTGGCCCCCCTCCAGCAGGGCCTGCTCTTCCACGCCCTGTTCGACGACGCGGGCCCGGACGTCTACACGGTCCAGTTCCTGTTCGACCTCCAAGGCCCCCTGGACGCCGACGCCCTGCGCGCGGCGGCCGGGTCCCTGCTCGACCGGCACCCCAACCTCCGCGCCGGCTTCCACCACCAGGACCTCCCGCACCCCGTGCAGGTGATCCCCGGTACCACCGCCCCCGGCTGGGCCGAGCACGACCTGTCCGCGCTGAGCGGCGCCGAGCAGCAGGCCGAGCTGACCCGCATCCAGGAGACCGAGCGGCGGACCCGGTTCGACCTCCAGTCCCCGCCGCTGCTGCGCTTCACCCTCGTCGCCCTCGGCGACGACCGGCACCGGCTCGTCTTCACCCACCACCACCTGCTGCTCGACGGCTGGTCCATGCCGCTGTACGTGGCCGAACTGCTGGCCCTGTACGCCGGCCGCGCCCTGCCCGCCGCCACCCCGTACCGCGACTACCTGGCCTGGCTGACCGAGCAGGACGCCCCGGCCGCCGAGGACGCCTGGCGGCAGGCCTTCGCGGGCGTCGAGGAGCCCACGCTGCTCGCCGGCACCGGCCTGGACACCAGCACCCCGGTCGCCCCCGACCAGCTCCTGTACGACCTGCCCGCCGACCTCACCGCGGCGGTCACCGCGACCGCGCGCCGGCACGGACTCACCCTCGCCACCGTGGTCCAGGGCGCCTGGGCGCTGCTGCTGGGCGCCCTGACCGGCCGGGACGACGTCGTCTTCGGCGGCACCGTCTCCGGCCGCCCGCCGGAGGTCCCGGGCATCGAATCCATGGTCGGCCTGTTCATCAACACCCTCCCGGTCCGGGTCACCCTCGACCCCGCCGAGAGCGCCGCGGCGCTGCTCGCCCGGGTCCAGGACGAGCAGTCCCGGCTGCTGCCGCACCAGCACCTGGGCCTCGCCGACGTCCAGCGCCTCGCCGGCATCGGCGAGCTCTTCGACACCATCACGGTCCTGGAGAACTATCCGCTGGACCCGGCCCGGCTCTCCGAGCCCGGCCTCGCGGTCACCGGCATCGACGGCCGGGACGCCACCCACTACCCGCTGAGCCTGGCCGTGATGCCGGGCGAGCGCCTCCACCTGCGCCTCAACTACCGTCCCGACGCCTTCACCGCGGACGCCGTGGACCGCATCGTCCGCCGTTTCGAGGCCGTGCTCCGCTTCCTCGCCGACCGCGCGCAGGAGCCCGTCGGGCGCCTGACGGTGCTCCTGGACGAGGAGCGGGGCCGGCTGGAGGCCGCGGGCCTGCCCGGCACCGCCCCGCAGCCGCAGGACTTCACCTCCCTGTTCACCCGGCAGGTGACCGCCTCCCCGGACGCCCCCGCGCTGCGCTTCGGCACCACGGACCTGACGTACCGGGAACTGGACGAGCGGGCCGCCGCGCTGGCCGGCCGGCTGGCCGCCGCCGGGGCGGGCCCCGAGCGGATCGTGGCCGTCGCCCTGCCGCGCTCGCCGGAGCTCGTGGTCACGGTCCTCGCCGTCCTGCGCACCGGCGCCGCCTACCTGCCGGTCGACCCCGCCTACCCGGCCGAGCGCATCGCCTACATGCTCGACGACGCCCGCCCCGCGCTGGTCGTCACCACCGGTGAGCTCGCGGCCACCCTGCCGGGCACGGCGCCGACGTACCTCGTGGACGGGGAGCAGCAGTCCGCCGCGGCCCCCCTGACCCCGTCCGCCGCCGTGCGCCCGCAGACCCCGGCGTACGTGATCTACACCTCGGGTTCGACGGGGCGTCCCAAGGGCGTCGTGGTCACCCACGCCGGTGTGGCGAGCCTGGTGGCCTCGCAGGTGGAGCGCTTCGAGGTGGGCCCGGGCTGCCGGGTGCTGCAGTTCGCGTCGCCGAGCTTCGACGCGGCGTTCTGGGAGCTGGTCATGGGCCTGCTCACCGGCGCCACCCTCGTCGCCGGCAGCCCCGAGGAACTGACGCCCGGACCGGCGCTCGCCGCCTTCACCGCGCGCCACGGCATCACCCACGCCACCCTCCCGCCGGTCGTCCTCGGCGCCGCCGCCCCCGGCGACCTCGCCTCGCTGA
>NZ_JAJAUY010000240.1 GCF_020532625.1 Streptomyces antimicrobicus | reverse complement strand
TGGGCCGGCTCGCGCTGCGGCAGGCCGCGCTGCTGTCGGCGCTGGTCGCCGGGACGCCGGTGCCGGAGGGCTTCGACGGGCAGCGGGTGCGGGTGCAGGCCGAGGCGCTCCTGGCGAAGCGGGCCTCGGTGGTCCGCAAGGTCGCGCCGGAGCTGCCGGAGATCCTCGGCGGCCCCGCCTACCGCGCGGCGTTCCGGGCGTACGCCCGCAGCCGGCCCCTGACCGGCGGCTACCGCCGTGACGCCCTGGACTTCGCCGAGCACCTGCTGATCCAGGGCCTGCCGGACGACCCGAAGGCCCGTCGCCGTCTCACCACGTGGTGGCAGGACCGCGCGGGCGCCCGTCCGCGCGGCCTGGGCGCCCGGCTCCTGGACCGGCTGCGCGGCTTCGCGCCGGGCCGCCCGGAGCGGAGCCGGGACGGCGCGGCCGGGGACGGCGCGGTGCACGGCGCCGGGACGCCCGCCGGGGCGTACGCCGGCGCGGGTGGCGGGGCGGTTGCCGGCGCGGTTGCCGGGGGGAGGTCCACGGCATGACGGTCCTGGCTGTGCTGGTGTGGGTCGCCGTCCTCGTGTCGTCCGTCGGGCTGGCGCGTGCGGTGACGGGGACGCGGCCGGGGGTTTCGGTGTGGGCGCCGCAGGTCCACGACCTGTCCGAGGCGGCGTTCCTGGCCGGGGGGCCGGGACGGGTGGTGGACACCGCGCTGGTGTCGCTCCACAGCGACGGCCGGATGATCATCGGTGGGCCGGGGATCGTGCAGTTCCGGCCCGGGGCCCGGGCCGTCGAACCCGCCGAACTGGCCGTGGCGCACGCCTGCCTGGCCGCCCCCTCCGGCGGCCTGGGCCAGGTGCGCCACGACGCCATGCGGCATCCCGCCGTCCAGGAGATCGGCGACGCCCTGGCCGCGCGGGGCCTGCTCGCCCCGGCCGGCTCCGGCGGCCGGCGGCGGCGCGGGCAGCGCTGGGGCGCGGTCCAGGCCGGGCTGTGCGTGGCGGCGATCCCGCTGTCGATCCTGGCCACGTTCGTCGAGCTGGCGGTGCGCGACGGGTCCGGTGTGCCCTTCGTCTTCCTGGTGACGCCGGCCCTCGTCGTCGGGATCGTGCTGGGGACGCGGTACGCGGCCCGGGCGCGTTCCCGTACGACACCGGCGGGCCGGCAGGCCCTGGCCGGGGTGCGGGCCTTCCACCGCGCCGACCGGGCGCCGCACGTGCGGACGGCGCTGTACGGGCCGCGCGCGGTCGAGGACCCGGTCCTGCGTGCGCACCTGGTGGCCGCCGGCCGGTCCGGACCCGGTACGGGCCCCGGCCGGGGGCCCGGTTCGGGTTCTTCGTCCGGCGGGGACGACGGCGCCGCCGACGCCGTCCCGGTCGTGTGGTGCGCGGGGGTCGACGGCAGCGGGCCGAGCGGGTGCGGGAGCACGTCGGGCCACGCGTGCGGCGCGGGCGGGCGGTCCGGCGGGTCCTCCTGCGGCGGGGCAGGCGGCTCCGGTTGCGCCTCGGCCGGCTCCGGCTGTGCGTCCTCGCCGTCGAGCTGCGGCGGCTCCAGCGGTTCGAGCTGCGGCAGTTCGTCCAGTTCGAGCTGCGGCGGCAGCAGCAGCTCCTGACGCCGCGTCACCGCGGCCGGGGGGACGCCGCATGCCGGAGCCCGCGCCGGTGTCGCTGGACAGCGGCGCGGCGGTGGTCCTGAAGCCACCGCCGTCGCCCGCCGTCTGAACTTCCGGGGCGGGGTCTCCGGCTGCGTCGTTTCGGGGGCTGGGCCTCCCGATCCACCGGAGGAGGTCGGTCCTCCGGTCCTTCCCCCCAGGGGAGGTATCAGGCGAGCCCGGCCACCAGATCGGCGACGGACTTGCGGCGTCCGGTGAAGAACGGGACCTCTTCACGGACGTGCATCCGGGCCTCGGAGGCCCGCAGGTGACGCATCAGGTCGACGATGCGGTACAGCTCGTCGGCCTCGAAGGCCAGCAGCCACTCGTAGTCGCCGAGCGAGAACGAGGCCACCGTGTTGGCGCGGACGTCCGGGAAGCCCCGGGCCATCTTGCCGTGGTCGGCGAGCATCCGGCGCCGGTCCTCGTCCGGCAGCAGGTACCAGTCGTAGGAGCGCACGAAGGGGTAGACGCTGACGTAGTCGCGGGCGACCTCGTCGGCGAGGAACGCCGGGATGTGCGACTTGTTGAACTCGGCGGGACGGTGCAGCGCCATGTTCGACCACACCGGTTCCAGGGCGCGGCCCAGCTTGGTGCGGCGGAACAGGTTGTACGCGGTCTGCAGCTCGTCCGCGGTCTCGGCGTGCCACCAGATCATGACGTCGGCGTCGGCGCGCAGGCCGGAGACGTCGTAGGTGCCGCGGACGGTGATGTCCTTGGCGGCCAGCTGGTCGAACAGCTCCTGCACCTCGTCGGCGTAGCCGGTGCGGTCCTCCGGAAGCACGTCCTTCAGCTTGAAGACGGACCACAGGGTGTAGCGAATGACCTCGTTGAGGTCCTTGGCCTTCTTCCCCAGGTGGGGGATCTTCTCTGGTGCAGTCATGTGCCTATTGTCCCGTGTCCCGATCAGTGGTCCGCGCCAGGGGTCCCCGTCACGGCGTCGGCCGCCGCGCGGGCGCTCGCGACGCACGCCGGGATGCCCACGCCGTCGTAGAGCGCGCCGCACACCGCCAGTCCCGGGACCGCCGCCACGGCGGCCCGGATGCGGGCGACCCGGGCGGGGTGGCCGACGGGGTACTGCGGCAGTCCGCCGTCCCAGCGGGTGACGGTGGAGGCGATCGGCCGGGCGGCCAGCCCGACGGCGTCGCCGAGGTCGGCCAGGGAGGCCCGGACCAGGTCGGCGTCGTCGCGGGCGAGGTCGCGCTCGTCGCCGTGCCGGCCGACGGAGGTGCGCAGCAGGAAGAGCTCGGGGTCGGCGGCGGACCAGGCCCACTTGTTGCTGGAGAAGGTCGAGGCCTTGACCGTACGGCCGTCCACGGGCGGGACGAGGAAGCCGCTGGAGCTGCCGTCGGCCAGGGCGGCGGGCAGCTCGGACCGCTTGAAGGCCAGGGTGACCAGGGCCATCGAGGCGTACTCGACGGCGCGCAGCTCGGTGGCCGCGGCGGGGGCGAGGGCGTCCAGGAGCCGGGCGGCGGGCCCGGCGGGGACGGCGAGCACGACGGCGTCGGCGTCGAGGGTCTGCGTGCCCGCGGCGACCCGCCAGCCGTCGGCGGTGCGCAGGACCTCGCGCACCGGGGTCCCGGTCAGGATCCGCGCGCCGGCGGCCCGGCAGGCGTCGGCGACGGCGAGCGGCAGGCGCCCGATGCCGCCGGCGATGCCGGCGAAGAAGGCCCCGGTGGCGCCGGCCCCGGTCACCGTGGTCCGGGCGGCGGCCTCGGCCTGGACCGCGCGGACGGCCTCGGCGAGGGTGCGGTGGCTGCGGACGGCGTCGTAGAGCGCGGGGACGGCGGCGCGCAGGGAGATGCGGTAGGCGTCGCCCGCGTAGACGCCGCCGAGCAGCGGCTCGACGAGCCGGTCGACGACCTCGCGGCCCATCCGGGCGGCGACGTACTCGCCGATCGCCGCGTCCTCCCCGACCTCGGTGGGCGGCAGTTCGGCGTCGGCGGCGATCCGGGCCAGGCCCTCGGCCGAGAGGATCCCGGACGCGGCGAGCGGGGCGAGGTCGCCGGGGACGCCCATCAGGTGGCCGCGCGGCATGTCCCGCAGGACACCGCGGGTCCAGAGCCGGGCGGTGGCGGTGGCGGGGGGTTGCAGGTCGGCGCCCAGGCCCACGGCCTCGGCCAGTTCCACGGCCTCGGGGCGGCGGGCGAGCACCGATTCGGCGCCGAGGTCGACCGGGGCGCCGGCGAGTTCGCCGGCGTACAGCTTGCCGCCGAGCCGGGCGGTGGCCTCCACGAGGGTGACCCGGGCGCCCGCGCCGAGCAGCCGGTGGGCCGCGGCCAGTCCGGCGATGCCGCCGCCGACGACCACGACGTGGCGGGCCGGCCGGGCCGGCCCGTCCGCCCGTTCCGCGGGCGGGTGTGCCTGCTGCCGGCCCGGCCCGTCCGTGTCCCTGTCCGCGTCCGCCTCGTGCATGGCCCCATCGTCTCAGACCGATCACCGGCGGATCACCGAGGCCGGTCCGTGACCTCATCGGGACCGGTCCGGGACCCGGAGGGCGAAACCCGCCGGGGGGCCGGGAACGTCGAAGGGGCGACGTTGGTGAAGTCGACCCCGGGGGGTGGCCCTGATGGCCCTGACGAAGCACGCGTACCGAGACAGAACGGCCGTGGCGCTGGCGGTGGTCGCCCTGTCCGGGGCGCTCGCGCTGACCGGCTGC
>NZ_JAJAUY010000024.1 GCF_020532625.1 Streptomyces antimicrobicus | reverse complement strand
CGCCCCGCGGACGGCGTCCAGTTCCCCCGCCAGCTCCTGCTCCGGTGGGAAGTCGTCGTCCCGCTCCAGCAGCACGCCCGGCGGGTCGGTCCGGGCGCGCAGCTGCGACAGCAGCGCGAGCACCTGCGGCGGCACCGGGTGGGCGTGCGTGTCGTGCCAGACGCCGTCCCGCTCGATCCCGCCCGCCACGTGCACGTACGCCAGTGCCCCGGCCGGCAGCGCGTCCAGCACGGCCAGCGGGTCCTCGCCGCGGTTGACGTGGTTGGTGTGCAGGTTGGCCACGTCGATCAGCAGCCGCACACCCGTCCGCTCCACCAGCTCCGTCAGGAACTGGGCCTCCGTCAGCTCCTCGTCCGGCCAGCGCAGCAGCGCCGCGATGTTCTCCAGTGCCAGCGGCACCGGCAGCGCGTCCTGGGCGATCCGCACGTTCTCGCAGAGCACCTCGAGGGCGTCCCAGGTCTTGGGCACCGGCAGCAGGTGCCCGGCCTCCAGCGCCGGGGTGGAGGTCCGCACGAACGCGATGTGCTCCGTCACCAGCGGCGCGCCCAGCGCCACCGCCCGCTCGGCGAGCGCGGCCAGCTTCCCCGGGTCCGGCCGGTCCGCACCGCCCAGGCCCAACGAGACCCCGTGCGGGACGACGGTCACCCCGCGCTCGCGCAGCCGCAGCAGCGACGCGGGCAGATGCCCGGGACACACGTTCTCGGCCACCACCTCCACCCAGTCCAGTCCGGGCAGTCGCTCGACCACGTCGGCGATCTCCGGCCGCCAGCCGATCCCCACTCCCAGGCGCGCCATGGCCTCCATGTCCCCCTCGCCCCCTTCCGACGTTCTGTGCGGAGGTGATGACCCCGGCACGGACCGGCCAACCGCGAGCGGAGACGTTCAGAGCAACATTTGAGGTTCCGCCCCGCCGGGCGGGGCACTCTGGTGGAGTTGGGCCGGCGGGTTTCGCAGTCGGGGAGCCGGGGGGCGCGATGAGCGACGTGGTGACGTCGGGGGACGGCGAACGCGGCGACGACGGCCGCCGGAGCAGGACCAGGAAGGCCGCCGAGCTGGCCGCCGTGCTCTCCGCGGTGACCGCCCTGGCCGCCCTGGTGCTCGGCCTGTTCGGGTTCCTCGGCTCGGGCGGCGGCCCCGGCGACAGGCGGTCGGTCTCCGCGGGAGAGGGCCGCCCGGTCGCGCCGCCCGCCGAGAGTCCCTCGGCCGCCCCCACCGGTCCGCTGCCCGGCGGCCCGTCCGGCTCCGCCGCGCCGTCGTCCTCCGGCCCCTCGGGGTCCCCCGCGCCGTCGGTCCCGCCGGCGCCGGACCGCCCCGCGCAGCCGTCACCGCCGCCGGTGCCGTCCGGCTGGCACGTCGTGCGGGCGAAGGCCCTCACGCTCGCGCTGGCCGTGCCGGACGGCTGGAAGCTGGATGTGGACACGGCCCTCCAGGCCACCTGGGTGTCCCCCGACGGCCGGTACGTGATCGGGGTGAAGCGGGACAGCAGCAACGGCCGCACGGCGCAGTCGGCCGCCGTCGGACAGCTCGCCTGGTACCGCAGGACCGAGGAGTCGAAGATGGAGGCGCTGACCGCCACCACCCACGCCGACCGCCAGGGGGACCGGGACGCCGCGCGGCTGGAGCTGGACTACCACTGGCCCGGCCGGGACGTCCCCTGCCACCGGAGCGAGGTCTTCGTCGCGGGCGAGCACGGCCAGGTCTACCAACTGCTCGTCAACGACCAGCAGTACGACGCCCGGCCCTCGCAGCTGCCGCAGTTGCTCGCCACCGCCCGGGCCCAGCTCCGTACGGACGTCACCGGCTGAGCCCGGCCCGGCGCGGGCTCAGGCCCGCAGCGCCGGATGGTCCGCGACCACGGTGGCGCTGCCGGGCGCGATCTCGGTGAACCCGGCGTCCCGCACCAGCGGCAGCCGGCCCCCGGCCAGCTCCGGCCAGGCCTCCGCGGGAGCCGTCCGCACGGCCAGCCGGAAGCCCGCCGCGCGCCAGGCCTCGCGCTCCGCCGCGCCCAGTTCCCACCAGGCCAGCTGCGCCCCGTGCCCGACCTGGGCCATGGCCTTGCCCGCGGACATCTCCAGCGCCGGGTTCAGCCACAGCACCGGCACCCCGGGCGGGACCGGACCGGCCGGTTCCGGGTCGTCCAGGTCCGTGCCCGACACCTGGAGCTTGGCCAGCTCCTTGGGCCAGCCGTCCAGCGGCACCGGCGGGAACACCCGGACCTCGGCCGCCGCGCCGTGCACGGTGATGCCGGGCAGGGTGCCCGCCTTGCGCCACTCCGCTCCGCGCGCCCGCCGCACCACCTTGCGGATCCGGGCGTCCTGCCAGCTCCGCACCACCTCGGCCCATTCGCCCTCGCCCCGCGCCCGGTCGTCCGAGAGCAGCACGAGCACCGCGCGGGCCGCCGTCTCCAGGGCGTCGGTCCGGGCCGGCGGGCCGTCCTTCTCGATCCGGACCACCAGCGGCAGGACGAACTGCGGGGCCTCGTCCCGCGCCATCCGCCGCGCCGCGAACGGGTGGCCGTCCCGCTGCGCGCGGGGCTGCGCGCCGGGGCCTTCGTGGGTGTCGTTCACGCTGCTCATCCGGCACAGTCTGCCAGGAAGGGACGTTTCCGACTTCAGGAGGATGCCCCCGCTCCAGGGGCACGGGAGGATCGTCGGCATGAAGAGCGACCTGTTTGCCTCCGAGAACCTCGCCCAGCCCGCCGCCGCCCCGGGGATGTCCCTCCAGAACGCCAAGTCCGTCAAGTACGCCGTCAACGGCGAGATGCTGGCCCGCCAGGGCTCGATGATCGCCTTCCGCGGCAACCTGCAGTTCGAGCGCAAGGGCCAGGGCATAGGCGGCATGCTCAAGCGGGCCGTCACCGGTGAGGGCCTGGCGCTGATGGCGGTGCGCGGCCAGGGCGAGGCCTGGTTCGCCCACCAGGGCGGCAACTGCTTCATCGTGGACCTCGAACCGGGCGACGCCCTGACCGTCAACGGGCGCAACGTCCTGTGCTTCGACCCCACCCTCTCCTACGAGATCAAGATGGTGAAGGGCGCCGGCATGACGGGCGGAGGCCTCTTCAACAGCGTCTTCACCGGGACCGGCAAGCTCGCCGTGGTCTGCGACGGCAACCCGATCGTCATCCCCGTGACGGCGCAGTCCCCGGTGTACGTGGACACCGACGCGGTGGTCGGCTGGAGCGCCCACCTGGAGACGGGGCTGCACCGCTCGCAGTCGGTCGGCTCCATGATCCGCGGCGGCTCCGGCGAGGCCGTGCAGCTCCAGCTGCGCGGCGAGGGGTTCGTCATCGTCCGCCCGAGCGAGGTCGTCGAGACGCAGGCCGGCCACTGAGCGCCGGCCCGCGTCGGCCGGGCGGCCCTCAGGTCCCCATGAGCTCGGAGACCTTGACGAAGCGGTAGCCGCGCTTGCGCAGCTCCGGGACGATCGTCCGGATCGCCTCCTCGGTGACCGGGGCCGCGCTGCGGGTGCAGTGCATGACCACCACCGAGCCGGGCCTGACCCCGTTCAGCACCTGCTGGGCGACCGCCGACGGGTCGGTGGCGAAGGCGTCGCCGCTGACCACGTCCCACTGGACGGCCGTGACCTTGGCCGTGGACAGCGCCCGCAGGGCCTGGTCGTCGTAGCAGCCGCCGGGGAAGCGGAAGTAGGGGACGGTGTTGACGGCGCCGGCCTTGCGGAACGCCTCGAACGCCCGGTCCACGTCGGAGCGGGCGGCGGCGCCGTCGAGGGCGGGCAGGCCGTAGCAGGGGGAGGTGAAGGCGTGGTGGCTGTAGGAGTGGTTCGCGATCTCGAAGGTGGGGTCGGTGCCGATGGCCTTGGCCTGGTCGGGGTACTCCTCGGCCCAGCGGCCCGTCATGAAGATGGTCGAGGGCACCTTCAGCGCGCGCAGGGTGTCGACGAGCTGGGGGTTGTCGAAGCGCTCACCGGCGGCGGCCCGCGGGCCCTGGTCGGCGGTCATGTCGGCGTCGAACGTGAGCGCGACCGTCTTGTCGGTCCGCTGCTGGGCGCGTGCGAAGACGGGGGTCAGGCCGTTCGGGCCGGGGGCGAGGGTGGGTGCCCTGCCGGGGCCGGCGGCGGCCTGCGGGGAGGCGCCCTGGGCGCCCGCGGCGGGCGCCGACGCGCCGGGGGAGGGCGATCCGGCGGCGGGGGCTCCGGAGGCGGTGCCGGCGGTGGGCGTACGGTCGCCCGCCCGGCCCCCGGCGGGTCCACCGGTGCCGCCGGCGCATCCGGCGAGGGCGGCGCCGAGCACGGCAACGGCTGCCACTGTGCGCAGTGAAATGGTCACTCATGCAAAATATATGACTATCTGGAAATCAGACGCGCACGGCACTCGTCCACGTCGAAGTCGGCCGCCGGGTACCGCGGACCGATTGCCTCCAGATGTTCCGCCAGCAACGTGCTCACCGCCCAGTCGCGGTACCACTTGCGGTCCGCGGGCACGACGAACCACGGCGCCGCCTCGGTGGAGCAGCGGTGCAGCGCC
This sequence comes from Streptomyces antimicrobicus, assembly GCF_020532625.1. Lineage (GTDB taxonomy): Bacteria > Actinomycetota > Actinomycetes > Streptomycetales > Streptomycetaceae > Streptomyces > Streptomyces antimicrobicus. Next base: position 54,448 of record NZ_JAJAUY010000024.1, on the reverse strand, counting down.
CGCTCGTACGCCTCCTGATAGGCGGGCCACAGGGCGCGTTCGTCGAGGTCGCGCGGGTCGAACTTCCACCGTTTGGTCGGGTCGTCCAGTCGGCGCAGGAGCCGGGCCCGCTGCTCCTCCCAGCTGATGTGGAGGAACACCTTCACCACGGTCACCCCGTCGTCGACGAGAGCCTGCTCGAACCGGTTGATCCGGTCGTACCGCCGTGCGACCACCTTGCGCGGGACCAGCCCGCGGACCCGGGCGATCAGCACGTCCTCGTAGTGCGAGCGGTCGAACAACCCGATCTCGCCCGGCAGCGGCAGCGCCCGGGCGACCCGCCAGAGGAAGGGGTGCGCGAGCTCCTCGGGGGTCGGTGCCTTGAAGGCCTTCACCCGGCAGCCGGAGGGGTCGAACATCCCGCTGACGTGCTTGACCGTGCCGCCCTTGCCGGACGTGTCCATGCCCTGCAGGACCAGCAGCAGCCGCCGGCGGTCGCCCGCGGTGGCCTGGGCGTACAGCCGCTCCTGCAGGGAGGCCAACCGGTCGGCCAGCGCCGCGGTCGCGGCGGTTCCCGCCGCCTTGTCGCGCGGCCCGGCGGGCAGCCCGCCCGGGTCGCGCCAGGCGAGCGAGGGCCGCTCACCGGGAGCGACCCGGAGCAGGCTGCTCAGCGACGGCCCGGACGGCTCCTGCGTGTGCGCCACGGCGACCCGCTCCCTCCGGTCGGTCCCCCGGACTGCTCCCCTCCGATCATCCGGCCGATCGTCCGGGGCCGCGACGCGGGAGGACAGGGACGGGCGGGGTGGCGGGGGAGGAGAGGGAGAGGGAGAGGAGGGAAGGGGAGAAGGGGAGAAGGAGAGGGCGAGCGGCGGTCAGTGCCAGGGGCCCGTCACCGCGAAGGTCGTGCCGGGGTCGTAGGCGTTGACGTACAGCGTGCGGCCGTCCGGGGCGAAGGTCACCCCCGCGAACTCGCTCCACTGCGGCGCCTGCGCCGTGCCGGTGTTGTCGGCGTTGCGGGCCAGCGGGTACACCGCGCCGCGCCGGGTCACACCGAAGACGTACTGCGCCCCGCCGCCGTCCTCGCACACCATCAGCCCGCCGTCGGGCGACAGGCAGATGTTGTCGGGGGACTCCCCGGGCAGCGCCACGTCGGTGGCCGGGCCGAAGACCACCTCCAGGCGGATCCGGCCGGTGCGCGGGTCGTGGAACCACACCTGGCCGAAGTGGTCGGCCGCCGCGCCCTCGCGGCCGCGGGCGTAGCTGGAGACGAAGTGGACGCCGTCGCCGCCCCAGTAGCAGCCCTCCAGCTTCTGCGCGTGGGTGATCCCGCGCGGCCCGAAGTCCTGGAGCCGGACCGGGGTCCGGGCCGCCGACGGGTCGGGCACCGGCACCCACTCGACAGGGAACTCCGCGCCCGGCTCCTGCACCACCGAGAGGTCCGCGACCCCCGGCACCCGCATGGCCTCCAGCGTGCCCCCCGCCCGCAGCGAGCCGACCCCGCCCAGCGGCCGGTGCGGCAGGAAGCGGTAGAACAGCCCGAACGGCGCCACGAAGGCGTCCTCGGTCTCGTAGACGGTCCCCCGGTACGGATCCACGGCCACGGCCTCGTGCGGGAACCGGCCGAGCGCGGTCAGCGGAACCGCGCCGGTGCGGCGCGGATCGGCCGGGTCGACCTCGAAGACGTACCCGTGGTCCTCGGCGTAACCGGCCGTGCCCGCGCGGTCCTCGGTCTCCTCGCAGGACAGCCAGGTGTGCCACGGGGTGCGCCCGCCCGCGCAGTTGACGGCCGTACCGGCGAGGCCCACCCGCTCGCCGGTGACCTCCCCGGCCGCGTCGAGCGTGAGGACGGTGGCCCCGCCGCGCGCGTACGGGTCGTAGACGAGCCCGGGCACCTTCGGCACGGGCAGCGGGGCGTCGGCGCGGTTCTCGTGGTTGCGCACCAGGCGGACCCGGCCGCCCCCGGCCCGGAACGCGGCCATGCCGTCGCAGTGGCCCGGCACCCGGCCCTCACCGGAGCGCAGGCGTCCACCCGCCCGGGACAGCACCCGGTAGGAGAAGCCGTGCGGCAGGTCCAGCAGCCCGTGCGGATCGGGCACCAGCGGGCCGTACCCGCCGGCGGCGCCCCGCGGCGCGGGCACGGCGTCCGCACCGCCGGCGAACAGGGCGCCCAGCGCCCCGCTGAACACCAGGGCGGCACCGCTGAGCACCGTGCGACGGTCCACGGACATGGCAACCCCCAGGAGGGACAGGAGAGGTGGTGCCAGCCGTGGTACCACGCGCGCCGGGGCCCGCGGCCCCGACGCGCGGAGCACCGCGGCAGGGCGCTCCGCGCGGCGGACGCCGCGTGTCCGGTCGCGCTCAGGCGAGCTCGGCGCTCAGGGTGATCGTCGTACCGGTCAGGGCCTGGCTGACCGGGCAGTTCTTCTTGGCCTCCTCGGCGGCGGCGGTGAACCCCTCCGCGTCCAGGCCGGGGACCTCGCCGCGCACGGTCAGGTGGATGCCCGTGATGCCCTCGCCCGGCTGGAAGGTGACGTCGGCCTTGGTCTCCAGGCGGGTGGGCGGGGTGCCCGCGCCGTCAAGGGCGTGCGACAGCGCCATCGAGAAGCAGCTGGAGTGGGCCGCGGCGATCAGCTCCTCCGGGCTGGTCTTCCCGTTCGGCTGCTCGGCCCGGGCCGGCCAGGAGACGTCGTACGAGCCGAGGCCCGACGAGTCGAGGCTGACGACACCCTTGCCCTGCAGCAGGTTGCCTTCCCAGACGGTGTGCGCGTGGCGGACGGTGGCCATGGTGGATCCCTTCGCAGAAGAAGCGGAAACGGCCGGCGCCGGCCTGCGGCCGACCCGGCGTCCCCCAACCTACTGCGCCACCAGCCCCTTTGCGTCGCGGGCGAGGGCGGTGAGCCGCGAGATGGCCCGGAAGTACTTCTTGCGGTAACCGCCGTTCAGCATCTCTTCGCTGAACAGCCGGTCGAAGGCGACACCCGAGGCGAGCACGGGTATCTCCCGGTCGTAGAGGCGGTCGGCGAGGACCACCAGCCGCAGCGCCGTCGACTGGTCGGGCACCGGCGTGACGTCGGTGAGGCAGACCGCGGATATGTCGTCGGTCAGCGCGCCGTAGCGGCTCGGGTGCACCCGGGCCAGGTGCTCCAGCAGGCCGGGGAAGTCGTCGAAGGTCGCGCCGGGGGTGGCGTACGCGGCCTTGGCCACCTGCTCGTCGGTGTACGGCGCCGGGGCCTCGGGCAGCCCGCGGTGCCGGTAGTCCTCGCCGTCGATGCGCAGGGTGCGGAAGTGGGCGGACAGGCCCTGGATCTCCCGCAGGAAGTCGACGGCGGCGAACCGGCCCTCCCCGAGCTTGCCGGGCAGCGTGTTGGAGGTGGCGGCGAGCGCCACGCCCTGCTCGACGAGCTTGCTGAGCAGGCTGGAGACGAGCACGGTGTCGCCCGGGTCGTCGAGCTCGAACTCGTCGATGCACAGCAGCCGGTGGCCGCCGAGGGTCCGCACGGTCTGCTGGAACCCGAGCGCGCCGACCAGGTTGGTCAGCTCGACGAAGGTGCCGAAGGCCTTGAGCGCGGGCTCGGCCGGGGTGGCGTGCCACAGGGAGGCCAGCAGGTGGGTCTTGCCGACGCCGTACCCGCCGTCGAGGTAGACCCCGCGGGGGCCGGCCTGGGGTTTGGGGGCCCGCGAGAACCAGCGGCGCCTGCCCGCGCCGGAGGCGTGGGCCCCGCCGAGCCCGGCGGCGAAGGCGCTGAGCGTGCCGACGGCCTCGGCCTGGCTGGGCTGGTTCGGGTCCGGGACGTACGTCTCGAAGCGCACCCCGTCGAAGCGCGGCGGCGGCACCATCTCGGCGACCAGCCGCTCGGCGGGCACATGGGGCTCGCGGGCGCACAGGGACTGCGGGCCCGCGTCGGCTATCCGCCCGGTGGTGGAACCGGACGGGGAGAGTGAGGTCGGCACAGCATTCCACTCTACGGCGCGTGGCACACTGCACCGATGCGACGCCTGTTCCCTGTGACCGATCAGACACCGCCCGCCACGCCGCACCGCGAGCCCGACCGCCCGCACGGCCGCGACCCGGAGCCCGGAGCCGGTCACGACCCGGAGCGGGACGGCGACCGCGAGTGGTCGCTGGACGAGCTGGCCGAGGCTTACGCCTACCCCGAGCTCGCCGAGGGTGCCCACTGGCTGCGCGGGAACATGGTCTCCACGCTCGACGGGGCCGCCCAGCACGACGGCCGCTCCCAGCCCATCTCCAGCGAGACCGACATGCGGGTCTTCGGCACCCTGCGGGCGCTGGCGGACGTGGTCGTGGTCGGGGCGGAAACGGTTCGCCAGGAGGGCTACCGCCCGGCCCGCGCCCGCGAGGCCTTCGCCGCCCGCCGCGCGGCCGCCGGGCAGGGGCCCGCCCCGGCGATCGCGGTGGTCTCGGCCGGGCTGGACCTGGACTTCGGACTGCCGCTGTTCAGCGCCCCGCTGGTGCCCACCCTGCTGGTCACCGGCGCCGCCGCCCCCGCCGACCGGCTCGCCGCGGCGACCGCGGCCGGGGTCGAGGTGGTGTTCGCCGGGGAGGGCGCGGCCGTGGACCCCGAGCGGGCGGTCCGGGCGCTGGCCGAGCGGGGGCTGCGCCGTCAGCTGACCGAGGGCGGGCCGCGGCTGCTGGGCCAGTTCGTGGCCGCCGGGGTCCTGGACGAGCTGTGCCTGACGCTGTCCCCGATGCTCACGTCGGGTGACGCCCAGCGCATCGCGGGCGGGCCCGGTCTGGCCGTGCCGGCGCGGTTCCGGCTGGCGTCCCTGCTGGAGGAGGCCGGGTTCCTGTACACGAGCTACCGTCGGATCTGACAAGGAGCGGAATTTCTCGTTCCGCTTTGCCTCCGCTGGGCACATATATCTGCGCAAGCCCCGTCCTTCCGCGGGGCAGGATGGTTTCCGCAGGGGCCAGCCAGGGCCCATGAAGGAGAGGGCGTCCGTGTTCACGAGCGTATTGATGATCGAGAAGCCTCTGACATCCGTAGACGTGGACTTCGTCACCACCCTGCACGGAGACGACCCGGTCTCCTTCTTCGTCCTCATGCAGCCCCGGGGCGACCAGGACCGGCTGCTGCGCGCCATCGACGACGTCGCGCTCGGCGAGCTGCCGGAGGCGATCCGCGAGGGCGACGAACCCGAGGGCGCCGACGCCCGCGGCCCCGCCGAGCAGGCGCTCGAGCACTCCCTGCAGGCCCTGCGCAAGAGGGGCTGCGAGGCGGTCGGGCAGATCATCGAGGACCATCCGCTCGACAAGCTGAAGTCCGTCGTGGAGGAGTCCGGCGCCGACGAGGTGATCGTCCTGACCGCCCCCCACTTCGTGGAGGAGTTCTTCCACCGGGACTGGGCCTCCCGCGCCCGCCACAAGGTCGGCGTTCCGGTGCTGAAGCTCTTCGCCCACAACGAATAGGCTGGGCCCGCACACCTTTCGCCTCGATCCTGGAGCAACCCGTATGACGCCCGGCCTGCCGACCGCCATGGACCGCCCGCACTTCATCGGCATCGGCGGGGCCGGGATGTCCGGGATCGCCAAGATCCTCGCCCAGCGCGGGGCCCGGGTCGCCGGCAGCGACGCCCGCGACTCCGAGACCGCCCAGGCGCTGCGCGCCCACGGCGCCACCGTCCACGTCGGGCACGCCGCGGAGCACCTCGCCGACGACGCCACCTGCGTCGTCGTCTCCAGCGCCATCCGCGCCGACAACCCGGAGCTGGCCCGCGCCGCCGAGCTCGGAGTGCCGGTCGTGCACCGCTCCGACGCGCTCGCCGGGCTGATGGGGGGCCTGCGGCCCATCGCCGTGGCCGGCACCCACGGCAAGACCACCACCACCTCGATGCTGGCGGTCTCCCTCTCGGCGCTGGGCCTGGACCCCTCGTACGCCATCGGCGGCGACCTGGACGCCCCGGGCTCCAACGCCCACCACGGCACCGGCGACATCTTCGTGGCGGAGGCGGACGAGAGCGACCGCAGCTTCCACAAGTACGACCCGCAGGTCGCGATCGTCCTCAACGCCGAGCTGGACCACCACGCGAACTACGCCTCGATGGACGAGATCTACGAGTCCTTCGAGACCTTCGTCGGCAAGATCGTCCCCGGTGGCACCCTGGTCGTCGCCGCCGACCAGGAAGGCGCCGCCGAGATCGCCGCCCGGGTCGCCGGCAAGGAAGACCTGAACGTCGTCACCTACGGCGAGTCCGAGAAGTCCGACGTCCGCATTCTCGCCGTCACCCCGCGCGGTCTGACCAGCGAGGTCCGGGTCGAGCTCGCCGGCCGCGAGATCGTCTTCACCGTCTCCGTCCCGGGCCGCCACTACGCGCACAACGCCGTCGCCGCCCTGGCCGCCGGCGTCGCCCTGGGCGTCCCCGCCGACGACCTGGCCGCCGCGCTCGGCAAGTACACCGGCGTCAAGCGCCGCCTGCAGCTCAAGGGCGAGGCCGCCGGCGTCCAGGTCATCGACTCCTACGCGCACCACCCCACCGAGATGACCGCCGACCTGGAGGCCATCCGCGGCGCCGCCGACGGGTCCCGGATCCTGGTCCTCTTCCAGCCCCACCTGTTCTCCCGCACCCAGGAGCTCGGTACGGAGATGGGCCAGGCCCTGGCCCTCGCCGACGCCTCGGTGGTCCTGGACATCTACCCGGCCCGCGAGGACCCGGTCCCCGGCGTCACCAGCGAGATCATCATCGCCGCCGCCCGCGCGGCCGGCGCCGACGTCACCGCCGAGCACGACAAGGCGGCCGCGGCCGGGGTGATCGCGGGAATGGCCAAGCCCGGTGATCTCGTTCTCACCATGGGCGCCGGGGACGTCACGGACATCGGTCCGCAGATCCTCGCGCACCTGACGCACTGAACCGAGGAGCGGGAGAGAACGCCATGGCGTACGAAGTCGAGAAGCCCGACGAGCAGTGGCAGGCCGAGCTGACCCCCTCCGAGTACCAGGTCCTGCGCCTGGCGGGCACGGAGCCGGCCTTCCGCGGTGAGTACACCGACACCAAGACGGTCGGCACCTACGCGTGCCGGGCGTGCGGCGCGGAGCTGTTCCGCTCCGAGACCAAGTTCGACTCCCACTGCGGCTGGCCGTCCTTCTACGACCCGAAGGACTCCGACGCGGTCGAACTCCTCGCCGACACCTCGCACGGCATGGTCCGCACGGAGGTCCGCTGCGCCCGCTGCGGCTCCCACCTGGGCCACGTCTTCGAGGGCGAGGGCTACGGCACCCCCACCGACCAGCGCTACTGCATCAACAGCATCTCCCTGCGGCTGACGCCCGACGGGGAGTGACACCACACCGGCCGGGCGCCGGCCCGGCTCCGCGGGGAGCCGGGCCGGCGCTTTCGTGCTCCCCGGCGGTCGGGCCGGGGTGTCGAACGATTTCGCGATCGCCATATCCGGTTCCCGCCATGGCTGGATATGATCAGCGCCTTCGCAAGGACGTTCCCCCGCCTGCCGCCCGTTGCCTGCCGCTCCCGAGGACCGATGTCTGCCGATGTCTGCCACTGAACCCGAAGGCGCGCCGGCGCCCCCCGTGAGCCGGCGGCGGCGGACCGTCCGCCTGCGGACGCTGCTGATCTGGCTGGCCGTCGTCCCGACCGCCGCCATGGCGGCCCTGACCGTCGTCACCGCCGAGAGCCGGCTCGCGCAGGCCGAGCACCTGCGCTCCGACGTGGCGGCCGGCCGGCGCGTCGGCGAGCCGATGTTCCGGCTGCTCGGCACGCTCCAGGCCGAGCGCCGGGTGACCGCCGCCCGCTGGGCGGGCACGCAGGTCCCCGCCAGCGAGCAGCGCGACGGACGCGCCGCCACCGACCGCGCGGCGGCGGACTTCCGCAAGGCGGCGTCCGGCGCCCCCGCCCACGACGAGGTCGTGCAACGGCTGCTCACCGAGGTGTCGGGGGCCCTCGACGGCCTGCCCGCGCACCGCGACCGCGCCGACGCGCGCGCCGGCGGTTCCGACCGGGCGATCGGCTACTACACCGACATCGTCGACCGGATCATCCGCCTCTACCAGGACGGCTTCAGCCACGCCGAGGACGCGCGCCTCACCCAGGAGAGCCGCATCGTCGTCGCCACGCTCTCGGCCGCCGAGATGATCTCCCGCGAGGACGCCTACCTCGCCCTGGCCGGCCCGAACCGGGAGCTGAGCGCCGCGGGCTTCACCGGCTTCCTCGACGCGGTCGGCGCGCACCGGAACCTGTACGAGGCCTCCGTGGTGCCGTACCTGCCCGCCGAGCAGCGCGCGTTCTACGGGCGGATCACCAGCTCCCACGCCTGGCTGACCAAGCTGAGCATCGAGAGCGCGGTCGTCTCCGAGCACAAGGACGTCGAGACCGGGGTGCGGCTGCCCGCCCAGGTGGCCGGCTGGCCCGCCGCCTACCGGGAGTTCGCCCCGCAGCTCGCCGAGCTCACCGCCGACCGCGGCCTGGCCCAGCTCGCCCACGCCGACGAGCGGGCGGCCGAACTGGAGAACGAGGTCTACCGGCTGATCGGCGGCAGCGCCGCGATCCTGCTGGTGGTCGTGGTGGTCGTCGTGCTCACCACCCGCTCGGTGCTGCGCCGCCTCGACAACCTGCACCGGCGCACGGTGACCGTCGCCGAACAGACCCTGCCGGACGTCGTGGACCGGCTCCACCGCGGCCAGCCCGTCGACACCACCGCCCTGCCCACCGTCCGCGGCGAGGGGGACGAGGTCGGGCGGATCAGCGACGCCTTCGCGCGGGCCGTGGCGGTCTCCGTCGACGGCCACCGCCAGCTCGCCGCCGAGCGGCACGGCTTCGGCCTGTTCGCCTCCGGCATCGCCTCGCGCACCGGGAACCTGGTCAGCCGTCAGCTGAGCCTGACCGAGGAGCTCCAGGACACCTTCGGCCACGACGAGGCGCTGCTGGCCCAGCTGATGCGGGCCGACCAGCTGACCGTGGGCATGCGGCGGCAGATCGAGAACCTGCTGATCCTCTCGGGCGGCGAGATCCCCGACCCGCACACCGAGCCCATGCGCGTCGCCGACCTGCTGCGCGAGGCGGCCGCGGAGGTCGAGGACTTCCGGCGCATCGAGCGCCAGGCCCTGGACGAGGCCACCGTCGAACCCCAGGTGATCAGCCAGATCAGCCACCTGCTGGCCGAACTGCTGGACAACGCCACCCGGTTCTCCCCGCCGCGCTCGAAGGTGGTAATCCGCGCCGAACTGGTCGCGGACGGCCTGTCGGTGGAGATCGAGGACCGCGGACCGCGGGTCTCCGCGGCCAGCTACGAGGAGATGAACCGGCGCCTGCACACGGCCCCGCCGTACGCCGTCCTCGCCGAGGAGGCCCACCGGCTCGGCCTGTTCGTGGTCGGCCACCTCGCCGACCAGCTCGGCGCCACCGTCACCCTGCGCCGCTCGGTGTTCGGCGGCACCTCGGCCGTGGTGATCCTGCCCGGCTCGCTGCTGGCGTCGCGGCGGACCAAGGACGCCGGGCTCCGCGAGCAGGCTCCGGTGCCCGTGCCGCGCCCCGCGCCGGTCCCGGCCCCCGCGCCGGAGCCGGAGCCGGGGCCGGTGGCCGGCCCGGCGCCCGTCCGCGCCCCCGCCGCCGTACGCGCCCCGGCCCCGGTACGGCCCGCGGCCCCGGTCCTGCTGCACACGGCCGCCGGACTGCCGACCCGGCGCAAGGACGCGGCCGACGCGAAGGACGCCAGGGGCGCGAAGGACGCCGACACGAGCGCGGCGAAGGACGCGAGGGACGCGAAGGGCGCGAAGGACGCCGAGGACGGGCGGCGCCCGCAGCTGCCCCAGCGCGTCCCGCAGAGCCACATGACGGAACAGCTCCGCGCGCCGCGGACGCCGGAACCGGCGGTCCGCCCGGACACCGACACCCCCGAAGAGGTGGCCGACGCCTGGGCGGACTACGAACAGGGGACCCAGACCGTGGAAATCGAACTGCGACAGGAACGGCCATGACGACGACAGCCCACGACATGATCTACAGCGTCCTGGACAACAACCTGAGCCGCATCGCCGGCATCGAGGGCGCGGTCCTGCTGTCCAACGACGGGATCAGACTCAGCGACTACCGCCTCGACCGCGACCAGGCGGAGCGCATCGCCGCGGCCTCCTCCGGCGTCGCGGCCACGATGAAGGCGATATCCCGCGAGATCGACGGCGGCCGGGTCATCCGCCAACTCGTCGAGATGGACGACCGCTACCTGTGCATCGTCGGGTGCGGCGAGGGCAGCACCCTCATCGTGGTGACCTCCCGCAAGGCCCGCCTCGGCGAGCTCGGCGGCGAGGCCGTCCGCACGGCCCAGGCGCTCGGCGAGTGGCTGGGCACCCCGGAGCGCGTCCAGGGGCCCGCCTCGTAATGCCGGAGGAAGAGCTCCCGGAGCTTCCGGAGGAAGAGCTCCTGGAGGAAGAGCTCCCGGACGAGGAGCGGCCGGACGAGGAGCAGCCGGAAGGGGACGGGGCCCCGCAGGACCCGCGGCCGGCGGGCCGGGCCCGGTCCCCCCGCCGGACGCGGCTGTACGCTCTCACCGACGGCCGCACCGCCGCGCCGTGCACCGTCCTCACCATGGACACCACGATCACCGCGGCGGTCGACCCCGAGGCCGACAGCAGCCTGCCCACCGAGTGGCGGGCCGTCCTCGCGCTGTGCCCGGCGCCCGACGGACGGGCGGTCGCGGAACTCGCGGCGCGGATGCACATCCGGCTCACCCCGATGACGCTGCTCCTCGGTGAACTCGCCGACCGCGGGCTCATCCACCACCGGGCGCCCCTGGTGGGCGCCGAGACCAGCAATGTCCACCTGCTCAGGAGAATCAGGGACAACCTTGCCCGGATATGACACCTCTGCGCCCCAGGCGGCCCCCGTCAAGATCCTCGTCGCCGGGGGCTTCGGGGTCGGCAAGACCACCCTGGTCGAGACGATCTCCGAGATCGAGCCGCTGCGCACGGAGGAGCGGCTGACGGCCGCCGGAGTGGGCGTGGACGACCTCGACGGCATCGAGTCCAAGGCGGTCACCACCGTCGCCATGGACTTCGGCCGGCTCACCCTCACCGACGCGGGCGTGGTCCTGTACCTGTTCGGCACGCCGGGCCAGGAGCGCTTCTGGTTCATGTGGGACGACCTGCTGAGCGGGGCCCTCGGCGCGATCGTCCTGGTCGACACCCGCCGCCTGGACCGCAGTTTCCCGGCCGTCGACTTCTTCGAGAGCCGCGGCCTGCCCTTCGTGATCGGCGCGAACTGCTTCCACGGCGTGCAGCCCTACACCGCCGAGGAGATCGCGGCCGCCCTGCACCTGCGCGACCCGGACACCCCGGTCCTCATGCTGGACGCCCGCGACCGCTCCGACGTGCGCGACGCCCTGCTGGCCCTCCTGGACGTGCTGATCACCGCCGCCCCGCAGACCGAGGGGGCCGTCACCGGGTGAATCCCCGTACACCCGGGTGGATGTCGGTGGCGTGGGGTACTTTCTGATCGCCAGTCGGACGGGTGGCCGGACCGCCCGTGCGCGCGATGCGGAGGGGGAGTCATGGCCTATCTCGTCGAGATACCCGTGTCCGTCACCGACGGAGCCGGGAACCCTGCCGGCACGGACACGGTGAAGGTCGAGGTCCAGCAGGTCGCGGAGGGGATCGTCGCGGTCGCCCGCCCGGGCCAGGTGGTGGCGCGGGCCACCCGGTCGCTGGGCGAGATGCTGGCCGGGGTCCGGCCCATCGCGCAGAACTTCGTCGAGAACTTCCGCGGCATGGCCCACGCGCCCGACGAGATCAGCGTCGAGTTCGGGCTCTCGCTGTCGGCGGAGGCCGACGTGGTCGTCAGCAGCACGGCCGCGCAGGCGCACTTCACCGTCTCCCTCACCTGGAACCGGCCCTCGGCGGCGGAGCCCGCGCCCGGACCGGCCCCGGAAGGCACCGGGGGATCGGCCGCGGCCGCACCGGCGGCCGGTGGCGCGGACCCCGGGGCGTGAGCGGCTCAGCGGAGCCGCCCGGCGGGGGCGCCGGACCCAAGTCGCTCGACGCGGCACTGCTGCGCGTGCGCGACGGCCGGGGCACCGCCGTGGGCGTCGGCTTCCTGGTCTCTCCCGGTATCGCGCTGACCTGCGCCCATGTGGTGTCCGCCGCGCTCGGCACGCCGTACGACGTCCCGCCCCCCGCCGGCGCCCGGATCCCGCTCGACGCGCCGCTGCTGCCGGGGGCCGGGTCGCAGTCGCAGGTGTACGCGAGCGTCGAGAGCTGGGTGCCGCCCGGCGGCGCGGGCGGCGCCACGGCCGGTGACGTGGCGGTGCTGCGGCTGACCGCGCCGGTGCCCGGGGCGCGCCCGCTGCGGATGGTGCAGGAGCAGGAGGTGTGGGGGCACCCGGTCCGCGCCTTCGGGTTCCCGGCCGGACGCCCGGACGGCGTGTGGCACGAGGCCGCCTTGCTGCACCGGCAGGGCGCCGGATGGATCCAGGCGAACATGACCGGGAAGGGCTACGCCGTCTCGCGCGGCTTCAGCGGCAGCCCGGTCTGGGACGACACGCTCGCGGGCGTGGTCGGCATGCTCGTCCAGGCCGAGGCCGGCGAGCCCGCCGTGAGCTACCTGATCCCGACCGAGGGCCTGCTGCAGGCCTGGCCGGGCCTCGCCGAACTGACGCTGGCCCCCTCGCCGTTCCGCAGCCTCACCGCCTTCCAGGAGGCCGACGCGGCGGTCTTCCACGGCCGCGCGGCCGAGAGCGCGTCCCTGGCGGACGCGCTCGGCGCCCAGCGCTGGCTCACCGTCGTCGGGCCGTCGGGCTCCGGCAAGTCCTCCCTGGCCCTGGCCGGGATCGTGCCGCGCAGACGGGCCGCCGGCGACGCGGTGGCCGTGCTGCGCCCCTCCTTGAACAAGAACCCGCTGACCGCCCTCGCCGCCGCGCTGCTGCCGCTGCTGGAGCCCGGACTGTCCGAGAGCGACCGGCTGCTGCGGCTTCCCGGCACGGCCGCGCACCTGGCCGCCGGAGGCCTCGCGGACGTCGCGGCCGGCCTGCCGGAGGTGCGGTCGGGGCGCGCCCGGCTGCTGATCGTCGTCGACCAGTTCGAGGAACTCCTCGCGCTCGACGCGACGGCCGCGGACCAGTTGACCGCCGTCCTGTACGACGAGGACCTGCCGCCGACCGTCCGCGTCCTGACCACGCTGCGGGCGGACTTCCTGGAGGCCGCGCTCGACCGTCCGCGGCTCGGCCGCACCCTCGGTGGCGGCCTGCACTACCTGACCCCGCTGGGCCGCGACCGACTGCGCGAGGTCGTGACCGCTCCGGTCGAACCGGTCCCCGGTGTCGCCTACGAGCACGGCCTGGTCGAACGCATCCTCGACGACGCCGGCAGCGGCCCGGGCGCGCTGCCCCTCCTCGGCTTCACCCTCGACCGGCTCTGGCAGCAGCAGAACGGCGGCCTGCTCACGCACCGGGCGTACGACGCCCTCGGCGGCGTGTCCGGGGCGCTGTCTGCCTACGCCGACCAGGCCTGGGACGCGTACGTGCCGGACCGGGACGACAAGGCCGCCCGGAGGCTGCTCACCCGGCTCGTCCGGATACCGATCGGCTCGGCCGCCGCGACCCGCCGTACCGTCTCCCGCGCCGAGCTCGGCGCCGACGAGTGGGCCTTCGCCCAGGCCCTCGCCGGCACCCGGCTGCTGGTCACCGACACCGACGCCGAGGGCACCGAGACGGTCGAGCTGGCCCACGAGGCCCTGATCACCGCCTGGGACCGGCTGGCGGACCTCACGCACGCCAACGTCGCCTTCCTGGCGTGGCGGGAGACGCTGCGGCACGAGGTGCGCCGCTGGCAGGACGGCGGCCGGGCCGCCGCGCTGCTGCCGTCCGCCCCCACCCTGGCGGCCGCCCGCCCGTGGCTGGAGGAGCACGGCGGCGAACTGACCGAGGCCGAACGCGCCTACCTGGCGCGCGGCCGGACCCACCTGCGCCTGCGCCGGGGACTGCGCTCCGCGGCCGCGGCCGTCGCGGTCCTCGCCCTGGTCCTCGGCGGTCTCTACGCGTACGCGAGCGACCAGGCCCGCCAGCGCCAGGCGTACGCCGACTCGCGGGCCCTGGCGCAGGCCGCCCAGGACCAGGCTGCCGCCGACCCGGCCCGCGCCGCCATGCTGGCTATGGCGGCGTTCCGCACCGCACCGACGGAGGAGGCCCGCAACCAGCTGCTGCGCGCGTACCTGGCCCACAGCCACGCCGACCGCCTGCTGTCCGCCCTGCCCGGCCCGATCGGGCAGTTCGACAGCAGCCGCGACGGTCAGGTGGTCCTTGCGCGGTCCACCTCGGGCCGGGCGGTGCTCTTCACGCACGCCGCCTCGGGCACGGTGCGCAGCGAGCTGCTGGCGGCCAAGCAGGTCGTCACGGCCGTCGTGGCGCCCGACGGCACACGGGCGGCGTTCGTCTCCGAGGACGGGGGCGGGGGATGGTTCGAGGTGCGTCCCGACGCCGACCGGATCGCCGGGCCGGTCCACCCGCTGCCCCGGATCTCGGAGGGACTGGTCTTCGGCGACCCCGGGCGCGGGGTGGCGCTGTCGGGGGACGGGCGGCGGCTGGTGCGCACGACCAAGTCCGGGTTGGTCTGGTGGGACCTGGACAAGGACGCCATGGGCGGCTCGGTAGCACTGCCGGCCGAGACGGACGGCAGCGTCTGGTTCGCACCGGACCACCGGACGCTCCTGGCCGGGCTCTGGCGCGGCGCCGGTGTCGAGGACGGCTTCCGGCTCATGGCGTTCGACCCGTCCGCAGGCCCGCCGCGCGAGGTCGTGGGCCAGGCCTCGGCGTTCCTGCCGAGCGGGGACGGCTCCGTCGCCGTGGTCTGCCGGAAGGAGGGCGACGACGCCGTCTACTTCCGGGTGCGGGTCGCGGACGCCGGCGCCGAGGGGGAAGCGTTCCGCACCCGGGGCGTGTGCGCGGCGCGGGCGGTCGACGCGAGCGGGCGACGGGCCGTCCTCGGGGACACCAGGGAACTGCAACTGCTGGACCTGGAGCGGCGGGAGGTGGTGGCCCGGACCGACGCCCCCCGCCAGAGCTCTTCGAACTCCGCCCGGCTCGTCGCGGCGGGGGAGGGGCTGCGCGTCGTGACGATGGCGCGCGACAGCTCGTGGATCGCCTACACGGCGATCTGGCCCGCCCCGGCGACGCTGAGCGTCGGCCTGCAGCAACTCACCAAGGACGGCGACCGCACGATCAGCAGGCTGGCGGACGGCTCCGCCCTGCAGCTGCGGCCCGTCCTCCCCGACGACGACCGTCTGCTGGCCGAGGTGCGGCGGCCGCAGCCGTACTGGAAGCCCGAGCACAGCCAGCGGATGCCGCTGAGCCGGGACGGGAAGCTGCTGGCCGACCGCGACGCGACGAACTCCGTCACCGTGTACGAGGTGGACACGCTCCGCCCGGTGACCCGCGTCACCACCGCGGCCGTCTCCGGTGAAGACAGATTCCTGTGCTGGTTCCACGGGGACGGCACGCTGGTGACCAGCGCCGACACGGTGGTGCAGCAGTGGGACCCGCGCTCGGGCCAGGAGCTCGCCCGCTTCGACGCCGCGGCGGAAGGCGCGACCGCCTTCCCGTACCCGGCCGACCACCAGGTCGCCGTGCTGGTCCCGGGCGACCCCGAGGTGAAGGTGGTGGACCTGACCACCGGCCGGACGGTGGAGAAGGTGCCGGTCCCCGAGGACACCTACGGCGTCCAGTTCGAATCCTCCGGCCGCTCCTTCGCCGTGATGCGCAGCGGTGGGATCATCGAGGTGTGGAACAGGCAGCCGCTGCGCAAGGAGCTGGGTCCGCTGCCCAGCATCGGGGACAGTGCCAGGGCGCA
Organism: Streptomyces antimicrobicus; assembly: GCF_020532625.1. Taxonomy (GTDB): domain Bacteria; phylum Actinomycetota; class Actinomycetes; order Streptomycetales; family Streptomycetaceae; genus Streptomyces; species Streptomyces antimicrobicus. The sequence continues at coordinate 38,669 of NZ_JAJAUY010000024.1, read as the reverse complement.
GTACGTCGCCTCCTTCCTCGGTGACGGCGGCCGCTTCGTCGTCGCCGCCGCCAGCACCGTCCGGACGTACCGCGTCGGCGCCCGGAACTACGTCGATGCCTACGACTTCGGGCGGGCGGAGGACAGGTTCGGGGGCAGCGCCCGGTACCAGTTCATGGACATGTCGGCCGACGGCAGGACGGTGGTCCACATCGCCCCCAGCGGCTCCGGCGGCCCCCTCCGCCTCGATCCGGCCCTGTGGCGGCGGGAACTGTGCCGGATCATCGGCGGCCGCGAGTTCACCGACGAGGAACGACGGAGCCTGCCGGTCCGGATACCGGACCGGCAGGTCTGCGCCTGACGGGGTCAGCAGGTCATGCGGTGGCGCGGGTGCGGATCACGGCGCCGAGAGCCCCAGGGTGTAGGAGCCCGAGCCGCTGTACGCGTGGATCACGTAGCGGTAGTAGCCCGCGGAGCCGTTGTAGGTGATGTCCTCGTTCTCGCCCTCCGAGCCGGAGACGGCCACGTCCGCCCAGGCCGAGCCGGTCCACTTCTGGAGGTAGAGGTCGAAGTCGGTGCCGGCCGGGCCGCGCAGGCAGCCGGTGTGGGTGCCGGAGGTCGCCGACCAGTAGTACGAGCCGTCCGGCTGGGCCGCCCGCTGGCCGGCGGCCAGCGTGCCGCGGTAGGTGTACTCGGCGTTCTCGCAGCCGGTGGGCGGGGTCGTGCCGCCGACCGCCAGGGTGTACGTGACGCTGTGCGTGGCCGAGCCGGTGCCGGTGACCGTGATCGGGTAGGTGCCGTTCGGGGTGCCCGCCGCGACCGAGACCGTCATGGTGGCGGCGTTGCCCGAGGTCACCGAGGACGGGCTGAAGGAGACGGTGACCCCGCCGGGCTGGCCGGAGGCCGAGAGCTGGACCGTCTGCGGGTTGCCGCCGACCGTGGAGGTCTTCACGGTCGCGGTCACCGAGGCGCCCGGCTGGGCCGAGCCGGAGGCCGGGTCGAGCGCGAGCGAGAAGTCCGGGGTGCTCGTGCCGCCGCAGTCGGTCTCGCCGGACTGGGCCGGCACCCGGATCGCGTCCCAGGCCGCCTTCACGGCGAGGCACTCGGCGCTGCCGTAGGTGTTCTTGGCGGTGGACAGGGTGGCCTTGCGGGCGGCCAGGTGGTTCCAGGAGGAGGTCTTCATCAGCAGGGCGCCCATGAAGACCTTGCCGGCCTTCTGGATACCGATGCCGGTCACGGACGAGGGGCCACCGGCGCATATGGGGCTCGCGGGCTTGCCGCCGCCCGGGTTGGAACCCTCGGCCAGCAGGTAGAACCAGTGGTTCTGCGGGCCGGCCGCCGCGTGCACCTCGGTGCCGGAGGTCAGCTGGTTGTAGCAGTTGGGGTCGTTGTTGGCCAGCGACGGGTTGTACATGTAGCGGATGGGCTTGTTGTCGCCGAGGAAGTTCAGCTTCTCGCCGACCGTGTAGTCCGGGGTGTCGTTCGGGTTGTTCGCGAAGTGCTCGGTCAGCGCGCCGAAGATGTCACCGGTGGACTCGTTGAGTCCGCCGTTCTCGTTGGAGGAGCCGGCCGAGCCGGGGGTCCTGTCGAAGATCTCGTGGCCGTACTCGTGCGCCACGACGTCGATGCCGGTCAGTTGCATCGTGCCGTTCCGGTTGCGCCCGTAGGTGGTCTTCGTGCCGTCGTAGTACGCGTTGACCTCGCCGAGCCCGGCCCGGGCCGGGACCATGCCGCCCTGGCCGTTGATGCCGTTGTAGCCGAACCACTGCTTGAGCATGTCCGACTCGCGCTGGGCGGCGTACATGATGTCCACGCAGGCGGTGACCAGGTCGTTCGCGGTGCCGTTGCCCCAGGGCGAGGAGCCGGTGTACGCGCTGCCGTTCTGGCCGCCGCACCGGAACGAACCGCGGCTGGTGTCCGTCATGGAGGAGGCGGCGGTGTCGATGGTGACGTTGCCGTTGTGGTAGCCGCGGCCGTCGGCGTGCCGGACCTTCTCGGTGGCCTGCACGACCTTGCCGGTGGTGGCGTCCACGTACGTGTCCAGGCCGCTGGGCGCCCGCTGCGCGGTGCGGCCGGTGACCAGCGTGTGCCAGGCCAGCACGCCCTTGCCGTCCTTGACCAGCACGGTCAGTTCGGGCGCGGTGGCCTCCTCGACGGTGGCCAGCTGGCCGCGGGCGGTGGCCTCGGCGGCGGCTGCCGTGACCTCGGCCCGGGTGGAGAGGCTGAGCGCGGGGGAGGGGGCCGCGGCCAGGTCGCGGACCGTGCCGGCGCTGTCGGCGAGGACCACCGCGTCGCCACCGCCGTGCACCGGCACGCCGCGGTACGTCCGCTGGTACGCGGTGTAGTAGAGGCCGCCGGCCCACGGGGTCACCGAGGTCCGCACGAGCTTCTCGTCGGGGCCGTGCCGGAGCCCGTCGAGCCCGCTGCTCGCGGCCTGGTCGGCGGCGGCGAGGGCGAGGGAGCGGCCCTGCTCGGGCGGTGCGGGCCGGGGAGTGGGGGAGGCCGCCGACGCGGTGCCGGCGACCGCGCCGGCGAGGCTCGCGGTCAGCGCGAGGGCGGCCGCGGCCGCGGTCCATCGGGTGCGATGCAACGTCTGCTCCGATCAACGTGGGGGTGGAGTCAGGGGGATCGCGCCGAGTATGGGCGTGTGCATGACCGGAATGGGACATCCTTGCAGGCATAAGGCCCGCGTTATGGTGCGTCGGCCGCCGCCCGCTTACCCTGCGGCAATGCAGCTGGAGTTGAGGCATCTGGAGGCTGTCTGCCGGATCGCGGAAGCGGGCAGCCTGGGCCGGGCGGCGGCCCGGCTCGGCGTCTCCCAGCCGGCCCTGTCCGCGCAGTTGCGCCGGATCGAGCGGGTCGCCGGAGGCGAGCTCTTCCACCGCGGCCGGCGCGGCGTGGAACCCACCCCGCTGGGGCAGTTCGTCCTGGCCAAGGCCCGTCGCGTGCTCGGCGAGATGGACGCCCTGGCCGCCGGCGCCCGGGCCGCCACGTCCGGGGACCGCCCGCTGCGGCTCGGCTGCATCCTGCTGGTGCTCGTCGACGGCCTGCTGGCCCAGCTCGACCTGATCCTGTCCGGCCAGGAAGTCGCCGTGGAGCTGGAGCACTCGGTGACCGCGCTGACCCGGATGCTCGGCGCCGGCCAGTACGACGTCGTCCTGTACGGCGAGGTCAACGACCACGAGGTGCCGCTGCCCGAGGGCGCGGTGGCCCGGACCCTGGTCGCCCGCGAGCCCTTCTGCGTCCGCCTCTCCGACCGCCACCCGCTGGCCGGCCGGGACCGGATCGACCTCGCCGACCTGGCCGGCGAGCCCTGGATGACGCTGGTGGAGGACGACGACGGCGGGCCCGAGGCGCTGGTCGCCGCCTGCGAGAAGGCCGGCTTCACCCCGCTGCTGCGCCACCGCATCACCGACCGCAAGATGCACTACGACCTGATCGCGGCCGGCCGCGCCGTCTCCCTGACCCAGCCCACCGCCCCGCCCACCCCGGGCACGGTCCTGCGGCCGCTGGCCGGGGACCCGGTCACCGGCCGCATCCGGCTCGCCTGGAACCGCTCGGCGGTCTCGGCGGCCCAGGCCGACCTGCTCTACCGGGCCGCCGCCCGCGCCTACCTGTCCGGCCTCGACAACAACCCGTTCCACCGCACCTGGTGGGACGCCCGGCCCGAACTGCACCCGGTCCTCGACTGAGGCCGGGGCGGGCGTGCTGTCGGGGGCCGGGGCGCCGGGGCGTGGGTCGCGGGGGTCCGTGCCGCCGGGGCGTGGGTCGCGGGGATCCGTGCCGCCCGGGCGTGGGGCGTCGGTATCCGTGCCGCCGGGGCGCGTGCCGCCGGGGCGAGGGCCGCCGGGATCCGTGCCGCCCGCCCCTGGAGACCGGCGTTCGCCGGTTGTACGACGAACCGTCACGGAGGAGACCCCGGGCAGTACACCGGGAGGCGCTGTCCTTGGGGCGCTCCTCAGCCCCTCGTCCGACGCCCCCGTCCCCCCTCACCCCAGAGGTCGACACACCCATGGCAGAAGTCAACCGCCGCAGGTTCCTCCAGATCGCGGGCGGCAGCGCCGCCCTCACCATGCTGGGCGAGAGCATCGCGCGCGCCGCCGCGATCCCCGCGCAGGGCGCCACCGGAACCATCCAGGACGTCCAGCACATCGTCGTCCTGATGCAGGAGAACCGTTCCTTCGACCAGTACTTCGGCACCATGAAGGGCGTCCGCGGCTTCGGCGACCCCCGCCCGGTGCTCCAGGACAACGGCAAGTCCGTCTTCCACCAGTCCGACGGCGTCAAGGACGTCCTGCCCTTCCACCCCCAGGTGAACGACCTGGGCATGCAGTTCCTGGAGGGCCTCGACCACGACTGGAACGGCGGCCACGCCGCCTACAACAACGGCAAGTACAACAAGTGGGTCCCGGCCAAGACCGCGACCACCATGGCGTACATGACCCGCGGGGACATCCCCTTCCACTACGCCCTCGCCGACGCCTTCACCGTCTGCGACGCCTACCACTGCTCGTTCATCGGCGCCACCGACCCCAACCGCTACTACCTGTGGTCCGGCCACACCGGCAACGACGGCACCGGCGGCGGCCCGGTCCTCGGCAACCAGGAGGCCGGCTACGGCTGGAAGACGTACCCCGAGCGCCTGGAGGCGGCCGGGATCTCCTGGAAGGTCTACCAGGACATCGGCGACGGACTGGACGCCGCCGGCTCGTGGGGCTGGATCAACGACGCCTTCCGCGGCAACTACGGCGACAACTCCCTCCTCTACTTCAACGCCTACCGCAACGCCCGGCCGGGCAGCCCCCTGTACGACAAGGCCCGCACCGGCACGAACGCCAAGGCCGGCGAGGGCCTGTTCGACCGGCTGCGCGCCGACGTCGCCGCCGGCACCCTGCCCCAGGTCTCCTGGATCGCCGCGCCCGAGGCCTTCAGCGAGCACCCGAACTGGCCGGTCAACTTCGGCGCCTTGTACATCTCCCAGGTCCTCGACGCCCTGACGTCGAACCCGTCGGTCTGGGCGAGGACGGCGTTCTTCATCACGTACGACGAGAACGACGGCTTCTTCGACCACGTCGTGCCGCCGTACCCGCCGGCCTCCTCCGCCTGGGGCCTGTCCACCGCCGACGTCAGCAAGGACCTCTACACCGGGGGCGGCGGCTACAACGCCGGGCCCTACGGCCTCGGACCGCGCGTCCCGATGATCGTCGTGTCGCCCTGGAGCAAGGGCGGCTACGTCTGCTCGGAGACCTTCGACCACACCTCCGTCATCCGCTTCATGGAGAAGCGCTTCGGCGTGACCGAGCCCAACATCTCCCCCTGGCGCCGCGCCGTCTGCGGCGACCTGACCTCGGCCTTCGACTTCACCACCGCCGACCCGGCCCCGGCGGCGCTCCCCCCCACCAGCGGTTACCTCCCGCCGGACCACGACCGGCACCCCAGCTACCACCCGACCCCGCCGGCCACCGCCGTCCTGCCCCGGCAGGAGGCCGGTGCCAAGCCGACCCGCGCGCTCGGCTACGCCCCGTACGTGGACGGCAGCCGGACCCTGTCCACCGGGAAGTTCACCCTCACCTTCGCCTCCGGTCCCACTCTCGGCGCCCACTTCCACAGCACCTCGGGCAACCGGACCGACGGCCCCTGGCCCTACACCGTCGAGGCGGGCAAGACCCTCTCGGACACCTGGAGCACCAGCAGCTCCACCGGCAACCAGATCGACCTGACGGTCTGGGGGCCCAACGGCTTCCTGCGCACCTTCAAGGGCCCCACCAAGAAGGCCGGCCCCGAGGTCACCGCCCGCCACGACGGCACCACCGGCAACCTCAGGCTCACCCTCACCAACTCCGGCTCGGCCGCGGTCAACCTGACCGTGACCAACGCCTACGGCGGCACCACCCAGACCCTGCGCGTCGCCTCCGGCGCCACGGTCACCCACGTCGTGGACCTGCGCACCACGGGCCGCTGGTACGACGTCCGCGTCGTCTCCGACCTGGACACGACGTTCCTGCGCCGCTTCGCCGGCCACGTGGAGACGGGAGCGGCCGGAGTGTCGGACCCGGCACTGCGGACGGTGTGACGGGCGTGCCGGTGTGACGGTGTGACGCACCGGACCGTGTGCCGCACCGGACCGTGTGACGGGCGGGACGGTGTGACGCGCGCCGGTCAGTGCGACGGCGTGCGGTGTGACGCGCGCGGGTCGGTGCGACGGCGTGCGGTGTGACGGCGGGTCAGCTGGGCAGAACGTACGGCGACCCGCCCGTCACAGCCGTCACCGAGGGAGACCGCATGGCCATCGCCCACCGCAGGATCGGCACCGGAGCAGTCCGCGTCATCGTCCTGCACGACTGGTTCGGCACCTCCGCGAACTGGGGCTCGGTGCTCGACCACTTCGACCCCGAGCGGTTCAGCTACGCCTTCCTCGACTACCGCGGGTACGGCGACCGCCGCGAGGTCCCCGGCCGCCACGACCTCGCCGAGATCGCCGACGACGTCCTCGCCCTGGCCGACGAGCTCGGCTGGGACACCTTCTGCCTCGTCGGCCACTCCATGGGCGGCAAGGCGGCGCAGCAGGTGCTGGTGCGCGCGCCCGAGCGGGTGGAGCGGATCGTCGGCGTCGCCCCCGTGCCGGCCGCGCCGTACCCGATGGACGAGGCGACGCACTCCCTCTTCTACGGCGCCGCAGAGGACCCGGCCAAGCGCCTGGCCATCCTGGACCTGGTCACGGGCCGGCGGGCCAGCCGGCACTGGCTGGCCGGCATGGTCGCGCACTCCGTGGCCGTCTCGTCCCCCGAGGCCTTCGCCGGGTACCTCGCCAGCTGGCAGACCCTCGACCTGTCCGACGCGGTCAAGGGCAGCACGGTGCCGGTGCTGGTGCTCGTCGGCGAGTACGACCTGGCGCTCACGGCCGAGGTGATGCAGGCCACGTGGAAGGTCTGGTACCCGGACTGCCGCGTCCACACCCTCCCGGGCAGCGGCCACTACCCGCCGCACGAGACGCCGGTGGCCTTCGTGACCGCCGTGGAGGCCTTCCTCTCCGCAGCCTGAGCCGGGTGGGAGGGACGCCGCTGTCGGTGACGGACCGTAGGCTCGCTCTTGCACAGGAACACGCCGGCGGTCCGGAGGACCGCACCGCCGGTGACGAGGCACGCCCCGTCCGCGCCGGCGCGGACGGGGCCGCACGCTGGGGGAGAGAGCGCATGACCATCGCCCGACCGGGACGTCCGCAGGACCTGCCCGCTCCGGAGCTGCTGTGGGCCCGCTGGGGGCTGGTCGCCGTGCTGCGGGCCACCGCCGCCGACGAGGAGCGCGGCGGCCGCCGCACCGGCCACTGGATCGACGACACCGGCCTGCGGCTCGACGACTGCGGCTGCACCTGGTGGACCCTCTCCCGGGTGGGCGAGGGCCGCTTCGTCCTCTACGGCGAGGACGAGTCGAGCGCCGTCAAGTGGCACGAGCCGCCCATCGACATGCTGGCCACCGCGCCGGACTGGCTGCCGCACGACCGCCTGCGCGACCTCCTCGAAGGTTGGGAGCTGGGCTGCATCTACTGGTACGAGGACGGCGCCTGGGGCCGGGCCCCGTACCCCGCGGACCTGAGCGACGACGGCCTGGACTGCGGCATGAGCCGTTTCGTGGACCGTTCGGACCTGCTGCGGGACGTGGCGTACGACGATCAGGACTGGGGCAAGGTGGCCGACCGCGCCGAGGAACTGGTGACGGCGGCCGAGTCCTACCGGCTCACCCCGGCCGCGCTGCGTGCCGTCGTCGGCGACTCCCCGGCCGCGGCCCGGGACCTCCCGGCGATGCTGCGCACGCTGGAGCGGACGGGTCTGGCGGGGACGGGCCTGGCGGGGACGGGTCCGGAGCGGACGGGTCTGGCGGGGACGGGTCCGGAGCGGACGGGTCCGCTGGCGTGAAAAGCCCGTGGGGGGCACGAGGAAACCTCGTACCCCCCACGGGACCACAGGGTGAGTGACGGGACTCGAACCCGCGACCACCTGGACCACAACCAGGTGCTCTACCAGCTGAGCTACACCCACCGCGACGGGCGGCGGACCACCCGTTCGATGTGCACGCACAGCATAGCGGATCAGCGGGACTGCCCTGCGACGGGATACCGGGCGGCGGGAGGGCCGCCCGGCACGCCCGGCGTTCAGCGGGGCGAGTGGCCGGCGCTCGCAGCGGCGCTGGGCTGCCGGCCCGCCGCGTGCTCCACAGCCGCGGTGGCCAGCGCCCGGACGATCGGGTGCGGCCGGGACCCGTCCCCGTACAGCTCGGGCTGGAAGAGCGTGGCGAGGAAGAACGGGTGCCCCGGCAGCTCCACGATCCGCACCTGCCCGTCCTCGTCGTGGCCGGACAGCCGCAGCCCGTGCTCGACGAGCACCGGAAGGTGCCGTTCGACGGGCCCGTAATTGCAGTGGTACCGCTCGGTGGACCGCTCGGCCCCGAGCACGGCCTCGGCGAGCGAACCGGCCGCGGCGTGGACGAGGCCCTCGTGCCCGACGAGCGAACAGGCGAGCGGGGCGATCAGCGGGTCGGGGGCCCCGGGCTCGTTCTCGGCGTGCCGGGCGTCGGTGATCCCGCAGACGTGGCGGGCGTACTCGAGCAGCGTGTGCTGGAACCCGCCGCAGGTCCCGAGGAAGGGGATCCCCCGCTCCCGCGCGACCCGCACGGCGGCAACGGCTCCGGCCTCACTGACGTACGGACTGCCGGGCAGCACCCAGACGGCGTCGAACCCGTCGAGCGGCTCGGTCGCGGCGTCGGGGGTCGGAATCCAGTAGGCGTCGAGCACGAGCCCGTCCCGCTCGGCGAGGGCGTCGAGGAGGCCGGGGATCCGGGTGTGCGAGGCGACATGGGGCGAACGGTCACCGACGAGGGCGACCTTGGCTACGTGTGCGGTGGTCATGCGGATCATGGTGGCGGGCGGGGGTGGTTCAGCGCCAACGATTGTTTCCGGTGGGTCGATAAGCATCGCTGATGCCGGCGGGGAGGGCCGGGGGAGGGAGGGGAGGGAAGGAGAGGGGGAGAGGGAGTGGGGCGGCTGAGGAGGAGAGGCGGGGGAGGAGGGGCGTGGGAGGGGGAGGGGGAGGAGGGGCGTGGGAGGGGGCAGGGGCGGGGGAGGGGCGTGGGAGGGGGCAGGGGCGGGGGAGGGGAAGGAAGGGATGACGGACGCGGGAAGGCATCCTGAAGGGATGGACCCGCACCTGCTCCGTACGTTCGTCGCCGTGGCGCGGCTGGGGTCGTTCTCCGGCGCCGCCCGCGACCTCGGGTACACCCAGTCCGCCGTCTCGCAGCACATCGCCGCCCTGGAGGGCGACCTGCGCACCGAGTTGCTCACCCGGCGCCCGGTACGGCCGACGGCGGCGGGGGCACGGCTGCTGGAACACGCCGGTCCGCTGCTGCTGCGGCTCGACGCGGCGCGGGCCGACGTGGCCCGGCTGGCCGTCGCGCCGCCGGAGCGGATCACCCTGGCCGCGTCGCCGCTCGCCCTCGGCCCCCGGACGCTCACCGCCCTGCCCGCGACCGGCGTGACGCTGCGCGTCATGCCCCGGGCGGAGATCCCGGCCGCGGTCGCGACCGGCGCGGTCGACCTCGGGCTCGTCGACGGGCTCGCCGCGCCCAGCGACCCGCTCCGGCTGCCGGACGTCGCCCCGCTGACGGTCACCGGGGTCGGCGAGGACGAGCTCGCGGTGCTCCTGCCCGCCGGCCACCCCCTGGCCGGCCGGTCCGCGCTGCGCCTGGCCGACCTCGGCGACGCTCGCTGGCTGGACGCCCCCGAGGCCGGCATCCCGCTGCCGGCCGTCCGCGCGGCCCTGGGCATGCCCGGTTGCAGGCCGTCCCTGCGCTACGACGGCACCGACCTCCAGACCCTGTACGCCCTGAGCGCGGCGGGCCACGGCCTGACCCTGCTTCCCCACCGCGCAGCGGCCTCGGTGCCCCCGCCGGCGGTAGCCGTCCCCCTCTCCACCCCGCGCCTGGTCCACCGCACGGAACTCCTCACCCCCCACACCCCGACACCCCCGGCCACAGCCTTGGCCCACCGCCTGACGACGGGAGCGTGAGCAGCGGAATGCGACCCCGTCGCCCGGCCGAGCATCCGAGCCGGTCCGTCGGACCGCAGAAGGCGTTTCGGGGGCCTGAAGAGCAGCGCCGGCCGCACGACAGCTGGCGAAAAGATGCCACCTGGCACACGGTGGCGCGCGACGATCGACGGGTCTGCGCCGCCTGCGGAGCTCTCGTCCGCTCGTACCAGTACCGCTTCCACCCGCCCGAATCGTCCATGTTCGAGCGATGCATCGCCTTCGCTTGGTGCCCGGTCTGCCGCGTCTACGTGAGCCACCTGGTTCACATTCCGCGTGAGCAGGTCCTCGTCGACGCACTCGCTGTGCTTCCTTCCGAGCAGCGAGCTCGGCTCCTCCGCTCGGAAACCCGCCTGGTCGCCTACCTGGACCGTCAGGCCCGGCGCGGTAGTGCCTGAGCCCGGCGCAGGGCAGGTGGCGGACGAGGACCGCCGACCACAGGGCGTACGGCGTACCTCCCTCGCCATCCTCCGGATTCCCGGCGAACTCCAGGCAACCGAATTCTCAAGACCGGTGGTCTGGAGGGGTCGAGGGGGTGTGAGATGCAGACGCAGAAGCAGGAGGACGAGGCGGAGTTCCAGGCGTTCGTCAGGGCACGGTGGCAGCACCTGGTGCGCACCGCATACCTGCTGACGGGCAATCCGCACGACGCGGAGGACCTCGCCCAGACAGCATTGGCCAAGGCGTACCGGTCGTGGCGGCGAGTCTGCCGCACCGACCACCCGGAGGCGTACGTCCGCCGGATGTTAGTGAGTTGCAACAACGACCGGTTCCGCAAACGCCGCGTCACCGAACGGCTCACCGCTGCCCCGCCCGAGAGATCGGCGCCCGACCCGGCGGCCGCCTGGGCGGACGAGCGCAACGCGCTCATGGCGGCGCTGGCCACCCTGCCCGCCCGCCAGCGGGCCGTGGTGGTCCTCCGGTACTGGGAGGACCTCTCGGAGGCGGAGGTGGCGGACGCCCTGGGCTGCTCCCCGGGGACCGTGAAGAGCCAGGCCGCCAAGGCCCTGGCCAAGCTGAGGGCCTGCCCGGGGCTGGCCCAGATCGTCGAAGGACCCGTGCGCGCGGGCGCAGCGCCCGCCTGGCGCGGTGCGCGTGGCATGCAAGGAGCGACGTCATGATCGAGCAGGAGCAGGATTCCGTCCTGGAGGCCCGCCTGCGCAGGATGCTGGCCGAGGACGCCGAGGCGGTCCGGCCGGGGCAGGCACCGGTGACCGACATCGTCCGCCGGGGACGGCAGGAGCGCTGCCGACAGTTGGCGGCGACGGCAGCGGCCTTGGTGGTGCTCGGTGGGCTCGCCGGCATACCGGCGGTCGCCCTGACGCTCGCGTCGGGCGGCCAGGACGAGGACAGCCCCGCGCGTTATGTGGCGATGGCCTCGGGTTCGCCCGCGACCACGAGCAGCGCGCCGGTGCACGTCCCCAGCCCTCCGGCGTCGCCGGAGCTGCTGGCCGACGGCGTGACGTACGACCAGGCGGCCTCCTGGGTCGACAGCTGCCTGCGCTTCAAGGAAGAGCACAGAACACCCGGTGAGGAGTGGCACCCCGTGCGGCTCTCGGACATGCGCATCGTGCTGTCGCAGCGGGCCGCGGCCGACGAAGAGGCGCCGGGCGGCGGTCACTGGGTCGTGGCGGCCAAGGACGACTATCCGCAGACGGCCGTGCTGTGCCGGGTCAGCGACGGCCGGGTGACCGCCTTCATAGGCGGCCAGGGCGGGCAGCGCGACGAGAACAGCCCCCTGGTGGCGCGCGACCCCCATGCCTCGAAGCTGTGGCAGCAGCCGGCATCGGCGACGGCCGGGTCCAGCAGGCCCGCGTACCGGTGGGGCGACTTCGGGACGGTCGCCCCGGAGGTCAGCCAGGTGACGGTCAGCTACGGCGGGACGATGGTCCAGGCCGGCGTGCAAGGCGGCCGGTACGCGGTGACGGGCATATCCGAGCGCTCCGACCCCGCGCCGCCCCGGCTCCGGGGGTACGACGCCAAGGGCGTACTGATCTACGACTCCGCACCTGACGGCGGTCCGCAGCAGGACTCCTCCTGACGCGCGGCGACCCGGGGGCACAGGGGTACCCCGGGCCGCCGCGCCCACTCCCGGCCGCTCCGCGCTCGCCTTCCTCGAAGGGGGCCGGCTCCTCCCAGGAGTGGGGGGGGAGTCGGCAGGAGCTGGGCGGGGGTCGGCCAGGAGCCGGGCGGGAGCCGGTGGGGGGCGGGCGAGCTCTGGCTCGGAGCCGGTGAGGGGCGGGCAGGAGCAGCCGAGCTCCGGCCCGGAGTCGGTAAGGGTCGGCCGAGGTCCGGCCCGGAGCCGACAAGGGCCGGCCAGCGGGAGCGGCCAGCAGCTGGCCGAGACGCGGCCAGGGGCGGTCAGACCCGGCCCGGGGCGGTCGCAGGAGCCGCAGCCTGCAGGAGCCGCAGCCGCAGCAGCCGTGGCGGCGAGGCCGTGGCGGCGAGGCCGGCGAGGCCGCGGCGCGGCTCCCGTCCGCGGCCGCTACGGGCCCAGGACCACCACCGACTCCGCCGGTACGTGGAGCCGGCCGGTGGGGTCCGGGTGGGCGACGGGCTCCCAGGCGGCGAGGACGCGTACCCCGTTGCGGCCCAGCGCGACGGTGTGGGGCTCGGCCGAGAAGTTGGCCACGACGCGGAGGTCACCGCGGCGGAAGGTCACCCAGCGGCGTTCCTCGTCGTAGGCGATCCGTACGGCCGCCAGGTCCGGGTCGCGCAGGTCCGGCTGGGTGCGGCGGAGCCGGATCAGGGTGCGGTACCACTCCAGCAGCCGGGCGTGGGGCGTCTTCTCCCGTTCCGACCAGTCCAGGCAGGAGCGTTCCCGGGTGGCCGGGTCCTGCGGGTCGGGGACGTCCTCCGCGCGCCAGCCGTGGGCGGCGAACTCCCGGCGGCGGCCGGTGCGGACCGCCTCGGCGAGCTCGGGGTCCGGATGGTCGGTGAAGTACTGCCAGGGGGTGGAGGCACCCCATTCCTCGCCCATGAACAGCATGGGCACGAACGGCCCGGTCAGCACCAGCGCGGCGGCGCAGGCCAGCAGACCGGGGGAGAGGGAGGAGGACAGCCGGTCGCCTCGGGCCCGGTTGCCGATCTGGTCGTGGGTCTGGCTGTAGCCGAGGAAGCGGTGGGCGGGGGTCCGCCGCCGGTCGACAGGGCGGCCGTGGGTACGGCCGCGGAAGGAGGACCAGGTGCCGTCGTGGTAGAAGGCCCGGGTCATGGTCTTGGCGAGGGCCGCCAGCGGAGCGCGGGCGAAGTCGGCGTAGTAGCCCTGGGATTCGCCGGTCAGGGCGCAGTGCAGGGCGTGGTGGAAGTCGTCGTTCCACTGTGCGTGCAGGCCCAGCCCGCCGGCGGCGCGCGGGGTGACGGTGCGCGGGTCGCACTGGTCGGACTCGGCGATCAGGAACATCGGCCGGCCGGCCTCGGCCGACAGCTCGTCCACGGCCGCCGCGAGTTCCTCCAAGAAGGTCAGGGCCCGCCCGTCGGCCAGCGCGTGCACGGCGTCCAGCCGTAGTCCGTCGACGCGGTAGTCGCGCAGCCAGGCCAGGGCGCTGCCCAGGAAGTAGGAGCGGACCTCGTCGGAGCCGGGGGCGTCCAGGTTCACGGCGGCGCCCCACGGGGTGCGGTGGGTGTCGGTGAAGTACGGGCCGAAGGCGGGCAGGTGGTTGCCGGAGGGACCGAGGTGGTTGTGGACCACGTCCAGGACCACGCCCAGGCCGTGCCCGTGGGCGGCCTCCACGAAGCGGGCGAGGCCGGCCGGGCCGCCGTACGGCTCGTGGACCGCCCACGGTGCTACGCCGTCGTACCCCCAGCCGTGTCGGCCGGGGAACGGGCAGACCGGCATCAGCTCGACGTGCGTGACGCCGAGGGAGACCAGGTGCGGCAGCTGCGCGGCGGCCGCGTCGAACGTGCCCTCGGGGGTGAAGGTGCCGATGTGGAGCTCGTACAGGACGGCGTCCTGCAACGGCGTGCGCGGGACCGGCCACTGCCGCTCCGGTGGCACGAGCGCCGCCACGTCCACGACCGCCGAGAGCCCCTCGGGGCCGTCCGGCAGCCTTCGTCCGCGCGGGTCGGGCCGGGGGACCGGGTCGTCGTCGAGCAGGAAGCCGTAGCGGTCCCCGTCGGCGGCGGGGGCCGAGACGACCCACCAGCCGTCGCGTTCCCCGTCGGGCACCATGCGGTGCGTGTCGTCCCTCAGCCGCAGCGCGACCTGTTGTGCCTGTGGTGCCCACACCTCGAACTGCACGGACGTTCCCCTCGTGGCAAGCGGTGCCCAGCGGACCTGGCGTGGCCCATCATCCCTGGCCCGGCGGGGGAGTTCTGGACAGTTCGGGCAGGTCGGCCCGACAATCACCCTGTGACGTCCAGTTTCGAGTTTCCCGTGCATCCCGCGCCGCGGCTCACCGACGCCGAGCGCGACCGGGCGCTCGGCCTGCTCCGGGAGGGCGCGGCCCAGGGCCGCCTGTCGCAGGACACCTTCTTGCGCCGCATGGAACTGGCCCTGGTCGCCCGGCGTTCCGAGGACCTGGCGGTCCTCACCGCCGACCTCGTCCCCGCCGAAGGGGCCTGGTCGCGGCGGCTGTTCGGCTGGGTGGGCAGGGTCTCCGCCGTGACCGTCGGCATCCGCCGGGCCTGGAACGCCGAGCGGCTGCCCAAGCTGCTGCTGCCCCAGCCCAGCGCCGAGCCCCTGCGGATCGGCCGGGACCCGGGCAACGGACTGCGGCTCACCCACGAGACCGTCTCCCGCGCCCACGCCGAACTGAGCCTGCGCGACGGGCTGTGGGTGCTCAAGGACCTCGGTTCCACCAACGGCACCACGGTCAACGGCCGCCGCGTCACCGGCACCGCCGTCGTCCGGGAGGGCGACCAGGTCGGCTTCGGCCGCGTCGTCTTCCGCCTCTCCACCCACTGAGGACCGCACGACGCCGACCGGGTGACGCGGCGACGGGGCGGCCGGACCCGCGTGCCGACGGCTCATGTGCTGGCGACTCGGCGCGCCTGGGATCGTGGGACCGGTTTTCGGGCCTTGAGGGTCGTGGTGGTGCGGGTGGTCGGGCTGGTGGGGGTGGTGGCGTCATCCGGTGAGGGCCGTGAGGCGGCTGTAGGTGGCCAGGACCGTGCGGGACTGGTGTTCCACCTGGGTGGCCACCGGGACCCAGCGGGCCCGGAAGCGGTCCTCGAACGCCGCGCACCACACCGTCACCAGCCGCTCCAGCTCCGGCGCGGCCGCATGCCCGGCCGCGCGCAGCACCCGTAGCAGCATCGCCGCGGCGCGCAGCGGCAGCCGGCGCCCGAAGGCGTCGATGCTGCCCACGTACGCGGCGGTCGCCTCCGCCGGCACCTCGTCCCCCGTCCACGCCTCCGTGATGCGGGGGATCAGCTCCAGCGTCCAGTCCACCGCCCGGAGCAGCGGCCCGGCGAGTGCCTCGTCGCCCTCCGGCAGCCCGGAGCGGCTCGCGGCCAGCACCCGGGCCACCTGCCCGGACTCCTCGGCGAGCCGGCGGGCCAGGTCCGCCAGCGCGCGCCGGGGGTCGGGGTGCGGCGCCGGGTCGTCCACCAGGTCGCTCGCCCACATCGGGGCTTCGACGACGGCGGTCGTCCCGTCGTAGCGGTGGGCGTGGTACCAGGTGCTCAGCCGGGTGTCCTCCGCGTGGAACGCCCCGGCCGCTTCCGAGCCCCGTTGCGGCATCACGAAGATGCCGGGTCCGGGCGAGGGCCAGCCGGCGGCGTCCGAGGCTCCGGTCTCCACCGGGATCCGCAGCTCCGCCGCAGACTTCGCGAACGGCTCGGCCAGCCCCGGGATGTCCCGGGTCAGCTGGACCCAGCTGCCGCCGAGGTCGGTGCCGTGCAGCGAGACCTGGAGCAGCGGGCGCAGCTCGTCGATCAGCGCGGTGAGGACCAGCGTCTCCGGCGGCAGCCGGTCCGGGGGCAGGAGCGACGGCGCCCACTCGGGCTGTTCGGGACCGCGCGGGCGGAAGAAGTGCCGGTGGTAGTCGAGCAGCGAGTACGGCCGGGGCGTGCGGTGCAGGGCCGCGCCGTCCGGATCGGCGCACAGCAGCAGGTGCCAGCCGCAGCCGTCCCGGCGCGCCGGCTCGTGGATGACCCGGCGGGCCAGGGAGAGGGCGGTGGCACCGGCGACCGGTTCGTTGGCGTGGGCCCCGGCGACGACCAGGACGTTGCGGCCGCCGGAGGAGTCCGCCCCGACCGACAGCAGCCACAGCGGCCGCCCGCCCCGGGAGGTCCCGGCCCGGCGGAGCCGGACCAGCCCCGGGTGCTCGTCGGCCAGCGCGCGACCGGCCAGGGCGAGTTCGTGCGGGGTGGGGTAGCGGGTGTCACGGAAGAGGGTCACGGTGATGCTTTGCCCGCCGCACGGGCCTCGTACTGCTACCACCCCCGACCTCGTCCCCCGCCCCCGACCCGCAGGGCTGCCGTCCGCGCCCCGGAACGGGTGCCGGGCGTCGGCCTCGGTGACGACCGGCTTCTGCTCGTGTCGGCCTACTGCTGGTGCAGGCCGCGGCCGGCCAGGGTCAAGAAGGCCTCGCCCACGGCCTCCGACAAGGTCGGGTGGGCGTGGATGTGGTGGGCCACGTCGGACGGTTCGGCGTCCCAGCCCACCACGAGCTGGCTCTCGGCGATCATCTCCGACACGTGCGGGCCGACCAGGTGCACCCCGAGGACGCGCCCGTTCCGCTCCGCGACGACCTTCACCGTGCCGCCCTGCCCGTGCACCATCCCCTTGGCGACGGCCGTCAGTGGCAGGGAGTTGACGACCACGTCGTACGCCCGGCCCCGCGCCTCCGCCTCGCTGAGGCCCACGGAGGCGGTCTGCGGCGAGGAGTACGTCACCCGGGGCACCGCCGCGTAGTCCACCGGCACGGTCGGGACCCCCGCCAAGACCTCGGCCACCAGCAGCCCCTCCGCGAACGACGCGTGCGCCAGTCCCAGCGAGGGCGGCGGCAGCAGGTCGCCCACGACGTGGACGCCCGGGACCGGGGTCTCCAGCCGCGACCAGTCGGCCGGTGCCACGAAGCCCCGTTCGTCGGTGGTCAGCCCCGCCGCGGCCAGGTCCAGCCCGTCGGTCACCGGCACCCGGCCCACCGCCACCAGCAGCCGTTCGGCGGCGATCTGCCGCACCTCGCCGCGCGGGGTACGGACGGCCGCAAGGACCCCTGCGCCGGACCCGCCGCCCGGGCCCGACACCCCCGACACCCCGGACACCCCCGACACCCCGGACATCCCGGATGCCCCGGGCACACCGGATGCCCCAGGCGCACCGGACACCCCGGGCACCCTCGACCGGCCGACCGTGGCCGACTCCAGGCGCGCGCCCGTCAGGACGTCGATGCCCCGCTTCTTCAAGCCGCGCGCCACGTGCCGCGACACGTCGGCGTCCTCCAGCGGAAGCAGCCGGTCCGCGGCCTCGACGAGGGTCACCTCGGCGCCCATGGAGCGGTGGAAGGAGGCGTACTCCACACCGATCGCCCCACCGCCCAGCACCAGCACCGACGCCGGCAGCCCCGTCGCGAACAGGGCGTCGTCGCTGGTTACGACGGTGTGGCCGTCGGGTTCCAGCCCGGGCAGCACCCGCGGGCGGGACCCGGTGGCCAGGACGATCCCGCGCCGGGCGGTGAACTCGCGGCCGTCGTCCGTCCGTACGGACCGCGGCCCGGTCAGCCGCGCGCTCGCGGCGACCACATGGACTCCGGCGTGCCGCAGATGGGCCTCGACACCCTTGTGGTTGCGGGCCACGATGTCGTCCCGGGTGGCCGTCAGCGCCGCCCAGTCCACCGAGCCCACGTGCGCCTCGACGCCCCAGCGTTCGCGGGCTTCGGCGATGCCGTCGACGAGTTCGGCGGCGTGCAGCATCGCCTTGCTCGGGATGCAGCCCCGGTGCAGGCAGGTCCCGCCGACCTTGTCCCGCTCGACCAGCACCACCTCCAGGCCGAGCGCGGCGGCCCGCAGGGCGGTGCTGTATCCGCCGGTGCCGCCGCCGATGACCACGACGTCGGGGTGGGCGGGCGTGGGGGTGGAGTTCCGGGTGGGGATGGAGTCCCGGGTGGAGGTGGAGGTCCGGGTGGAGGTGGAGGTCCGGGTGCTCGTGGTGTTCGTCGGGGTCGCGGTGTCCATGGCTCTACCGTGCGGCGTGGGCCGGGCACAGGTCCAAGGCAATGATCTTGTCGCTCCCATGCACGCTGTTTATGGTGGCGGCCATGAGCCTGCGCCAGATGGAGTACTTCCTGACCGTCGTCGAGGAGTCCTCCTTCACCCGCGCCGCCGAGGCCCTGCACGTCACCCAGCCCGCCCTCTCGCACCAGATCAAAGCCCTGGAGCGCAGCGTGGGGGGCGAACTGCTGGAACGGATGACGCGCGGGGTCCGGCTGACCGCCATGGGCCGGGCGTTCCTGCCGCACGCCGAACGCGCCGTCCGCAGCGCCCGTCAGGCCGAGCGGGCGGCCCGCGCCGCGGCCGGCGCGGAGGGCGGCGAGCTGCACGTCGCCACCGTGCACGCCCTCGCCGTGGGCCTGCTGCCGCCGGTGTTCGCCCGCTGGCGCCGGCTCCACCCGGGGGTCGCGCTGGTGCTGCGGGAGTATCCCTCCACGCAGGCGTTGGAGGAGCAACTCGAACGCGGCGTCGCCGACCTCGCGGTCGGGCCGCGGCCCGCCTGCTGGGCCGGTCCGCTGGTCCCGCTCGGAACGGAGGAGATCGTCCTGGCGGTCCCCTTCGACGACCCCCTCGCGGGCCGGTCGGTGGTACGGCTGGAGGAACTCGCGGACCGGCCCTGGATCCGCTGCGCCATGGAGCCGGAGGTCGACGGCCGGCCGTTCCTCGACTGGGCCTGTGGCGCGGCCGGGTTCGTGCCGCGCACGGCGGTCCGGACCGAGCACACCACGTCGGCGGTACGGATGGCCGCGGCGGGCGTCGGCATCGTCGCGGTCCCCTCCCACATGGTGCGCGGGGCGCTGGGCGAGGACTGCGTGCTGCTCTCCGTGGACCCGCCCTGGAGCCGTGAACTGGCCCTGTTCTCCCGCGTCGAACTGACCGGCGCGGCGCGGGCGTTCGCCGACCTGCTCACTTCCTGACGGGTGGTCGGTCGCCTTGCCGCCGTGCCGGCTCGCCCCAGGCCCCGTCCCCCCGCCAGGTCCCCCCACCAGGCCCGCTGCCTCTCCTGCCGCCCGCCGCCTCACCGCCACCCGTCAGGTCCACCCGCCGCCTCACTCGCGACGCTCACCGCTGCCCCTCACCCGCCCGTCCCCCGCCGCAGCAGCAGCGTCACCGGCGCGGTGCGCAGCAGCTCGGCGACCGCGACCTCGCCCCGGTGCCGGGCACCGGGCGGCCCGAGGAGGGGGGACCAGTCGCCCGGGGGCAGCGGGAGCACCGTGGGGCCCCAGCCGCCCGCGCGGTCCAGCCGGTACGACAGCCGGGTCGCCACCGCCACCAGACCCGGCCCGCCCGCCTCGCCAGCCTCGCCTGCCTCGCCCGGCCCGCCATGCCCGCCATGCCCGCCCGACACACCCCGGCCGTAGGCCACCAGGTGGTCCGCCGCCGGGCCCCGGGCCGCCAGCGGGACGTAGTCGGTGAACAGCTCAGGCCGGTCGCGGCGCAGCCGCAGCAGGGCCGTCGTCAGCGCCAGCTTCTCCTCGGCCGGCCCGGCCGGTGCCGCCCCGGCGGACAGCCGGGCGAGCGCCTCCTCGGGGAACCGGACCGGGCGGCGGTTGTCGGGGTCGACCAGGGTCCGGCAGTCGGTCTCGCAGCCCTGGTAGACCTCCGGAACCCCCGGCATGGTCAGGTGCAGCAGTGTCAGGCCCAGCATGGTGACCCGGGCCGCCTCCGCCAGGTGCTCCGGGAGCTCGGCCTCGGCCGGGACGTGGGCGCCGACCTGCTCCTCGTACGCCTCGTCGGGTTCGGTCCAGCTGGTGCGCAGCGCGGCCTCGCGCACCGACTTCAGCAGCGCCTCCGTCAGCCGCGGCTCGCGGTCCGGCGCCGGGCCGAGGCCGAGGGAGGTCTGCCGGGCCACCCAGGCGAGCTGCGGGTCCGCGCCCGCCGGCCGGCCCATCGCCGCCGGGTCCTGCGACAGGGCCGCGATGCGGGCGCGGACGTCCGCGCTGCGCTTGGTGTCGTGGGTGGAGAGCACCGTGCCCGTGGCCGGCCAGTCCCGCTCGATCCGGGCGCAGTACGCGTGGAACTCCTCGACCGGCACCGCCGGCCGCCCCGGTTCGCCGCCCACCTCGTTCGCCGACAGCAGCGGGGCGTACCGGTAGAACGCCCGGTCCTCCAGCGACTTGGCGCGCAGCGCCGCCGAGGTCTGCGCGAAGCGGGCCGCGAACGCGCCGTCGGAACCCAGCAGTCGGGCCACGGCGTCCAGGTCCCGCGCCGCCACCCTGGACTCGGCCCGGCGTACGGCCTCCGGCGAGGGGCCCGGATCGTCCGGATAGGACCGGTACACCGGGTAGTCGATCAGCAACTCAGTGACTGCCGGGAGCAGTTCGGCTCCGGCCATCCGGCCGAGCGTCGCCAGCTCGGCGGCCAGGTCGACCGTGAGCACCGCCCGGGCGCACGCGTCCGCCGTCTCCTCCCAGTCCGGCAGCCCGGTGGACTCGGCGTAGGACCGCGCCAGTTCACGCGCCCCCTGCGGGTCCGTGAACAACCCGTCCAGGCGGCGCAGCGCGTCGTAGCCGGTCGTGCCCGCCACCGATCCCGCCCAGGAGGACGGCAGTCGCTCCTGCTCGGCCAGGATCTTCTCCACCACCACCCAGCACTCGCCCCCCACCTCCCGCCGCAGTCGCCGCAGATATCCGCCGGGGTCGGCCAGCCCGTCCACGTGGTCGATGCGCAGCCCCTCGGCCACCCCGTCCCGGACCAGCTCCAGCACCTTCCCGTGCGTCGCGGCGAACACCTCCGGGTCCTCCATCCGCACGCCGATCAGCTCGGCGATGGTGAAGAACCGCCGGTAGTTGAGGGCGGTGCGGGCCTCCCGCCACCACGCCGGGCGGTACCACTGCCGGGCCAGCAGTTCCGGCATCGGCAAGCCGGCCGTCCCCTCCCGCAGCGGGAACTCCCGGCCCCCGCAGACCAGTACGCCGTCCCGCACGTGCGGCGCGCAGTCCGCCAGCGGTCCGGGCAGCACCGGCAGCAGCACCTGACCGCCGCCCGCCGGCCAGTCGATGTCGAACCAGCGCGCGTACGGTGAGCCGGGCCCCGCCCGGAGCACCTCCCACAGCGGCCCGTTGAGCCGCAGCGGCGAAGGCACCGCCATGTGGTTGGGCACGATGTCCAGGACCAGGCCGAGCCCGTGCCGCCGGGCCGTGGCGGACAGCGCCCGCAGCCCCGCCTCACCGCCGAGTTCCTCCCGCACCCGGGTGTGGTCCACCACGTCGTACCCGTGCGCCGAGCCGGGCACCGCCTCCAGCACCGGCGACAGGTGCAGGTGCGTGACGCCCAGCGAGGCGAGGTACGGTACGACCGCCCCGGCCGCCGCGAAGGGGAATTCCGGGCGCAGCTGGAGCCGGTAGGTGGCGCCGGGCCGCCGCCCGCCGTCCGGCCGCGAACCCGCGGCGGGACCTGCTCGGACGCCTGCCTCGGGGTCCGTGGACGGGCCGGTGTCGGTGCGCGCGTGGGTGCTCGAGTGCTGCGGGGTCATGAGAACGTACGTACCCAGCCTGGCCATTTCCGTGCCATCGCCCAGTGCATCCGGGTGACTGCGGGGCGTTAGCGTTCAGCGAGTGGTCTCCACCGTCGACACCTATCGCAGAGTCATCGCCCTGACCGGGCCCCTTCTCCCCCTCGTCTCCTTCCTCGCCCGACTCCCCGTCGCCATGTGCCAGTTCGGGAGCGTGCTGCTGATCGCCGGGACCAGCGGGTCCCTCGCCACCGCCGGCGTCGTCGGGGGCGCGCTCTCCGCCGGACAGGTGATCTGCGGGCCGCTCCTGGGCCGACTCGCCGACCGCCACGGGCAGCGGCCCGTGGTGCTGTCCGCCGCCGCCGTCAACGCCCTGGCCACCGGCGGTCTGGTCACCGCCGCCCTCGCCGGCCTCGGCACGCTCCCGCTCGCCGTGATCGGCGCGGTCACCGGGGCGTCCGTACCGCTGATCGGGCCGCTGGCCCGGACCCGTTCGGTGGCGCTGGCCCGCCGTGCCGGGGCCGACGAGGGCGTCGTGGGCGCCGTGCACTCCCTCGAAGGCACCCTCGACGAGGTCTCCTTCGTCATCGGACCCGCCGTCGTCGGGCTCGCCGCGCTGCTCGCCCACCCGGCGCTCGCCCTCGCCGGCGCGGCCGCCCTCGTCGCCGTCTTCGCCACCGCCTTCGCGCTGCACCCGACCGCCGCCGTCACGGCCGGCCGCAGCGGCGTACGGCGTGGCGTACCGCGCGGTGTCCCGCGCGGCCTACGGGACCGGGTCGGCCGCCACCCCGTCCCCGACCGGACGGACCCGGGGGACCGGACGGACCCCGGGGACCGGACGGTCCTGGGCGGCCGGACGGACCGGGGAGACCGGAGCGGCCGGCGCGGGCCGCGCGAGCGGCAGCCGGGCGTGGTGCACGCCGTGCGCGGCTCGCTCGCCCTCCAGGGCGCCATGTTCGGCGGCTGCCAGGCCGGCATCGCCGCGCTCACCGACAGGCTGGGCGTGCCCGGGCAGGCCGGCCTCGTGTACGCCGCCATGGGCGTGATGAGTGCGGTCGTCGGCCTGGCGCTGGGGGCGCTGCCCGCCCGGATCGGACTGCGGCTGCGCTGGCGGGTGGCCACCGGCGCCGCGCTGGTGCTGTCCGTGCCGCTGCTGTTCACCGGCGGCCTGTGGGCCCTGTACGCCGTGGTGACCGTCCTCGGCGCCGCCTACGCACCCCACCTGATCACCGCGTTCGCGCTGACCGAACGGGCGGTCGCACCCCAGCGGCTCGCCGAGGCGATGGCCTTCGCCGCCAGCGCCCTGGTCGCCGGGCAGGCCGTGGGCCTGGCCGTGGCCGGGCGGCTCGCCGAGGGGTACGGGCCGGTCGGGGCCTTCGCGGTCGCGGTGGGCGCGGCCGCCGCCTGCCTGGTCCTGGCGCTGGCCACCCGGGTGCCCCCGGCCCGCACGCACACCCCGCAGGCCGCGGGAACCGGCCCCGCCGCGCCGGAGGCGCCGGGGCCGGTCGCCTACGCCGGCCGCTGAAGCACGACCAGACTGCGGTCCTTCAGCGTCACCCGGTCCCCGGCCGCGTACTGCGGCCCGGTACCGGGTGGCAGGACCTCCGCCCGGGCGGTGTCGACCACCAGCCGCCACCGGTCGCCGTGCCCGGCCGGGAGCGTGAAGTCCTGCGGGTCGGGGCTGGCGTTGAACATCAGCAGGAACGAGTCGTCGGTGATCCGCTCCCCGCGGGAGCCCGGTTCGGAGATCGCCTCGCCGTTGAGGAACACCGTCAGCGCCCGCGCGTTCTGCGACTGCCAGTCCCGGGCCCGCATCTCCTCGCCGTGCGGGGTGAACCACGCGATGTCCGACAGCTCGTCGTGCGTGCCCTCCACCGGCCGCCCGTGGAAGAACCGCCGCCGCCGGAACACCGGGTGGTTGCGGCGCAGCCACACCATCTGCCGGGTGAACTCCAGCAGCGCCGGCGGTGGTTTGCCCGGCTCGGGCCACTGCACCCACGACAGTTCGTTGTCCTGGCAGTAGGCGTTGTTGTTGCCGCCCTGGGTGCGGGCGAACTCGTCGCCGTGACTGATCATCGGCACGCCCTGCGACAGCATCAGCGTCGCGACGAAGTTGCGCATCTGGCGGGCCCGCAGTTCCAGGACGGCCGGGTCGTCGGTCGGCCCCTCGACCCCGCAGTTCCAGGAGCGGTTGTACGTCTCGCCGTCCCGGTTGCCCTCCCGGTTGGCCTCGTTGTGCTTCTCGTTGTACGAGACCAGGTCGTGCAGGGTGAAACCGTCGTGGCAGGTGGTGAAGTTGATCGACGCCAGCGGTCGCCGGCCGTCGTCCTGGTAGAGGTCCGAGGATCCGGTGAGCCGACCGGCGAACTCCGCCAGTGTCCGCGGCTGGCCGCGCCACAGGTCGCGCACGGTGTCGCGGTACTTGCCGTTCCACTCGGTCCACAGCGGCGGGAAGTTGCCCACCTGGTAGCCGCCCTCGCCCAGGTCCCAGGGCTCGGCGATCAGCTTCACCTGGCTGACCACCGGGTCCTGCTGCACCAGGTCGAAGAACGACGACAGCCGGTCCACCTCGTGGAACTGCCGTGCCAAGGTGGCCGCCAGGTCGAAGCGGAAGCCGTCCACGTGCATCTCGGTGACCCAGTAGCGCAGCGAGTCCATGATCAGCTGGAGGACGTGCGGGGACCGCATGAGCAGCGAGTTCCCCGTGCCGGTGGTGTCGGTGTAGTAGCGCGGGTCGTCGGCCAGCCGGTAGTACGAGGCGTTGTCCAGGCCCCGGAAGGACAGCGTCGGACCCAGGTGGTTGCCCTCGGCGGTGTGGTTGTAGACCACGTCGAGGATCACCTCGATGCCGGCCTCGTGCAGCGCCCGCACCGCCGACTTGAACTCCAGCACCTGCTGCCCGCGATCGCCGGAGGCGTAGCCGTTGTGCGGCGCGAAGAAGCCGATGGTGTTGTAGCCCCAGTAGTTGCTCAGCCCGTCGTCGACCAGCCGGTGGTCGTGCACGAACTGGTGCACGGGCATCAGCTCCAGGGCCGTCACCCCCAGCTTGACCAGGTGCCCGATCACCGCGGGGTGGGCGAGGGCGGCGTAGGTCCCGCGCAGTTCCTCCGGGAGGTCCGGGTGACGCATCGTGAGGCCCTTGACGTGGGCCTCGTAGAGCACCGTGTGGTGGTACTCGGTGCGCGGCGGCCGGTCGTTGGCCCAGTCGAAGTACGGGTTCACCACCACCGAACTCATCGTGTGCGGGGCGGAGTCCAGGTCGTTGCGCGAATCGGGCCGCCCGAAGTGGTAGCCGTAGACCTCCTCGCCCCAGGAAACGGCTCCGCTGATCGCCCGGGCGTAGGGGTCCAGCAGGAGTTTGGCGGCGTTGCAGCGCCGCCCGCGCTCGGGTTCGTACGGGCCGTGCACGCGGAAGCCGTAGCGCTGGCCCGGCATCACCCCGGGCAGGTAGGCGTGGCGTACGAAGGCGTCGGTCTCGCGCAGTTCGACGGCGGTCTCCGAGCCGTCGTCGTGCAGGAGGCACAACTCGATCCGTCGGGCGGCCTCCGAGTAGACCGCGAAATTGGTGCCAGCGCCGTCGTACGTGGCGCCCAGCGGGTACGACTGTCCGGGCCAGACCTGCATAGCTGCGACTCTTCCACTCCTGCCTGTCCGGCATCGTCTCGTCCGAGCACCGATCTTCCCCGAAAGAGGGGCGTCGCGTGGCAACTTGGGTTGGTCCTGCCGGGTGACCCCGTAGAGCCGATATGCGGGTAGGCGGACTGTGTGCGGATCCGATAATGGGTCAACCGGCGGTCCGTGTACGAGGCATCGGGCTGCACCGGGCCGTTTCCGCGGAGTACCCTTCCTTGATCACTGGAGGGGTAGCGGAAGGCGGTGCACGGGTGAGCTCGGGAGGTCTGGAGCTGCCCCCTGGTGACGGCGGTCACGAGGGCGGCCCTGCGGCGGACGCCCCCGGTGGCGGCCCCGGCGGGGTCGCGACCGGGGCGGTGTCCCTGGCGGGCCCGGCGACGGCCGGGACGGCGGGCACCGGCGTCGAGCTGGACTGGGGCGCGGACGCCTGGACCGAGGTCCGCACCCGCGCCCAGCGCGCCGGCCGTGCGTACATCTGGCTGAATCTCATCGAACAGCGGCTACGGGCCGTCGTCGGGGCGGTGCTGCGGCCGATCTACGAACCCGTGCACGGCGAGGACGACTGGGTGGTCGCCGCCGCCGGGCCCGCCGGGCAGGAGTGGGTGCAGCGGGCCGTCGCCGTCCGCGAGGTCAGCCGCCGCAAGGGCTATCTGCTCGACCCGGCCGACGACAACGTGCTCAGCTTCCTGACGCTGCCGCAGCTGCGCGAGCTGATGGTCCAGCACTGGCCCTGCTTCGAGCCCTACTTCGACGACCGGCGCGAGATCGAGCTGGCGCTGGACGAGCTGGAGGTCACCCGCAACGTCGTCTCCCGCAACCGCGCCCTGTCCCGGGCGGTGCTGTCCCAGGCGGAACGGGCCTCGGCGCGGCTGCTGGAGGTGCTCGGCGGGGGCGCCGGGAGCCCCTCGGCGGAGCGGCTGCCGATCGACGCCGTCGAGGACCTGGTCGGCGACCGGTACGCCGACGTCGTCTCCGTCCATCCCGACCGGGTCCGGCTCCAGCGGCAGCTGCCGGCGGAGGACCTCTTCGGCGGGGCGCGCCGGCTCGACGCGATCGGGATAGGCCTGAACCTGCTGGTCCAGAACTACTCGGGGCGAAGACTCGTCCGGCTGGTGGAGGCCGGCTGCCGGGTGCGGCTGCTGTTCCTCAACCCGGCCAGCAGCGCGGTCAAACGGCGCGAGCGGGAACTGGGGCTGCGCAAGGGCGAGCTGAGCCGCTCGGTGGAGATGAACATCCTGCACGTGCGCCGGGTGCGGGCCGGGCTGCGCGACCCCTCCGGGTTCGCCATCCACGTCTTCGACGAGACCCCGCGGTTCACCGCGTACCTGGTGGAGGGCGAGTCCTCGGGGATCGCCGTGGTGCAGTCGTACCTGCGGCGGGCGCGCGGCATGGAGGCGCCGGTGCTCGTGCTGCGCGGCGGCGGACGCAGTGTCACACGTGACGTGGATCACGGCCTGTTCCCCACGTACCGGGAGGAATTCGAGTCCGTGTGGGAGGACTCCCGCCCGGTGTCGTGACTGTCAGTGGCGCATGGCAGGCTGAAAGTCGTTGTCCGGGCGAGTGGTCCGGCGGTACGGGGGAGGCGCGCGCCATGGGGGAGTGGCACAGGGGAGAGCTGGTCGGATTCGACCTGGAGACGACCGGCACGGAGCCGGGGGAGTCGCGGATCGTCACCGCCGCGGTGGTGGAGGTGCGGGACGGGGAGGTGCGCGGACGCCGGGGCTGGCTCGCCGATCCGGGCATACCGATCCCCGAGCAGGCGTCGGCGATCCACGGCATCAGCACCGAGCGGGCGGCCGCGCAGGGCCGGCCGGCCCGGGAGGTGGCCGACGAGGTCGCCCGGACCCTGGTGGAGCGGTGGCGCGGGGGCGCCGTGGTCGTCGCGTACAACGCCGCCTTCGACCTCACCCTGCTGACGGCGGAGCTCGCCCGGCACGGCCTGCCCTCGCTCGCGGACCGGTTGGGCGGCGCCGCGACCGGTCCGGTCGTGGACCCGCTGACCATCGACCGCGCGGTCGACCGCTACCGGCGCGGCAAGCGGACCCTGGAGGCCGTCTGCGAGGTCTACGGGGTCGCGCTGGACCACGCCCACGACGCGGGGGCGGACGCGCTGGCCGCGGTCCGGGTGGCGCGCGCGATAGCCGCCCGCCACCCGCGGGTGGCGGAGCTCACCCCGGCGGACCTCCACGCCCGCCAGACCACCTGGTACGCCCACTGGGCCGAGAACTTCCAGTCGTACCTCCGCCGCCAGGGCACCCCGGACGCAGTCATCGACACCTCCTGGCCACTGCGCTCCTTGGCGCCGGCGGCGGCTTGAGGGGGACGGGGTTGGGGGAGCCCGGCGGGGGCGTGAGCTCGGCGTGGGGTGAGATGCGGCGTGGGGTGAGGCGGGCGTGGGAGGGCGACGCGGGCGCGCGAATGCGGGCGGGCGGGTCGCGATGCCCGGGTCGGCTGATGCCGTGTCGGGCGGGCGCCGCCTGGCTGGCGGGCGGGCTGGGGGGTGACGGCCTGAGGGTGCCACGGCTTGGCGAGGGTGGTGCGTCGGGCGAGGCGTGGGGTGAGGCGGGCGTGGGCGGGCGCGCGAATGCGGGCGCGGAGGCCGCGATGCCCGGCTCGGCTGATGTGTGTTCGGCGGGCGCCGGCTGGCTGGGGGCGGGCTGAGGGATAACGGTCTGGCGGGTGCGGGTGCGGGTGCGGGTGCGGGTGCGGGTGCGGGTGCGGGTGCGGGTTCGGTCGCGGAGGCTGAGGGCGGCATCGGCCGGGTCGTCTCGGTCGGCTCCCGTCGTTCGAGGCCACCGGCATTCCGCCGGAGCACGCAAAAGGGGGCCGAAGGCCGCGACGAGCCCGCCGATCACGTACCCGGAGGCCCACGCGGCGGCCTGAGCGCCAAGGTCCACCTCGCCGCAGAGGGGCCATGGACGGCCGCTGCCCTGACCGCCACGGCGGGCCAGGTCGGCGAGGCCGGTGACGCACCTGTCCTCGAAGCGGTCATGGCCCGCACGCGCGTGCCGCGAGGCGGCCCGGGCAGGCCGAGAACACGGCCCTTGGCCGTGCTCGCGGACCGGGGGCCTGCTCCGCCCGCGCCATCCGGTCCCACCCGCACCGCCGCGGGATCCGTGCGGTCGTTCCACAGCCGTCCGACCAGGTCGGCCTCGGCCTGCGGCGAGGCCCGCAGGCGAGGCGGCCGCCCACCAGGCTCCGAGCCAGAGGCCTACCAGCAGTGGAACACCGTCGAACGCCGCCCCGACCGACTTGAGCAGTGGCGCGGCCCGACGTCGATGATCGGCGACGGCGGCAGCCACCCGGCGGCCTAGGAAGCGGGCGGCTTGGGGACGACGTCGCGCAGGCGGTCGAGGAGGACCCTGGCCGCGGGGCTCGCAGGGCCGCCGGACTGCCACGCCAGCACGATGCGGGCCCGCATCTCGGGCCGAACGATCCGCAGGGTGCGAAGGTGCCCGTCGAGGGGCGACCCGTCCTCACCGGCAGGTACCACGGCGATGCCCAGTCCCCGCGCGGCGAGTCGCGAGAGCACGTGCGGGGCTGCCGCCTCGAAGGCCACGCGGGGCCGGAATCCCGCCTGCGCACAGCCCCGTTCGAGCGCCGTGCGCACCCCGGTGCCGCGCGGCAGGCAGATCAGCGGCCGGTCCCGCAGTTCGGCGAGCGGGACGCTCGTACCGTCGACGCGGTCGAGCACCGGATCACCGGGCGCGACAGCGGCGACCAGCGGGACATCGATCACTGTCTGGAAAGCCGCTCCGGGCGGGGGCACCTCCTCCGCCGTTCCGAGGATGGCGATGTCGAGCTCGCCGGCCAGGAGCGCGGCCAGCATCCGTTCCGTGGCGTCCTCGGTGAGAGCCACCTCCACCGCGGGGTGGGCGTCGTGGAAGTCCGCGAGTAAAGCGGCGATGTCGAAGGCGTGGCCGGTGGCGCCGGAGACCAGCCCGAGCGTGACCCGGCCGCGCAGCAGCCCCGTGTACGCATCGACCGTCTGCCGCACCGACTCCGCCGCGGCGAGTGCGGCGCGGGCGTACGGCAGGACCACCCGGCCGACCTCGGTGGGCGTCACCGACCGGCCGGTGCGGTCGAGCAGGGGCTGTCCCAGCTCCTTCTCCAGCTGGCGGATCTGGGCGCTGAGGCCGGGCTGGGTCAGGTGCAGCCGGGCGGCGGCTCTGGTGAAACCGCCCTCCTCGACGACGCAGACGAAGTAGCGCAGCTGGCGGAGTTCCATAAGCAGCGATTCTAGTTCGCAGAAGAACTATCTACTGGTGTTATCGACCTGTCGGCCGCAGGCTTGATCACATGAAGAACGTGACGGCCCGCACGGGGAAGAGTGCCGAAGTCAGGGCAGCGATCGCGGCCGAACGCCGGGAACTGGCCGACCTGCTCGACACCTTGCGAACCGGCCAGTGGAACGAGCCGAGCCTCTGCGCGGGATGGCGCGTTCGCGAAGTGGCGGCGCACATGTCGATGGGGTTCCGGCTCTCCCTGCCCGCGATGCTCGGTGAACTGATCGGCGCGCGCGGGAACCTCCACCGCATGACCGATCGGGTCGCGCGCAGGGATTCGGCCGCCCACTCCACCGCCGCGCTCGCCGCCTTCCTGCGGGACAACGCCCACCATCCCTGGACGCCACCGGTCGGCGGGCTCACGGCGGCGCTCGGCCACGACGTCGTGCACGGACTGGACATCACCGTCGCCCTCGGCCTGGACCGGCGCGTACCCGAGAACCGGCTGCGCATCCTGCTCGACGACATCCGGCCCAGCAGCCTGAAGTTCTTCGGGGCCGACCTCGGCGGAGTGCAGTTGTGTGCCGAGGACCTCGACTGGTCGTACGGCTCCGGCTCACCCGTGTTCGGCGCCGCCCAGGACCTCCTGCTGTTGGCCTACGGGCGCCGGCTTCCGCACGGCCGGCTGCGGGGAGAAGCGAGCAACCGTTTCACGCGATCCGCCGAGGAGGCGTGAACCCGATGCGCACCCGCCTCCTGCTCGGTCTGTCCCTGTTCTCCACCGGTCTGCTCGCCGGAGCCTTCGCCTACGGCGCCGCCAACCTGGTCCCCACCTTCCGTTCCGTGCCGATCGACATGAGGCTCGACTTCCACACCGAGCTGATGAAGATGAACGGGATCACCGTGCAGGGGGCGATGGCGGTCTCGGCCCTCGGTGCCCTCGCCCTGGCCGCCCTGACCCGCGGACGAGCCCGAGTCCTCGCAGCCACCGCGGGGCTCCTGACCGTCGCGTCCTTCCTGATCACCCGGTTCGGGAACGTCCCGATCAACGGCCGCATCAAGCAGTGGGCCGCCACCGCGCCGCCGGCCGGCCATGAGGAGTTCCTGAGCCGCTGGGAACTGTTCAACGTTGCCCGTACCTGCACGGCCGCAGCCGCGTTCGTCCTCCTGATCTCTGTGGCCCTTCGCCGGGCGGGCAGGGGAGCGACCGAGCACCCCTGATCAGAAGGGGTGCCAGCGGACCTCTGGGGCGTGTTCGCGCAGGGAGGTGACGCGGCGGTGGAATTCGGCCAGGGCGCCGGGGTTGGTCGGGGCGTGCTGGGCGATCCAGGCGCAGCTGGCCGTCTCGCGTGCGCCGCGCAGCAGCGCGCAGCCCGGCCAGTCGCGTACGTCCCAGCCGTACGCCCGGACGAAGTCGGCGTAGGCCTCGTGCGCCAGTCCGTACCGGTCGCGGGACAGTGCCATCACCACCAGGTCGTGCTCGCGCAGGTCCGAGGAGAAGGTCTCCAGGTCCACCAGGACCGGCCCGTCGGGGCCGACGTGGACGTTGCGCGGCAGGGCGTCGCCGTGGATGGCCCCCGGGGGCAGCTGCGGCACCAGCTCGGCCACCTCCGCGGCGTAGGCGTCCCGCCGCGCCCGCAGGTACGCCGCGTCGGCGGGGTCGATGGCGTCCCCGGCCAGCCGTAGCCACCGCTCGACGCCGCCCAGCAGGTCCCGGCGCGGCAGGGCGAACGGGGGTGCGGGCAGGGCGTGCACCTGGCGCAGCAGCAGCGCCAGGTCCTCCGGCCCGGCCGGCCGGACGGCGTCCGGCAGCCGGTGCCACAGGGTCAGCGCATGCCCCAGGGCCCGGCGCGGCGCCGCCTCGGCCGCGCGGACCGCCGGCACGCCGGCTTCCGCCAGCCAGGCGGAGACGGCCAGTTCGCGTTCGGCGCGCTCCAGGAGTGCCGGGTCGGCCCGGCCCACCTTCACCACCAGGTCCCCGGTGGCGAACACCGCGTTCTCGCCGAGCGCCAGCAGCGACGCGCCCCCGCCCCCCTCGCGGCCGCCCGCGCCCGCGTCCGCGAGGCCGGCGGCGGCCAGCACCTCCCTGGCCCGTGCCTCGTCCATGTCGTACTCCGCGCTCGCGCTCGTGGTCGTCCGTCGTCGGTCGTCCGTCGTCGGTCGTCCGTCGTCCGTCGTCCGTCGTCCGTCGTCCGTCGTCCGTCGTCCGTCCCAAGTCTCACATCGTGTCACCTTGCCGCCGGCACCCCCGGCACCGCCCTGCTCCCACCCGTTCCCGCCGAATATCAGTTGCACGAGACGTCTCGTCTCGTCTAAGTTTCTCGGTATGACGACGACCTCGCGCCGCCCCGCCCACATCGCCATGTTCTCCATCGCCGCCCACGGCCACGTGAACCCGAGCCTTGAAGTGATCCGTGAACTCGTGGCCCGCGGCCACCGGGTCAGCTACGCCATTCCGCCCGCCTTCGCCGACAAGGTCGCGCAGACCGGCGCCACGCCGGTCCCGTACACCTCGACCCTCCCCACCGACGACGACCCCGACGCGTGGGGGACCGAACTCATCGACCAGATCTCCCCGTTCCTCGACGACGCGATCCAGGCGCTGCCGCAGCTCGCCGACGCCTTCGCCGGGGACGAGCCGGACCTCGTCCTGCACGACATCACCTCGTACCCGGCGATCGTCCTGGCCCGCCGCTGGGGCGTGCCGGCGATCTCCCTCTCGCCGAACCTCGTCGCCTGGGAGGGATACGAGGAGGAGGTGGCGGAGCCCCTGTTTGCCCCGCTCCGGGCGTCCGAGCGCGGCCGGGCGTACTACGCCCGCTTCCGCGGCTGGCTCGCCGAGAACGGCATCGACGAGGACCCCGACCGGTTCGTGGGCCGCCCGCGCCGCAGCCTGGTCCTCATCCCGCGCGCCCTCCAGCCCCACGCCGACCGGGTCGATCCGGCCGTGCACACCTTCGTCGGCGCCTGCCAGGGCGACCGCAGCGCCCAGGGGCACTGGGAGCGGCCGGCCGCCGCGCACGGCAAGAAGGTCGTGCTGGTGTCCCTGGGCTCGACCTTCACCAAGCAGCCGGCCTTCTACCGCGCCTGCGCCGACGCCTTCCGGGACCTGCCCGACTGGCACGTGGTCCTGCAGATCGGCCGGTTCACCGACGAGGCCGAGCTCGGGGACCTGCCCGCCAACGTCGAGGTCCACCGCTGGGTGCCGCAGCTGGACATCCTGCGCCAGGCCGACGCCTTCATCACCCACGCCGGCGCCGGCGGCTGCCAGGAGGGCCTGGCCACCGCCACCCCGATGGTGGCGGTCCCGCAGGCCGTCGACCAGTTCGGCAACGCCGACGTGCTGGCCGCCCTCGGCGTGGCCCGCCACGTCCCGATGGCCGAGGCCGACGCCGCCACCTTGCGCACGGCGGTCCTGGAGCTGACCGCCGACCCGGAGGTCGCCGCCCGGGCCGAGGCGATCCGCAAGGAGATGGCGGCCGAGGGGGGCACGGCGCGGGCCGCCGATCTCGTGGAGGCGGAACTGTCGTAGCCGTGCCCTACGGTGCCCCCATGACGCACACGAAGCCGAACCGGGCACCGAAGCCGACCTCCGCCCCGACGCCCGGACCGACCCCGGGGCCCCGGTCGGCCGGCGCGACGACGTACGCGGCACTGCTGCGCGGGATCAACGTCGGCGGCAGCAAGAAGGTCCCCATGGCCGAGCTGCGGACCGTCATGGAGGGGCTCGGCCTCGGCGACGTCCGCACGTACCTGCAGAGCGGTAACGCGGTGTTCCGCAGCGCCGACCCGGACCCCGAGGTGCTCGCCCGGCGGCTGGAGGCGGCCGTCGAGGCCCACTTCGGCTTCCGGGTGCCGTGCCTGGTCGTCGACGGCGGCTACCTGCGCGCCGTCGCCGACGCCTGCCCGTTCCCCGCCGCCGAGCTGGAGGGCAAGCAGCTGCACGCCACGTTCCTGTCGCAGCAGCCGGACCCGGAGCGCTTCGCGGGCATCGACGGCGCGGCCTTCCTCCCGGAGGAGTTCCGCCTCGGCGACAAGGTGATCTACCTCTACGCCCCCGAGGGCCTGGGCCGGTCCAAGCTCGGCGAGGTCCTGTCCCGCCCGGCCCTCCTCAAGGGCCTCGACGCCACCACCCGCAACTGGAACACGGTGGTCAAACTGGTGGAGCTCACCGCCTCCTGACCGGCGGTCACCGCCCGCGAAATTCGGATGTGCGGACCTGTCCGATGTTGTTAGGTTCGGCGCGTGCCGAAGTTGAATCAGATCATCGCCGTGGAGAAGGGCGTCAAGTCCAAGTCGCTCCAGGAACTGTCCCAGGCCCACCACGACGTCCAGAAGACCGCGCTGCTCGCCGGTATCTCCCGGACGTACCAGCCCAAGGACGAGGAGGGCGAGCAGCTGCCGCCCGAGTCCACGCGGGTCCAGGTCAAGGCCGAGGACGTGTTGCGCTCCATGGCGGGGACGCTGACCCGGCTGTTCGACGTGACCGCGACCAAGGACTGGGCCAACCGGACCGCCGCCGCCGACGTCGTCGTGGACGGCACCGTGCTGCTGCCGCAGGTGCCGGTGCCGTACCTGCTGTTCCTGGAGAAGCAGCTCACGGACCTGCACACGTTCGTCCGCAAGCTGCCCGTCCTCGACGCGTCGGAGTCCTGGAGCCAGGACCCGTCGACCGACTGCTGGAAGACGGACCCGGTGCGCACCGTCCGCACCAAGAAGGTCCCCCGCAACCATGTGAAGGCCGAGGCCACGGAGAAGCACCCGGCCCAGGTCGAGGTGTACTACGAGGACGTCCCCGTCGGGTACTGGACGACCGTGAAGTTCTCCGGCGCGCTGCCCGCCCGCCGCGTGAACGAGCTGCTCGACCGGGTCGAGAAGCTCCAGCAGGCCGTCAAGTTCGCCCGCGAGGAGGCCAACGGCGTCGAGGTCACCGACCAGCGGATCGGGGACGCGGTGTTCGGCTACCTGTTCCGGTAGCCTCATGATCGCCCTCCGTGCGAGCGGAGGGTGCGCGAAGAGCGCAAGCTGACACTGATGTTGAAGCTGACCGGCAGGCGGCGAGCCGCCGCCCGCCCTCACACTCAGATTCTCGCTCCAGTCTCAGCATTCGCCGCCGAACACCGGATCGACCGAGCGTGGACAGTCATCGACGGATGGGGGTTCAAGTCCCCTCTGCGCCTCTGCCGTGGCGCGGTAGTTCAAAGGTAGAACACGTCGATCTCAAAGTGATCCGCGACTCTTCAACGCCGCCGGTGTGCGCAATTGGGTGGCACTCAGGAGCCCGGGAGCTGGGTCTGCTCCCGGGCCCCGTCACGTCCTGGGCCCTGTCACGTCCTGGGCCCCGTCACCTCCTGGGCGCCGTCACGTCCCGGGCCCCGTCACGTCCCGTGCCGGGCCGGGCGCCGTAGGCTGCGGGCATGCGTTATCTGATCATCGGCGCGGGCGCGGTCGGCGCCACCATCGGAGGCCGGCTCGCCGAGGCCGGTTCGGACGTCGTCCTCGTCGCGCGGGGCGCCCACGCGCAGGCCCTCCGCGAACGGGGCCTGACCCTCACCACGGCCGAGGGCACCCGGGTGCACCGGCTCCCTGTCGTCACCGGCCCGTCGGAGCTCGGCGCACTGCGCCCCGACGACGTCCTCCTCCTGGGCGTCAAGACCCAGGACGCCGTCGCCGCGCTCGACGCGTGGGGCGGGGCGGAGGTCGCCGGCGGCGGCACGGCCGCGCAGCGGCTGCCGGTGTTCTGCGCGCAGAACGGGGTCGAGGGCGAGCGCATGGCGCTGCGCCGCTTCGCCCGCGTGTACGGGATGTGCGTGTGGCTGCCGTCGGACTTCCTGGAGCCGGGACGCGTCTCGGCGCTGTGCGCTCCGCGCACCGGGATCCTGCACGTCGGCCGGGCCGCGGGCGGCGCCGACGCGACCGCGCGGCGCTTCGCCGAGGACCTGGAGAAGGCCGGGTTCGAGGCGCCGGTCGTCGAGGACGTGATGCGCTGGAAGTACGCCAAGCTGCTGGGCAACCTCGGCAACGCCATCCAGGCCACCACCGGACCGGAGCCCGCCCCGGCCAAGGCGGCGCTGCTGCTGCGGGCGATCCGCGAGGCCAAGGCGGCGTACGCGGCGGCCGGCATCGCGTACGCCTCGACCGAGGAGGAGGCGCAGGCCCGCGACGGCAAGGCCGTGCCGCCGCCGGGTGTGCGGGGCGGCTCGTCGTGGCAGAGCCTGCAGCGCGGGACCGGCTCGATCGAGGCCGACTACCTCAACGGCGAGATCTCCCTGCTGGGCCGGCTGCACGGGGTGCCGACCCCGGTGAACGAGGTCCTGCGGCACGCCGCGAACATCTTCGCCCGCGAGGGCCTGCCCCCGGGCTCGATGTCCGTCGCGGACCTCACGGCCCTGGCGGACGAGGCCGAGGCCCGCAGCGCGTCGCACTAGCCGGACGGCATCCGCGGCGCGCCCGTCGAGGGCTTCAGGCCGAGAGGACCGGGGGGCGCAGGTGCGTCGGGCGCGGCGCCGCCAGGGCGCAGCTGTAGCGCTCCAGCAGCAGCGTCGCCAGTTCCGGGGCCGGACCCAGGACCGGGGCGACCACGTCCGCGCCGGCCGCCGTCGCGCCCGCGGCGATGCGGTCGGGGAGGCGGCCGGGTGCGATGACGTACGGGGCCACGGCCACGCGGCGGACCCCTTCGGCGCGCAGCGCCCGTACGGCGTCCTCCGTACGGGGCAGGGCCGCGGAGGCGAACGCAGGCCGCACGGCGCACCAACCGGTGTGCCGCCACTCCCGCGCGATTTCAGCGATCACTGCGATCGCCTCCGGGTCGGTGGACCCGGCGGACGCGAGCACCACACCGGTGGTGGCGCGGTCCGCCGGGGTGAGGCCCGCTTCCGCGAGGCGGCGCTCCAGCGCCGCCGTCAGCAGGGGGGACGGGCCGAGTACGTCCGCGATCCGGACGGTGAGTTCCGGCAGGCGGGCGGTGGCCTCCGCCAGCGCCGCCGGTATGTCGGCCTTCGCGTGGAAGGCGCGGGTGAGCAGCAGGGGCAGGGCCACGACCTCGCGGACCCCGGACAGGTACAGCGAGGCGAGCGCCTGGGACACCGACGGGGTGTCGAAGTCCAGGAACGCGGTCTCCACCCGGAGTCCCGGCCGCAGCGCCCGCACCCGCCCGGTCAGGGCGTGCACGGTCGCCGCGTGCCGCGGGTCGCGGCTGCCGTGGGCGATGACGAGCAGGGCCGGCCCGCCGGCGTCGCCGGACCGGGCCGCGCCGGCCGGCCCGATCGCGCCGGTGTGCCGCGGGGGCCGGGGCTGGTGGACGTACGGGGCACGCACGGCGGCCGTCAGCTCTGCGCCAGCAGGCCGCGGTTGCGCAGCACCCACCGCTCGACCGGGCTGAAGACCAGCAGGTCGATCGCGATGCCCACGACCAGGATCAGGATGATCGCCAGGAACACCCCGGGCAGGTCGATGTTGTTGCGGCCGTTCTCCAGCAGCTGCCCCAGGCCCAGGCCCAGGTCGGGCGAGGAGGCGATGATCTCCGCGGCCATCAGGGAACGCCACGAGAAGGCCCAGCCCTGCTTGAGCCCCGCCAGGTAGCCGGGCAGCGCGGCCGGCATGACCACGTACCAGGTGCCCTTCAGACCGGTGGCGCCCAGGGTGCGGCCGGCCCGCAGGAACAGCGGCGGCACCTGGTCCACGCCCGACACCAGGCCGTTGGCGATGGACGGCACGGCGCCCAGCAGGATCACCGTGTACATCATGGCGTCGTTCAGGCCGAACCAGAGCACGGCCGGCGGCACCCACGCCACCGACGGCAGCGACTGGAGCCCCGACAGGACCGGGCCGATCGCGGCCCGCACGAACTTCACCCGGGCCACCAGCAGGCCCAGCGGCGTGCCGATGGCCAGCGCCAGCAGGAAGCCGAACAGGCCGCGCGAGACCGAGGTCCAGATGATGTCGAACAGCGTGCCCTTGAGCCACAGGTCGGCCAGGCCGTCCCACACCGCGGAGGGCGCGGGCAGCTTGGTCGGGTCGGTGATGTTTGCCGAGACCAGGACCTGCCACACGGCGAGGACCAGTGTGACCGCCAGCGCCGGGGGCAGGACCTTCTTGACGAGGACCTCGCGGACCGGCGTACGGCGGATCTCGACGGCGTCCAGGGCGTCGAGGCCGGCCTCCAGACCGGCGAGGTCGTCCGCCTTGGCCTGGGGGGCGGTGTCAGTGCTGGCCATGGCGGCGGATCTCCCCACGCAGATGTTCAGTGATCTCCAACGACAACTCCGCGACCGCCGCGTCCTCGATCCGGCGCGGCTGCGGGATGTCGACGGTCCATTCCTCGGCCACCCGGCCGGGCCGGGAGGAGAGCAGGACCACGCGCTGGGCCAGGCGCACGGCCTCGCGCACGTTGTGGGTGACGAAGAGGACCGAGAGGTTCGTCTCCTCCCAGATGCGGGTCAGCTCGCCGTGCAGGACGTCACGCGTGATGGCGTCCAGGGCCGCGAACGGCTCGTCCATCAGCAGCAGGTCACTGGCCTGGGCCAGGGCCCGGGCCAGCGCCACGCGCTGGCGCATGCCGCCCGACAGCTCGTGCACCCGCTTGCCGTAGGCGCCGCCGAGCCGGACCAGCTCCAGCAGACGCTCCGCCTCCGGCCGGCGCTCGGCCTTGGGCACGCCGCGCAGCCGCAGCGCGAGCTCGATGTTCTTGCCCGCGGTCAGCCACGGGAAGAGCGCGTGCTCCTGGAACATCAGGGCCGGGCGGCCGCCCGGGGTCCGGATCGAGCCCGCGGACGGCGCGTCGAGGCCCGCGACCAGGTTGAGCAGGGTGGACTTGCCGCACCCCGACGCGCCCAGGAGGGTGACGAACTCGCCGGGCGCGACATCGAGGCTGATGTCGTCCAGGACGAGCTGCGTACCGGCCGGGCCGGTGAAGGACTTCGAGACGTGCTCGATACGGGCGGCGGGCTCCGCCGCCACCGCGGTGGTGCCCTCGGCAGCCTTGGCAAGCGTCGTGGCCATGATCGTCACCTCCTGGGGACGTACGGAACGTGCGGGGGGTTACTCGGCGCCGAGACCGGCGTCGGGGACCGGGGGCTTCCCGGCCGCCGCCAGGACCTTGTTCAGCGGCCCCAGGTCGTAGATGCCGGTCAGGTCGGGCTGCTC
>NZ_JAJAUY010000239.1 GCF_020532625.1 Streptomyces antimicrobicus | reverse complement strand
CGGTCACCGAACGGCGGACGGCGGTGCGGGAGGCGGGGCCGCCCGCGGCGGGCCCTGCGGCGCGTGGGCCGCCGCCCTGCCCGGTGTGCGGGGCGTGTGCGCTGTCCATCGTCATCGGCTGATGCGCTCCTGGTTCAAGGGCCGGGGCCTGCCCAGCAGTTCGTGGTACAGGCCGGTGACCGCGTCCGTGGTCCGCCGCACGTCGAAGCCGGTCCGGGCGTGCAGCCCGGCCTGCTCCCCGAGTTCGGCGAGCAGCCGCGGTTCGACGAGCAGGCGCCCGAGCGCCTTGGCCAGCGCCGTCGGGTCCTCGGGCGGGACCAGGCAGAGTCGGCCGTGGCCGGGCGGCAGGCTCTCGCGGGCCCCGCTGACGTCGGAGACCAGCACCGGCCGACCGCAGGCCATGGCTTCGAGCGGGACGAGCGCCATGCCTTCCCACCGCGACGGCAGTACAACGAGATCGGCGGCCCGAAGCCACGGTCGGGTGTCGGCGGCGGCCCCGGCGAAGAGCACCCCGGACGGGGCCGTCCGGCGCAGCCGTTCGGCGTCGGGGCCGTCCCCGACCAGGGCGAGCCGCGCCCCCGGGACCGTGGCCAGCAGCTCCGGCCAGGCGCGCAGCAGCAGGTCCTGCCCCTTCTGCTGGCACAGCCGGCCCACGCACACCACGAGCGGCCCGTCCCCCCGGAAGGCGGTGGGCAGCGGCAGTCCGGCGCGGGCCAGGGCCTTGTCCTGGACGGGGTCGGGGTCGACGGGCCGGAAGTGGCCGAGGTCGACGCCGTTGCGGATCACCGCCCAGCGGGCGTGCACCCCGGCGGTCTCGCCCGCGAGCCGTTCGGCCTCGCTGACGCAGAGCACACGATCGGCCCAACGCACGGCGAACCGCTCCCACCTGAGGGCCAGCGCGCCGGTGGTGCCGCCGACCGCGTCGAAGGACCAGGCGTGCGGCTGGAAGACGGTGGGCAGGGCGCCGCGGGCGGCGAGCCGTCCGGCCAGGCCCGCCTTGGCGCTGTGGGCGTGCAGCAGCGCCGGGCGGACCTTGCGCAGCAGCCGGGCGGCGGCACCCGCCTCGACCGCGACGCCGGGGCCCGGCGACCGGGCGGCGCGCCAGGTGTGCACCTCGGCGCCCGCGGCGCGGGCGGCCTCGGCGAGTTGCCCGCCCGGCGGGCAGCCGACGACGGGGCGCAGGCCCGCGGCCGACTGGGCGCGGACCAGATCGGTGACGACCCGGGCGACACCGCCTTCCACGGGCTGGACGAGATGGAGGACGGTCACAGGTTCTGACGGCACGTGGAGTCGTCTTTCGTACGTTTCAGCGACGCGTGTCTGTCTGCACGAAGAGCACGCCGAGGAACTGGCCCTGGTTCTCGCCCGCGAACCGGAAGGAAAGGCTTCGGGCGCCGCCGGAGAGGGCGGGGCTCAGATCGAAGACGTCCGCGTCGTATCCGAGATTGTTCATGTGTTCGGGCTGGCGCCGGAAAGCCGTGCGTCCGAATTCTGTGATAGTAGAATTCATCACATCATTGAACGGGTTTTCCGGGTCGCTCATCTGGACCCGGCGGCCGCTGTCGGCGGTCACCGTGAGTGAGTCCCCGAGGGTGCCGCGGTCCCCGTCGTACGCGACCACGCCGGCCTTGCCGGCGCCGCCCGCGGGCACGTCCAGCCCCTCCAGGTCCACGGTCGCCGCCGCCTCCTGGCCCGCCCCCGCCCAGACCGCCTCGAAGCCGTCCCACAGCGCGAGCCGGCGCAGCGGCTCGTCCGGGTGCTCGTAGGCGACCACCAGCGTCCAGCCGCCCCAGGCGCCCACCGCGGAGTGGCCCATGGCGATGTTGAGCTGCGCGACCGTCCACATCCCCGCGCCGCCGCGGCGGACCAGCGGGGTGACGTCGGCGGACGCCTGGTAGGCGTCGGCCCCGTCGTCCGTGCGGTGCCCGATCCGGGTGTCGGCCAGCACCTCCGAGTAGGCGCCGCCGGGCTCGGCGACCAGCACCCGGCCGTTGTCCTCGGGCGGTTTCTGCTCCCCGACCCGGAGGTTGCCGCCCCAGTACAGCCGGGCGTACGAGATCTTCGCGCCCGCGGGGACCTTCAGCTCGGCGCGGGTGGAGTTGTAGGTGTCGGGGTCCTTGTCGACCTCGCTGTAGAACATCTCGTAGTCGCTGTTGACCCCGGCGGCCCCGCGCCTGACCTCCCCGCAGCGCTCGACCTCCGGCGACTGCTCGCGGCGGCAGCTGATGCCCGAGTTGGAGGCGCGCACCAGACCGCCGTGCTGCACGGCCTGATAACGCTGCGTGAACGGGATCCTGGGCAATTCCTTGGGGGCCGGAGCGGCGGCCCCGGCTGCAGGAACGTTTGCGGAAAGGACGAGGCAGGACAGCAGGGGGACGAGCGCACCGAGGATTCTGCGGGTGGAACCCATGTGACCCTGTCTCCATTTTCGATCAAGGCGACAAAACAGGAGTGCACTTTGTCAGAAATCGAGCTGGAAATCACGTCGGACTCGCTCGTACGGCCTTTTGGGCGAAAGCCCGCACCCGAGCGGGCGGCACCTCGTTGAGCGGGTGCGCCGTCCGTCAACCCGGCCCCGCCGGAACCCGGCATCCGGGTGACATCGCGCAACCCCCGGCGGGTCGCCCCCGTTGATCCGTCTGCTCCCCGTACCGGGCAATCCTTCAGAAAAGGGACCACAGTGATCAAGAAGATGATGGCGTCGGCGGCCGTCGCCGCGACCGTCGTGGGTGTGGGCTCGACCCAGGCGATGGCCATCGGCAACGACAACGGCATCAACACCGTGAACGGCAACGGCGCCGCGCAGATCTACGGCAACCAGGCCACGTACGGCGCCATGAGCCCGCAGATGGCCCTGATCCAGGGCTCCCTGAACAAGCCCTGTGTCGCGCTGCCGGCGAAGGTCAACGCCCAGTCGATCCTCGCGCTGGTCAACGTCGGCGTCCAGGACATCCCGATCCTGTCGAACCCGATGAACCAGCAGTGCACCGAGAACTCGACGCAGGCCAAGGGCGACGAGCCGCTGTCGCACATCCTGGACAACATCCCGATCCTCTCGGGCAACGTGTCCAGCGGCAGCTGAGTCCCGCACCGCACCCGCGAGGCCGTCGCACCTTCTGGTCGCGGCGGCCTCGCCGCGCGTCGGGGGCCCACCCGCCCCCTTTCCGGGAATTCCCGCAAATCCCGGGCCGGCCAGGACCGGAGTGAATTACTCCGGCTGCGGCCCGCTCCCCGGCAAATACGGGGAGTTTCTTTTCCACCGACCGCTCGTTGTTATTTCTGCAGTGGATACGCCACTGCGGGAAGGATCTAGGGAAAAATGACGTACAAGAAGGCAGTGGTGCTCGCCGCCGGCGTTCTGATGGCCGCCGGTGCCGCTTCCCCCGCCATGGCCGACGCGGACGCGAGCGGCGCCACGAAGGACTCCCCCGGCGTGCTCTCGGGCAACCTCGTCCAGGTGCCGGTCCACGTCCCGGTGAACGTCTGCGGCAACACCGTCAACGTCATCGCGCTCCTGAACCCGGCCTTCGGCAACACCTGCGTCAACAACTGACCAGCGCCTGACGAAGCGTCTGTGCCCGCAAGGGCAAACCTCCTCGGGGTGGCCTCGGAGTGCACGGCGGTGCGCTCCGAGGCCACCTTCGATTCAGCACCGGCCACCGGGCCGGTAGACAGGGAAGGACCCATGCGACAGGTACTGAGCCGACAGGTACTGGGCAAGGGGGTGCTCACGGCCGCGGCGGCTTCCAGCCTGCTGTCGATCGCGGGCGGCGCGGCCTACGCGTATTCGGGTGGCGCGGCCGAAGCCTCGCACTCACCGGGTGTGCTGGCGGGCAACAGCGTCTCGGTACCGATCACCCTCTCGCCCAACGTGTGCGGCAACAGCGTCGACGGCGGCGCCGGCCTCAACCCGGCCTTCGGCAACACCTGCGTCAACAGCTCCGGCCACGACTCGGCCCACTCCACCCACTCCGGCCACGACTCGGGCCACGACGGTGGCCCGGACCGGGACCGCAGCCCCGACTACGCGCGCTACCTGAGCCCGGAGCACGCCGAGGCCTTCCAGCACTACCTGGAGGAGCGGCAGTACGAGCCCCGGCACGCCAAGCCGCGTCCCGCGGACGGCGCCGAGGAGATCCGCCGGCACGTCCCGCACCAGCCGCGGCACGCCCAGCGGCCCCCGGCGCACGAGGAGCACGGCCGGGGCGGCTACGGCGGCGCGGAGGAGGAGTGCGACGACCACCCGGCGCCGCCTCCGGCCCCGCACCACGCGCCGCCGGCCCCGAAGCCCGAGGCCGGGCCGGAGCCGAAGCCCGCGCCGGCCACGGAAACCCTGGTGATCACGGCGGTGGCCCGCGGTTAGAGTGCCGCC
>NZ_JAJAUY010000238.1 GCF_020532625.1 Streptomyces antimicrobicus | reverse complement strand
GAAGGCCCCGCGCCCGAGCGCTCCGTGCACGAAGCTCCGTGC
The DNA here is from genome assembly GCF_020532625.1 of Streptomyces antimicrobicus. GTDB lineage: Bacteria > Actinomycetota > Actinomycetes > Streptomycetales > Streptomycetaceae > Streptomyces > Streptomyces antimicrobicus. Next base: position 4,352 of record NZ_JAJAUY010000238.1, on the reverse strand, counting down.
ACGAGCGCTCCGCGCCCGCCGGGGCGCGGCCCGGTCGGTCAGTCAGTCCGTGCCGAAGCCCAGGTCCTCGGTGTCCTCGCCCTCGGACTCCAGGGCCTGGCGGACCACCCGCAGGGCCATGCCCTCCGGGTAGCCCTTGCGGGCCAGCATCCCGGCGAGGCGCCGGATCCGTCTGTCGCGCTCCAACCCCCGTGTGGAGCGCAGTTTGCGGGCCACCAGCTCCCGGGCGGTCTCCTCCTCCTGCTCGGAGTCCAGCCGGCCGAGCGCCTCGTCGACCAGGGCGGAATCCACGCCCTTGGTGCGCAGCTCGCGGGCGAGCGCCCGGCGGGCCAGGCCCCGGCCGTGGTGGCGGGACTCGACCCAGGCACCGGCGAAGGCGGCGTCGTCGATCAGGCCCACCTCCTCGAAGCGGGAGAGGACCTCGTCCGACACCTCCTCGGGGATGCCCCGCTTGGCCAGCGCGTCCGCGAGCTGCCGCCGGGTGCGCGGGGTCCCGGTGAGCAGGCGCAGGCAGATCGCCCGCGCCTGCTCCTCGGGACTCTGGGGCGGCAGCTCGCGCTCGGCCCTCGACGAGCCCGAGCCACCGCCCCCGTCGTACTCCCGCACCGGTTAGCTCTTGGTCGCGGCCGTCTTGGCAGCGGCGGCCTTGGCCTTCGAGGCGGGGGCGGGCACGGTCTTGGCCGCGTCCTCGGCGGGGGCGGCCGCGTCCGCGCCGGCCTCGGTGCCCTGGGCGTCCTTGGCCTTGGCGTCCTTGCGGACCCCGACGCCCAGCTTCTCCTTGATCTTCCGCTCGATCTCGTTGGCGAGGTCGGGGTTGTCCTTGAGGAAGTTGCGCGCGTTCTCCTTGCCCTGGCCGAGCTGGTCGCCCTCGTACGTGTACCAGGCGCCGGCCTTGCGCACGAAGCCGTGCTCCACGCCCATGTCGATCAGGCCGCCCTCGCGGCTGATGCCCTGGCCGTAGAGGATGTCGAACTCGGCCTGCTTGAACGGCGGGGCGACCTTGTTCTTGACGACCTTGCAGCGGGTGCGGTTACCGACGGCCTCGGTGCCGTCCTTGAGGGTCTCGATGCGGCGGATGTCGATCCGGACCGAGGCGTAGAACTTCAGCGCGCGGCCACCGGTCGTGGTCTCCGGCGAGCCGAACATCACACCGATCTTCTCGCGGAGCTGGTTGATGAAGATCGCGGTGGTCTTCGACTGGTTCAGCGCGCTGGTGATCTTGCGGAGGGCCTGGCTCATCAGACGGGCCTGGAGACCCACGTGGGAGTCGCCCATCTCGCCCTCGATCTCCGCGCGCGGCACCAGGGCGGCGACGGAGTCGATCACGATGAGGTCGAGGGCACCGGAGCGGACCAGCATGTCCACGATCTCCAGCGCCTGCTCACCGGTGTCCGGCTGGGACAGGATGAGGTTGTCGGTGTCCACGCCGAGGGCGCGGGCGTACTCGGGGTCGAGCGCGTGCTCGGCGTCCACGAAGGCGACGGTGCCGCCGGCGCGCTGCGCGTTGGCCACGGCGTGCAGGGTCAGGGTCGTCTTGCCGGAGGACTCCGGGCCGTAGATCTCGACGACCCGGCCGCGCGGCAGGCCGCCGACGCCCAGGGCGATGTCCAGAGCGGTCGACCCGGTGGGGATGACCTCGATGGGCTCGTTCGGCCGGTCGCCCAGGCGCATGACGGCGCCCTTGCCGAATTGTCGTTCAATCTGTGCGAGCGCGGCGTCGAGCGCCTTCTCGCGGTCGGTGCCTGCCATGGGTTCCACCCGGTTTGCTTGAGTCGATCGCTTCACGCCAAAGACGCTAACGCGTGCCACTGACAACGCGCCTCCACGCCCGGTTCGGCTGTGGAAAAGCCATGAGAATGGATGTTCGATTTTCATGTCAAGCGCACCACGCGGGAGGGCCGCCGACCCGCCCGGCAGGCAGGACGACGGCCCTCGGTGGCCCTGATCCTTCGACCTTCCCCCGGCTTGCGCCGGCTCAGCCCCAGCCGCCTCCGCCGTTCCAGCCGTTGTCGCGCCAGCTGTTGTCCCAGCCGCCGTCGTGGCCCCAGCCGCCGTGGCCCCAGCCGTCGCCGCCGCGGCCCCAGCCGTTGTTCCAGTGGCCGTTCCAGTGGTCGTGGTGGTGCCGGCCGTCACCGCCCCAGCCGTCGCCCCCGCGGCCCCAGCCCGCACCGGAGACGTCGTCCCAGCACCAGTCGGGGCGCCAGTCCCGGCGCGGATCGCAGCAGTCGTTCCAGCGGGCACTGCCCCGCCAGTCGTCCGAGCACCATCCGCCGTGCCCGCCGCCACCCGCGACGGCCGCCGGGGATGCGGCGAGCGCGTTGCCGACGGGCAGCAGGCCGATGCCGACACCGGCGGCGGCCGCGAGAACGGTTGCGGCAATTCTGCGGCGCATAGGAATGCACCTCCGAACATCACTCACTTCGAGGAACATCTCGGGCACGTCCACGGTCGCCCCTCCCCCGCGCCCTCCGCAAGCGCAGTGACAACCCAGGGTTGACACTCCTACACTGTCAACCTAGGGTTGCACTCATGACGAACCCTTCGGCGGAACCGCTCCGCATGACCAATCCGGTGCGTCTCGACGACCTCATCGAGGCGATCAAGAAGTCCCACGCAGACGCGCTCGAGCAGCTCAGTGGGGCCGTCGTCGTCGCCGAGCACCTCGGCGACGTCGCCGACCACCTCATCGGGCACTTCGTCGACCAGGCCCGCCGCTCCGGCGCCTCCTGGACCGACATCGGCAAGAGCATGGGCGTCACCCGCCAGGCCGCCCAGAAGCGCTTCGTCGCCAAGGGCGACGACGGCGATCTCGACATGAGCCAGGGCTTCTCCCGGTTCACCCCGCGCGCCCGCAACGTGGTCGTGACCGCGCAGGGCGAGGCCCGCCGCGCCGGCCACACCGAGATCCGGCCCGAGCACCTGGTCCTCGGCCTGCTCGCCGAGCCCGAGGGCCTGTGGGCCGCCGCCCTGAAGAAGACGGGCACCGACCTGGACGCCGTACGCCCGGCGGCCACGGCACTGCTGCCGGAGCCGTCCGGGGAGCCGGTGCCCGACCTGGTCCCGTTCGACGCCGGCGCCAAGAAGGCGCTCGAACTGACCTTCCGTGAGGCCCTGCGGCTGGGCCACAACTTCATCGGCACCGAGCACATCCTGCTCGGCCTGCTCGAACTGGAGGACGGCGACGGCGTGCTCAGCCGCGACCTCGGCGTCGACAAGGCCGTCGTCGAGGGCGAGATCAGCGCCCTTCTGGACGCCGTGCTCGCCAAGCACGGCGCCACGCAGGGCGAGCCGCCCGCCCAGCCGTAGGCTCCTCCGCCACTTCGTAACGCTTGACGTACGCGCCGAGGAAGGCCTGCAGCGTGGCGACGGCCGGAATGGCGATCAGCGCCCCGACCGCGCCCAGCAGCGCGGTCCCCGCGATGACCGATCCGAAGGCCACCGCGGGGTGGATGTCCACGGTCCGCGCGGTCAGCTTCGGCTGCAGCACGTAGTTCTCGAACTGCTGGTAGACCACCACGAATCCGAGGACGTACAGCGCGTACCAGGGATGGGAGGTGAAGGCGATCAGCATCGGCAGCGCGCCCGCGAGGTAGGTGCCGATGGTGGGGATGAACTGGGAGACCAGCCCCACCCACACGGCGAGCGCGGGCGCGTACGCCACGTCCAGCACCGCGAACAGCACGTAGTGCGCGACACCGGAGACCAGCGCCATCAGCCCCCGCGAGTAGAGGTAGCCGCCGGTCTTGGCGACGGCGATCTCCCAGGCCCGCAGCACCTCGGCCTGCTTGGCGGGCGGCAGCACGGAGCACAGCGCGCGGCGCAGCCGCGGCCCGTCGGCTGCGAAGTAGAAGGCGAACAGCGTGATCGTCAGCAGCTTGAACAGCCCGCCGAGGACGGTCGCGGACACGTCGAGCACGCCCGAGGCGCTGTTCTGGACGTACTTCTGCAGCCAGTCGGAGTGCAGCAGGCTGTCCTGGACGGCCAGCCGGGACAGCTCGGTGTGGAACGTCGAGTTGATCGAGTCGATGACGTCGTCGAGGTAGCGGGGGAAGTCGGCGATCATGTCGATGATCTGGCCGGCGAGCATCGAACCGAGCAGCACGACGAATCCGACGGCGCCGGTGACCACCGCGAGGAAGACCAGGAAGGTGGCGAGCCCGCGGCGCATCCCGCGGGCCGCCATCCTGGCGACGGCGGGCTCGATCGCGAGGGCCAGGAAGAACGCGATCAGCAGGTTGACCAGCAGCCCGATCAGCTGGTGGAAGGCCCAGGTGCCGAGCTGGAAGCAGGCGTAGAGGGCGAGCGCCATCACCACGGCCCGGGGCAGCCAGCGCGGCATCCGGGTGCCGGGG
>NZ_JAJAUY010000237.1 GCF_020532625.1 Streptomyces antimicrobicus | reverse complement strand
CGCCGCGCCCGAGCAGGCCGAGCTTCCGGCCGACCCCGCGCAGGTCGCGCACCCGGACCGGCCCGAGCAGGCCGACGCCCCCCAGCAGCCCGCCGAGCCCGAGCAGCCGGAAGGCCCCGAGTTCCTGACCCCGGCCGCGACCGTCGCCGGGTCCGCCCCGGCCGAGCAGCGCTCCCCGGGCGAGCCCGCCCCGGGTTACGCCGACGCCGAGCGCGAGGCGATCCTGCGCGTCATGCGCGAACGCCGCGACATCCGCAACGGCTTCCGCACCGACCCGATCCCGCACGAGGTGCTGCTCCGCGTCCTCGAAGCCGCGCACACCGCGCCCAGCGTGGGCCACTCCCAGCCCTGGGACTTCGTCGTCATCCGCTCCGCCGAGACCCGGCGGACGATGCACGAGCTCGCCCAGCGCCAGCGCGAGGCCTACGCCACGTCGCTGCCCAAGGGCCGGGCGAAGCAGTTCAAGGAACTCAAGATCGAGGCCATCCTCGACACGCCGGTGAACATCGTGGTCACCGCCGACCCGACCCGGGGCGGCCGGCACACCCTGGGCCGCCACACCCAGCCGCAGATGGCCCCGTACTCCTCCGCCCTCGCGGTCGAGAACCTCTGGCTCGCCGCCCGCGCCGAAGGCCTCGGCGTCGGCTGGGTCAGCTTCTTCGACGAGCGCGAGATGGTCCGCGCCCTCGGCCTGCCCGAGCACCTGGAGGTCGTGGCGTACCTGTGCGTGGGCTACGTCGACGAGTTCCCCGACGAGCCCGAGCTGATGCAGGCCGGCTGGTCCAAGCGCCGCCCGCTGTCGTGGGTGGTGCACGAGGAGACGTACGGCCGCCGCGCCCTGCCCGGCGAGGAGCCGCACGACCTGCTCGGCGAGACGGTCGCGAGCATCCGCCCGCTGGACGCGAAGGCGCTCGGCGAGGCGTGGGAGCGGCAGAAGCGGATGACCAAGCCGGCCGGGGCGCTGGGCATGCTGGAGATCATCTCCGCGCAGCTGGCGGGCCTGTCCCGGGTCTGCCCGCCGCCGGTCCCGGAGCCGGCCGCCGTCGCGATCTTCGCCGGCGACCACGGCGTGCACGCCCAGGGCGTCACCCCGTGGCCGCAGGAGGTCACCTCCCAGATGGTCGCCAACTTCCTGGGCGGCGGGGCCGTCTGCAACGCCTTCGCCAACCAGGTCGGCGCCGAGGTCTGCGTGATCGACGTGGGCGTGGCCGGCGACCTGCCCGCCACCCCCGGGCTGCTGCCGCGCAAGGTCCGCCCGGGCACGGCCGACATGACCACCGGCCCGGCCATGACCCGGGAGGAGGCGGTCGCGGCGATCGAGGTCGGCATCGAGACCGCCCGCGACCTGGTCGCGGCCGGCAACAAGGCCCTGCTGACCGGTGAGATGGGCATCGCCAACACCACGGTGTCGGCGGCGCTGATCGCCGTCTTCACGGGGGCCGACCCGACGGAGGTCACCGGCCGCGGCACCGGCATCAACGACGAGACGCACGCCCGCAAGGTGGACGTCGTCCGCCGGGCCCTGGAGCTCCACCAGCCCGACCCGTCCGACCCGATCGGCGTCCTGGCGGCCGTCGGCGGCCTGGAGCACGCGGCGATGGTCGGCCTGGTGCTCGGCGGCGCGTCGCTGCGTACGCCGGTGATCCTGGACGGCGTCAGCGCCGGCGCGGCCGCCCTGGTCGCCCGGGCCATCGCCCCGGAGTCCCTCTCGGCGTGCATCGCCGGCCACCGCAGCGCGGAGCCGGGCCATGTGGCGGCCCTGACCAAGCTGGGCCTGCGCCCGCTGGTCGACCTGGACCTCCGCCTCGGCGAGGGCACGGGTGCCCTGCTGGCCCTCCCGCTGGTGCAGAGCGCGGCCCGCGCCATGCACGAGGTCGCCACGTTCGACTCGGCGGGCGTCACGGAGAAGTGACCGGGGCGCGGGGGCGGCGCCGCTGCGCGTCGCCCTTCCCCGCCCCCGTCGCCCTTCCCCGCCCCCCTCGCCCTCGCACACCCCGGCCTCCGCCCCCCGGGCTCTGCCCCGCCCGGCGGCCCGGGCTCCGCACCCCGGCTCCGCCCCCCGGGTCGCCCTCGCACGCCCCGGGCCCGGACCGTCACGCGCCCCGAGCCGCGCTCCCCGGGCGCGGGGGCGCGGGGCGGCGACCGGCGAAACCCAGGGCCGGGGCACGGCTCGCAGACCTCGGGGCCGTATGGTGTTGGGCGGTGATAACCGCACGTCAACCCGCCGCTCCAGCGCCGCAGCGGCCAGAGCCCCCTTCGCCGCCACAGGAGCCGCACCGTCATGGCCGAACACCCCGCGTACCCCGTAGGACTCCGTCTGGCCGGCCGCCGCGTCGTCGTCGTCGGCGGCGGCCAGGTGGCCCAGCGCCGGCTGCCCGCGCTCGTCGCGGCCGGGGCCGACGTGGTGCTCATCTCGCCCTCGGCCACCCCGTCCGTGGACGCCATGGCCGAGACCGGTGAGATCCGCTGGGAGCGCCGCCGCTACCAGGAGGGCGACCTCGCCGAGGCCTGGTACGTCCTCATCGCCACGCAGAACCGCGACGTGAACGACCTGGTCTCCGCCGAGGCCGAGCGCAACCGCGTCTGGGCCGTCCGCGCCGACGACGCCTCCGCCGCCACCGCCTGGACCCCGGCCACCGGCCGCAGCGAGGGCGTCACCGTGGCCGTGCTCACCGGCAACGACCCGCGCCGGTCGGCCGCCGTCCGGGACGCCATCGTGGAGGGCCTGCGCGAGGGCTCCCTCGACGCGCCCGCCCAGCGCCGCCCGCACGCCCCCGGCGTGGCCCTGGTCGGCGGCGGTCCCGGTGACCCCGACCTGATCACCGTCCGCGGCCGCCGCCTGCTCGCCCAGGCCGACGTCGTCATCGCCGACCGGCTCGGCCCCCGCGACCTCCTGGACGAACTGCCCCCGCACGTCGAGGTCATCGACGCCGCCAAGATCCCGTACGGCCGCTTCATGGCGCAGGAAGCCATCAACAACGCCCTCATCGAGCACGCCAAGGCCGGCAAGGCCGTCGTCCGGCTCAAGGGCGGCGACCCGTACGTCTTCGGCCGCGGCATGGAGGAGCTCCAGGCGCTGGCCGAGGCCGGCATCCCCTGCACCGTGGTGCCCGGCATCTCCAGCTCCATCTCCGTGCCGAGCGCGGCCGGCATCCCGGTCACCCACCGCGGGGTGGCCCACGAGTTCACCGTCGTCAGCGGGCACGTCGCCCCCGAGGACCCGCGCTCCCTGGTCGACTGGGAGTCGCTCGCCAAGCTCAAGGGCACCCTGGTCGTGCTCATGGGCGTGGACAAGATCGGGGTCATCGCCGAGGCCCTCGTGCGCCACGGACGACCCGCCGACACCCCGGTCGCGGTCGTCCAGGAGGGCACCACCGCCGCTCAGCGCCGGGTGGACGCCACCCTCGCGACGGTCGGCGAGACCGTCCGCGCCGAAGAGGTCCGGCCGCCCGCCGTCATCGTCATCGGTGACGTCGTGAAGGTCCACGCCACCGGCTGACCGAGCCGTTGGCACCGCATCCAGGACAAGGCAGTATCACCCTGTGGCTGATCTCATCACCGTCGAGGATCCCGACGACCCGCGCCTGCGCGACTACACGGGCCTGACCGACGTCGAACTGCGGCGCCGGCGCGAGCCCGCCGAGGGACTGTTCATCGCCGAGGGCGAGAAGGTCATCAGACGGGCGAAGAGCGCCGGCTACGAGATGCGCTCGATGCTGCTGTCCGCGAAGTGGGTCGACGTCATGCGGGACGTCATCGACGAGCTCCCGGCCCCGGTGTACGCCGTCAGCCCCGAGCTCGCCGAGCGGGTCACCGGCTACCACGTGCACCGCGGCGCCCTCGCCTCGATGCAGCGCAAGCCGCTGCCCTCGGCCGAGGAACTGCTGTCCACGGCCCGCCGGGTGGTGGTCATGGAGTCGGTGAACGACCACACCAACATCGGTGCGATCTTCCGCAGCGCCGCCGCCCTCGGCATGGACGCGGTGCTGCTGTCGCCGGACTGCGCGGACCCGCTCTACCGGCGTTCGGTGAAGGTCTCCATGGGTGCGGTCTTCTCCGTGCCCTACGCCCGGCTGGAGTCCTGGCCCAAGGGCCTGGACACCGTCCGCGAGGCCGGGTTCAAGCTGCTGGCCCTCACGCCGCACGAGAAGGCCTCCCCGATCGACGTGGCGGCTCCGCAGAACCTCGAACGGGTCGCCCTGATGCTGGGCGCCGAGGGCGACGGCCTCTCCACGCAGGCCCTGGTGGCCGCCGACGAGTGGGTGCGGATCCCCATGGCGCACGGCGTGGACTCGCTCAACGTCGGCGCGGCGGCCGCCGTCGCCTTCTACGCGGTGGCCGGCCCGGGCCGCTGACGGCGCGGCTCAGAGCCGCTGGGCCACCGCGATGCCGAAGGCCACGAGCAGTGTGACCACCACGAACACGATCAGCCGCTGCCGCATCAGCCGCGGGTCCGGCCGCCCCGGTCGCCGACCCGCGCCCGTCGTACGGGGTCCCGGGCGGCCCTTGGTCC
>NZ_JAJAUY010000236.1 GCF_020532625.1 Streptomyces antimicrobicus | reverse complement strand
GTGCGGCGCTGCGGCGTGCGGCGGTGCGGCGTGCGGCGGTGCGGGGTGTCTTCGGCATCGGCGGCCTCACGAACCCTGCGGCTGACGCGCGGCGTTGGTGTCCAGGCGCGGGCCCTTGGAGAGGAACTCCGACCAGGCGATGGGCACGAGCGAGGGCACCACGGTGCCGTAGCCCAGCCGCAGCTGGGCCTGGCTGGCCTCCGGCCGGCCGTCGGAGCTGTCCTTCTTGGGGTCGGCCGCGCCGATGCCCGAGCGTTCCGCGTCGGAGTCGCCGTTGGCCTGGACGGCGTAGCGCAGACCGGTGTCGGTGACCAGGAACAGGGTGCCGCCGGCGGTGCCCTGCTTGCCCTGGACCTGGGTGTAGAGCAGGCCGGAGCCGGGCGTGACGTACGAGCTGGAGCCGGTGGCCGTGATGTCGACGGGGAAGCCGGAGCCGGCCCAGGTGCTCATCGTCGGGTTGCCCGAGCCGTCCACCGAGCGCAGCACGTTGCAGACCGTGTCGCGGTCGGTGCCGCCCTGGCCGCCGGCGGGGGCCGCCGTGCCGGGGGCGGCGGTGTGGTTGATCTGCGTGGACTTCTTCAGCGGCCAGCGCGCCTCGCCCTTGAAGGGGGTCGCGTCCGGCACGAGGGACTGCAGGTCCACCTCGCGCGGCTTGCCCTTCATGTTCAGGGTGTCGGTGGCGGGGGCGTTGATGAGCAGCCACGCCGTGAAGTCCGAGACGGGGGCGACCTTCCCGGGCAGCACCACGTAGTGCTGCGGGCCGGAGCCGGTCTGGGCGCGCAGCACCATGCCGACCTTGTTCTCGGCGGTGACCAGGCCCGGGACCTTGGCGTCCGCGCCGACGGAGCCGGGCAGCTGCGGGAAGCCGAGCGGCTCGCCGTCGCGCAGGGTGGCCAGCCACTGGTCGGAGACGGGCTGCGGGGTGCCGCTGCCGACCAGGGCGTTGGTGAGCTTCTGCGCGTCCTGGGCGGCGGCCGAGCCCGCGGGGCCCTCGGGGAACTTGTACTTGGTGCCGACGGCGTCCACCAGGTAGCGGTCCTTGGCCTCGCCGGTGCTCTGCACGTACAGCACCTGGCCGTCGGCCAGCTTGCGCTGGTCGTCCATCAGGCCCGCCTCGCGGGAGGCCAGGACGAAGGTCGCGGTCTGCACGCTCTGGCCGTTGCCGCCGGGCTTCTGGCAGACGGCCCAGCGCTTGGCGGTGCCGGCGTCCTTGTCCGAGGGCAGCCGGTCGGGGGCGTACTGGATGCCGATGATGGGGCCCCGGGGCAGCTTGCCGCTGTCGAGGACGGTGTCGTCGACGGTGACGACCTTGTACTTCTGCGGGTCCAGCAGCAGCCGGGCGGAGGCCAGGTTGAGCACGGGGTGCAGGCGCTTCTGGTCCTTGCCGTTGACCTTCGTCGTCAGCACGACGTAGCGGGTGGTGGAGCGCTTGCCGACGATGACGTGGGCGCCGGGCTCGTCCCAGCCCTTGGGGGCGGTGGGCTTGAGCATGCCCCAACCGCCGAACGCCGCCAGGATCACGGCACCGGTGACCATGCTCGGCACGACCGCGCGCAGCGGGCGCGGGGCGCCCTCCTCGGTGCCGGTGGCGGACGGCTGGAGGAACGCTGCCACCGTACGCCGCTTCGCAAAGGTGTACGCGTTGAGCTCATCACGTCGTGATGCCATGACCGCCTGTTTCTCCCCGCACGGCCCGGTCGGTGAGTACGGTCCCCGGGCCTGGATCGTCGGACCGGCCACCTACTATGCCTGTTGACGGACGGTGCCCATGGGGCGGGTAGGGTGAGGCAGCCGCTCACTGCCTTCCGTACCGGGGTAATCAGGGCTTGTTCGGGTGGATTGGGGAGGTTCAGGCGGGTCGCGGCGATGTGCCGTGCGCCGCCGGGACGTTCGGGGTCCGGACCCGGGAAGGGGAACTGCACCAGTGATGGCCACCGCGACGCGCCGCCGTACGGCGGCGGCCGCACCGCCGCAGGGCGGGGTGACGCCGCATCCCAGGTCGAGCCCGGGCCGCTTCGGTCCGTTCCGACTGCAACAACTCGTGCTGCTCCAGGTGGCCGCGGCCCTGCTGCTGGTGGCCTGGGTGCTGGACATGCTGCTGCTGGTGCCCGCGGGCGTGGTGGCCGCCGTCCTCGTCGTGCTGGCCGTCGTACGCCGCCACCAGCGGTCCCTGCCCGAGTGGATCGGCTCCGCGCTGGCGCTGCGGGCCCGGCGGCGGCGGGCCGCCTCGCTCGTGGTGCCGCCGGGGACCGAGCCGGGGCTGGCGCCGGTGGTGGAGGCCGATCCGGCGCTGCGGACGTACACGTTCAGCGATCGCGACCGGCGGCCCGTGGGCATGATCGGGGACGGGACGTTCCTGACGGTGCTGGTGCAGGTGGACTCCGACGCGACCGCGCTGCGCGAGGACCGGGCCGCCCGGCCGCTGCCGCTGGGCCTGGTCCGCGACGTGCTGGAGGTCGACGGCATCCGGCTGGAGTCGGCCCAGTTGGTCCAGCACACGCAGCCCGCCCCGGCGCCGCACCTGCCGGCCCAGTCGATGGCCACCCGCAACTACGCCCCGCTGCAGGCCAGTACCGGCACGCCGGCGGTACGGCTGACGTGGATCGCCCTCAAGCTCGACCCCGAACTGTGCCCGGAGGCGGTCGCCGCGCGCGGCGGCGGGCTCGAAGGCGCGCAGCGGTGCGTGGTGCGCGCGGCGGACCAGCTGGCCAGCCGGCTCGCCGGGGCCGGGTTCCGGGCGACCGTGCTGACCGAGCAGGAGCTGACGGCCGCGCTGGCGACGTCCTCGTGCGCCAACCCGATGGCCATCACCCAGGCGGGCCGCGCGTCGGGCCGTTCGGGCTCGCCCGGGCGCCGTACGGAGGAGACGCCGCGGACCTGGCGCTGCGACGACCGCCGGCACACGACGTACTGGATCGCGCGCTGGCCGCAGTTGGGCGGCGGCGCGGCCCCGCTGCCGCACTTCGTGGCGCTGCTGACGTCGCTGCCGGCCCTGGCCACCAATTTCAGCCTGACCCTGGCCCCGGCGGACCGGCACGGGGTGACCGTGACCGGCCACGTCCGGATCACCGGGCGCAGCGACGAGGAACTGGTCGCCGCGCGGCGCGAGCTGGAGCGCACGGCCCGCGGCGTGAAGACCGCTCTGGTGCGGCTCGACCGCGAACAGCTGCCCGGGGTGCTGGCTTCGCTGCCGCTGGGAGGCGCGCGATGAGGATGGGTTACGGACTGGTCGGCCCGCGCCGGGAGCGGCACACGGTGCTCGCGGAGGAACTGGACGGCCTGGCGCTGCCCGTCGGGGACGACGGGGTGGTCATCGGCGTGGACGCCGAGGGCCGGCCGGCCGTGCTGGGCGTCAACCGGTCCACGCCGTACGAGGTGACGCTGATCGGCGGCCTGTGGACGGCCCAGGTGCTGGCGCTGCGCGCGGCGGCGACGGGGGCGCGGGTGGCGGTCGAGACAGGCCGCGGGCAGGTGTGGTCGGCGCTCGCGCAGGCGGCCGGCGGCGGCCAGCAGTGCGTCACGTTGCACGAGGTGGGCCGGGTGCCGCCGCAGGGCGCGTCGGCCGGCAGCCCGGTGCTCGTCGTGCGCGACTGCGGCATGCGGCCGCCGCGCGGCCGGGTGGTGGCCGGACCGTGGCAGTCGGTGCTGACGCTGCTGCCGTACCTGAGTCCTACGGCGCCGCGGCTGTTGCAGCAGTCGTCGCTGGTCGGGGTGCAGCGGGTGTCGCCGGACGAGGCCGAGCAGATCGGCAAGCTGATGAACCTGCCCCGGGCGGCGGTGGATTCGCTGCCGACGCTGGGCGACGGGGTGACGCTGTGGTGCAACCAGCGGGACCGCCGGTTCGTGATGACCCAGGGGACCGAGGCGGAGACCGGGCTGCTGGGCGCGGCCCGGCGGATCGACTGAGCCCGGGTCGCGGGGCCGGCCGTGTCGCGGGCCACCGGCACGGGGTCGGGCTTTGGCGGCCGGGCGCGATTAGGCTGACCGTGGGCGTGGCGCCGCTGTGCGCGCCCAGGGCAGTGCTGGACCAGACCAGGAGGACGCAGTGAACGGCGATCGGAACGAGAGCCGCGGCGGGACGTGGGACGTCCCGACGGACGATCAGTCCGACGCGGAGCCCGAGCTGACGGGCGAGTTCACCATCGACTACACCCCGCCGGCCTGGTACACGCAGAACGCGGCCCCGTCCGCGTCCGTCCCGGGCCTGCCGGAAGGCAGCGGCTTCGAGCCGCACCGGCCGCCGGTCGGCGGGGGTTCCGCAACCCCCGCCGGGGGTTCGCCGGCGTCCCCGGCCGCGGACGCGCCGGTCCCGTCGGCGCCCCTGCCGGGCCTGCCGGGGCAGGTCCCCGGCACCCCGGCCGCCGTTCCCGCGCAGGGTGCGGGCGGCTCGGCGGCCGTGCCGTCGCAGGGTCCGGGCGGCTCGGCGGCCCTTCCCGGGCAGGGACTTGGCGGCTCGGCCGCTCTTCCGGGGCAGATGCCCGGTGCCCCGGCGCCGTACGGCGGTGCCCCGGGCGGCGGCGCGCCGGTACCCGGCGTTCCGGGCC
>NZ_JAJAUY010000235.1 GCF_020532625.1 Streptomyces antimicrobicus | reverse complement strand
TGCCGGTGCCGTCCTGCTTCTCGATCCCGCCGCCGCCGCCCCGGCCGCCAAGGCGCCGGCGCTCGCGGTGTCCGAGCTGCGCGGTCAGACGGTCAAGATGACCCGCATGCGCAAGGTCATCGGCGACAACATGATGAAGGCGCTGCACTCGCAGGCGCAGCTGTCCTCCGTGATCGAGGTGGACGTCACCAAGATCATGCGGCTGCGCGAGCAGGCCAAGGCCTCGTTCGCGGCCCGCGAGGGCGTCAAGCTCTCCCCGATGCCGTTCTTCGTCAAGGCCGCGGCCCAGGCGCTGAAGGCCCACGCGGTCGTCAACGCCCGGATCAACGAGGACGAGGGCACCATCACCTACTTCGACTCGGAGAACATCGGCATCGCCGTGGACTCCGAGAAGGGCCTGATGACCCCGGTCATCAAGGGTGCGGGCGACCTCAACCTGGCCGGCATCGCCAAGGCCACCGCCGACCTGGCGGGCAAGGTCCGCAGCAACAAGATCACGCCGGACGAGCTGTCGGGCGCGACCTTCACCATCAGCAACACCGGCTCGCGCGGTGCGCTGTTCGACACGGTCATCGTGCCGCCGAACCAGGTCGCCATCCTGGGCATCGGTGCCACGGTCAAGCGTCCGGCGGTCATCGAGACCGCCGAGGGCACCGTCATCGGCATCCGCGACATGACGTACCTGACCCTGTCGTACGACCACCGCCTGGTCGACGGCGCGGACGCCGCCCGCTACCTGACCGCCGTCAAGGCGATCCTGGAGGCCGGCGAGTTCGAGGTCGAGCTCGGCCTGTAACCAGCCTCACCTGCGGTGCCCCCGCCCGGGATTCTTCCGGGCGGGGGCACCGCCGTATTGTCTACGCATCGGTACTGTCACGCGTACTGTCGGCACGGCCCGCGCGACCCGCGACCACAGGAGATGGAGCCCTCGATGATCACCCCACCCGTGGTCCACTCGCTGCGCGAGCAGATCCGCGAGCACATCGTGGAGGGCATCGTCAGCGGGCGCTGGAAGCCCGGCGAGCGGATCGTCGAGCGGCGGATCGCCGTGGAGCTGGAGGTCAGCCAGACGCCCGTACGCGAGGCGCTGCGGGAGCTGGAGACACTGCGGCTGATCGAGTCGGCACCGAACAAGGGCGTGCGCGTGCGCAATCTCACGGCGGCCGACCTGGAGGAGATCTACCCGGTCCGGGCCGGCCTGGAGCAGATCGCGGCGGAGCTGGCGGCTCCCCGGCTGGCCACCGACTGCTCCGCGCTGGAGCCGCACGTGGCGGCCCTGCGGGAGGCCGACCGGGCGGAGGACGGCACCGCCCAGGTGCGGCACACGGTGGGTTTCCACCGGGAGATGGTCCGGGCGGCGGGGAACAGCGTGCTGCTGCACACCTGGGAGAGCCTCGGCATCGAGGTCTTCACGGCGTTGTCCATCCGCTGGTTGGGTACCGTCCAGAAGTCGTACGCGGAGGAGCACGAAGCCCTGGTCAGAGCGTTTCGGAACCAGGATCCGGAGATCGGTCTGATCGTGAAGCGGCACGTTCTGGGGTGCGCGCCGCGCGCCTGACCCCGCGGGCACGCAGAATGTCTGCGATGCCCCCTTCTGATCGGCACTGCGTGTCTCGATGTGCGGCACGGAGTGCCGACTTTTGGTTATCGGCCATTTTTTCGACGCTTTTGTTTGATCGATCATCGATCAGGGTCTTACAGTCGTCGGCGGACCCCAACCCGGGACCACCTCGACCCTGTCCTGCCAGTCAGGGTTCTTCAACACCCCCCTCCCTAGTCCGGAAGGCGGCGCACACCGATGTCCGACCCCGTAGGAAAGCTTCCGAGCGAGCTCGACCAGCTCCCGGATCGCGACGCCGAGGAGACCGCCGAATGGGCGCAGTCCCTCGACGCGGTCGCCAAGGCCGCCGGCACGCGCCGTGCCGAGTACCTGCTGCGCCGCACGCTCCAGCACGCCGAGGCCGCCGGTCTGGCGCTGCCCAAGCTGCTGGAGACGGACTACGTCAACACCATCCCCACCTCCGCCGAGCCGGCCTTCCCCGGTGACGAGGAGATGGAGGCCCGGATCACCGCCTGGAACCGCTGGAACGCGGCCGCCATGGTGACCCGCGGCTCGAAGTACGGCGTCGGCGGCCACATCGCCACCTTCGCCTCGGCGGCCTGGCTCTACGAGACCGGCTTCCAGCACTTCTTCCGCGGCAAGGAGGCCGACGGCTCGGGCGACCAGATCTACGTCCAGGGCCACGCCTCCCCCGGCATCTACGCCCGTGCCTTCCTGGACGGCCGCATCTCCGAGCGGCAGCTCGACAACTTCCGCCAGGAGTCCGGCGGCGACGGCCTGCCCTCCTACCCGCACCCGCGGCGCCTGCCCTGGCTGTGGGAGTTCCCCACGGTCTCCATGGGCCTGGGCCCGCTGTCCGCGATCTACCAGGCGCGGTTCAACCGCTACCTGGAGAACCGCAAGATCAAGGACACCTCCAACTCCCACGTCTGGGCGTTCCTGGGCGACGGCGAGATGGACGAGCCCGAGTCGACGGCGGCCCTGGCCCTCGCGGCCCGCGAGCGCCTCGACAACCTGACCTTCGTCGTCAACTGCAACCTGCAGCGCCTCGACGGCCCGGTGCGCGCGAACTTCCGCATCGTCCAGGAGCTGGAGGCCCAGTTCCGCGGCGCCGGCTGGAACGTCGTCAAGACCCTGTGGGGCTCCGCCTGGGACGAGCTGTTCCAGCTCGACACCACCGGCGCCCTGGTCCGCCGCCTGCGCGAGACCCCGGACGCCCAGTTCCAGACGTACGCCACCCGTGACGTGGCCTACATCCGCGAGCACTTCTTCGGCGGCGACCCGGCCCTGGTGGCCCTCGCGGGCCTGCTGTCCGACGCGAAGATCGCCGAGTGCTTCCACACCTCCCGCGGCGGCCACGAGCCCCGCAAGGTGTACGCCGCGTACAAGGCCGCCCTGGAGCACAAGGGCGCGCCGACGGTGATCCTGGCGCAGACCGTCAAGGGCTACACCCTCGGTGCCGGGTTCGAGTCGAAGAACGCGAACCACCAGATGAAGAAGCTGACGATCGACGAGTTCAAGAGCATGCGCGACCTGCTCGGGCTCCCGATCCCGGACAGCGCCTTCGCCGACGGCGTCGTCCCGTACGGCCACCCGGGCGCGGACTCCCCCGAGGTCCGCTACCTGCACGAGCGCCGCGCGGCCCTCGGCGGCCTCGCCCCGGCCCGCAAGGTCCACCACGTGGCCCTGCCGCAGCCGGCCGACAAGTCGTACGCCCCGCTGCTCAAGGGCTCCGGCAAGCAGGAGATGGCCACCACCATGGCCTTCGTCCGCCTGGTCAAGGACCTCATGCGGGACAAGGAGACCGGCCGCCGCTGGGTCCCGATCGTGCCCGACGAGGCCCGTACCTTCGGTATGGAGTCGCTCTTCCCGTCGGCCGGCATCTACTCGCCGCTGGGCCAGACGTACGAGCCGGTCGACCGCGACCAGCTGATGTACTACAAGGAGGCCAAGGACGGCCAGATCCTCAACGAGGGGATCACCGAGGCCGGCGCCATGGCCGACTTCATCGCCGCCGCCACGTCGTACGCGACGCACGGCGAGACGATGATCCCGTTCTACATCTTCTACTCGATGTTCGGCTGGCAGCGCACCGGCGACCAAATGTGGCAGCTCGCCGACCAGCTCGGCAAGGGCTTCATCGTCGGCGCCACCGCCGGCCGCACCACCCTGACCGGTGAGGGCCTGCAGCACGCCGACGGCCACTCGCACCTGATCGCGGCCACCAACCCGGCCTCGCTCAACTACGACCCGGCCTTCGCGTACGAGATCGCGGTGATCGTCAAGGACGGTCTGAGGCGGATGTACGGCGAGAAGCCGGAGGACGTCTTCTACTACCTGACGGTCTACAACGAGCCGAAGCCGCAGCCGGCCATGCCCGAGGGTGTCGAGGAAGGCATCGTCAAGGGCCTGTACCGCTTCAACACCTCCGCCGACCTCGGCGAGGCGGCCCCGGCCGCCGACGCCCCGAAGATCCAGCTGCTGGCCTCCGGCACGGCGATCCACTGGATCCTGGAGGCGCAGCGCCTGCTGGCCGCCGAGTGGAACGTGGCCGCCGACGTGTGGTCCGCCACCTCCTGGGGCGAGCTGCGCCGCGAGGCGCTGGAGTGCGACGAGGCCCTGCTGCGCGGCGAGGAGCGCACCCCGTACGTGACCCGCGTCCTGGAGGGCGCGCCCGGCCCGCTGCTGGCCGTGTCCGACTGGATGCGCCAGGTCCCGGACCAGATCAGCCAGTGGGTCCCGCAGGACTACACCTCGCTGGGCACGGACGGCTTCGGCCTGTCCGACACCCGCGAGGGCGCCCGCCGCCACTTCGGTGTCGACGCCCAGTCGATCGTGGTCGCCGCGCTGGCCCAGCTCGCCCGCCGCGGCGAGGTCCCGGCGTCGTCGGTCAAGGAGGCCCGGGAGCGCTACGGTCTCTGACCGCGCCCTTCCGCCCGGAGGCGGGCCCCCCCCCCCGGGGGGGGGGCCCCCCCCGGGGGGGGCGGGGGC
>NZ_JAJAUY010000234.1 GCF_020532625.1 Streptomyces antimicrobicus | reverse complement strand
GCGTGGCGGAGTGCGGCTCGGGCGGGTGGCGGCGTGGGCCGGGGCTGCGGGCATTGCGTGAACCGGGTGGGGTCGGGTCGGGCCGCCCCGTGCCGGGGGCCCGGGCGCGTGGCGGTGCCGGTGCGCCGAGGGCGGGGCGGTCAGGACGGGGCGCCCGTGAAGTGTTCGCGGACCAGGGTTTCGACCACCGGGAGGTCGCGGGCGATCAAGGCCTCCAGGAGGGCCTGGTGTTCCGCGGCGTCCGCGACCAGGTCGGCGCGCCGGACCGGAGGGGCGTCCTTGACCGGCCACTGGGAGCGGCGGTGGAGTTCCTCGGCCACCTGGACCAGCTGGTCGTTGCCCGTCAGGGACAGGACCGCGCGGTGGAACGAGCGGTCCGCCTCGGCGTAGGCCGCCGGGTCGTACGCGGCGGCGGCCGCCGCCGTCGCCGCCGCGGCCGGACGCAGGGCCGCCCACGCCCCCGGCTCGACCGTACGGGCCAGCCGCAGCATCACGGGGACCTCCAGCAGGGCCCGGACCTCGGCGAGCTCGGCGAGCTCCCGCGCGGTGCGCGACAGCACCCGGAAGCCGCGGTTGGGCAGGCACTCCACGGCCCCCTCCAGCGCCAGCTGCTGCATGGCCTCGCGGACCGGGGTCGCCGAGACCCCGAACCGCTCCCCCAGCGCGGGTCCGGAATAGATCTCGCCCGGCACCAGCTCGCCGTCGACGAGGGCCGCGCGCAGCGCGTCGAGCACCTGCCCGCGCACGGAATGGCGCTGCACCTTCTGCTGCGCCGGAACGGTCGGCATCAGACCCGTGTCGGCCGCGTCACGCACTCGGTCCTCCTCACGGATCGGCTCCGCCGAGGATACGGGACGCCCGCTTAGGCCCCGTTTCGAACCCCTTCCGCCCTCCGCACCCGCCGACCGGTCAGATAAGGTAAGCCTTACCTGTCTTGCCAGTCCTCGATCATGTGATGCGGTGGTCCGTCCATGGCCGTCCCGGTCCCGCCCTCCGTCCCGTCCGCACCGCCCGTACCGTCCGCACTGCCTGTCCCATCCGCACTGCCTGTCCCATCCGCGCCGCCCGTACCGTCCGCACTGCCTGTCCCATCCGCGCCGCCCGTACCGCCCGCCCCGCCCGGCTCTCCGGTGGCGGCGGCCTACGCCCGGCTGACGGAGGCCTACCCCGGCCTGCGGTGCACCGAGCGCTCCGCGTCCGAGCCCGTTCCTCGCGGTGCGGGTTGGGTCGGCGCCGACGCGCTCGCGGCGGGCGGGCCGGATCTGGACGCGTTCCTGGCCTGGGACGCGGCCCAGGTCGTACGGGACCACGGACGTCCGGCCCGGCCGGACGTGGTGGCCGGGTTCGGCCTGCACCGGTACGTCTGGCCGGCCGGGCTGCTGTTCACCCTGCCGTGGTTCCTGCACCGGCGGGTGCCCCGGATCGCGGCGGAGCACACGTCCTTCCACCGCACCTCGGGCGTGCTGAGCGTGCGCGTCGACGGGTTCTCCTGCCTCCCGGGCGATCCGGCGGCGGGCCTGCCCGGGGCCCGGGTCGTGCCCGGCGAGGAGGTCCTGCGGGCCGAACTGCGGGCGGCGGCCGCCGAGCACCTCACCCCGGTGGTGGAAGGTTTCGGCCCGCGCCTGCGGCGCGGCCGCCGGGCCCTGTGGGGCATGGTCACCGACGACCTGGTCGAGGGCCTGTGGTACGTCGCCGGGCTGCTCGGCCCGGCCGAGGAGCGGCGCGCCCGGGCCGAACTGGCCCTGCTGTTCCCGGGCTCCGGCACCGCCCCGTACCCCGGCGGTGGCACCTTCCGCACGCTCACCGGCGCGGACGGCGCGGCCCTGCCCACCCGGGACCGGGTCAGCTGCTGCTTCTTCTACACCGTCCGCCCCGAGGACACCTGCACCACCTGCCCCCGCACCTGCGACGCGGACCGCCTCACCCGCCTGGCCGCAGCGGCGGCCGCCTAACCACCCGCACGGGTGGCCGTATTCAAACGCAACCACCGCTGCCAGAAAGGGAGTTCGAGCGACAACACCCTATCCGGGGTGCCTCGCACCACGATGGCGTGCTCTTGCCCCGAAACCGCTCTCCCGCCCCGTCCCGATCCGCCACTATGGCGCCCGGAAAGCCGCCGTACGCGAGTCAAGGGACACCGGATGAGACTGACCGACATATCGCTGGACTGGCTGTTTCCGGGCAGCCTGCTGATCCTGGGCGGACTCGCGGCGGTGGCGGTGCTGGCCCGGGGCCGGCGCGACGGCGAGAAGGGCACGGCGGACGACACCTGGGAACGCAGCGAGGAGCGCCGCCGCCGCAAGGAGGCGATCTACGGCACCGCCTCGTACGTCCTGCTGTTCTGCTGTGCGGCCGTCGCCGCCGCCCTCTCCTTCCACGGCCTGGTCGGCTTCGGCCGGCAGAACCTCAACCTCTCCGGAGGCTGGGAGTACCTGGTCCCGTTCGGCCTCGACGGCGCCGCCATGTTCTGCTCGGTGCTCGCCGTCCGCGAGGCCAGCCACGGCGACGCGGCGCTCGGCTCACGGCTGCTGGTGTGGCTGTTCGCGGGCGCGGCGGCGTGGTTCAACTGGGTCCACGCACCGCGCGGCCTCGGGCACGACGGGGCACCGCAGTTCTTCGCGGGCATGTCGCTCTCCGCGGCCGTGCTGTTCGACCGGGCGCTCAAGCAGACCCGCCGGGCGGCACTGCGCGAACAGGGCCTGGTGCCGCGTCCGCTCCCGCAGATCCGGATCGTCCGCTGGCTGCGGGCGCCCCGGGAGACCTTCGGCGCCTGGTCGCTGATGCTGCTGGAGGGCGTACGGACACTCGACGAGGCCGTGGAGGAAGTGCGCGAGGACAAGCGGGAGAAGGAGCAGGAACGGCTGCGCCGCCGCGAGCACCGGCGGCGCGAACGCGCGCACATCAGGGCGCTCGGCCGGCAGAACCGGGCCTTCGGCCTGCCCCGGCAGCGCGGCCGCCAGGTCGACGTGCCAGGGCTGACCCCGGGAAACGGCTCCGCGCCGGTCGGCGCGGAGCCCGCCATAGCGGAAGCGGGACAACTGCCCCCACTTTCCCCGCGTACGCAGGTAGGGAGCTCCAGGCGGCCCTCCCTCCAGGCCGTGACCACGTCCGACCTCTCTGAATCCGCCCCCCGGACGGTGGACCTCACCGCCGAGGACGACACCCAGACCATCCCGCGGCTCGATTCCCTGGAGCGCAAGCTCAAGGACCTGGAGCAGCAGTTCGGATGATCACACAGCGAGGGCCGGTCCTGAGTCTCAGCTCAGGACCGGCCCTCCGTCGATCTCGAACCACACCACCTTCCCCCCGCCCAGCGGGTCCACCCCCCAGCTGTCCGCCAGTTGCTCCACCAGGAACAGCCCTCTGCCGTGCGTACCGTCGTCGGCGTTCGGTACGTACGGCCGGGGCTTGCGGCTAGTGTGGTCGCGCACCTCCACCCGTAACCGGCTGGCGTCCAGCACCGCGGACACCTCGGCGCCCTGGTCGGTGTGGACGAGCGCGTTGGTGACGAGCTCCGTGGTGAGCAGTTCCGCCACGTCCACCACGTCCCCTGGACAACCGGGTCGCAGCAACTCCCGTAGCGACCTGCGGACTTCGCCCACTGCCCGCAGATCCGCCCGGCGGACCGTCCGGGTCATTCCGGTCTTCTCCCCCACCCGCACGGTGTGGTACCTCCCGTGTCCGTTCCTCGAACAGGTCTACGGGATGCATTCCCTCCGGGCCGTGCCGCACTCCTTCAAGGCCCAGGTGGCGGCACGTTCCTGAGGTCGGACCGGCCCATGAGCTGGGCAACGGGACCACATGGACGGGCCGGTGGTACTGCACCTGGGTGAGGAAATCTCCCCCCGGCGCCGGGCTCACGCCTCCCAGACCGCGGCGGCCGTCCGGTCGTCGGCGTAGCCCTTGAGGCGCAACGTGGCGTCCGCCAGGAATCCGGCCAGCCCCGGTGCCTCGGCGGCGCTCCAGCGGGCGCCCAACTCGCCCATCAGCAGCGGCTCCTCGCGCATCGGCTCGGCCAGGCCGCCGGAGCAGACGAGCAGCGTGTCGCCGGGCCGGGCGACGCTCGCGCGGAAGGTGAAGCGGCCGGGGTCCCCGGACTGCGCCTCCAGGTCCTGCCAGACGCCGTCGCGCAGGCGGAACAGGCCGCCGGGACCGGTGCCGAAGACCACACGGGTGCGGCATTCGGGGTCGATGGGCAGCAGCAGGCAGCGCAGGCCCGCGGTGTACCGGTCCTCCTCGTAGCCGAGTTCGGCGGCGCGGGCGCGCAGCCGGCCGTAGCCGCGGTCGGTCAGCCGCTGCAGGCCGGAGCGGAGCGCGTCGCGGCGGCCGGAGCGGATGTCGTCCCCGAGCCGGGCCTGGCTGCGGCCGACGGCGGCCGCCACCCAGTGGCACACCTCGGCCGCGGCCTCGCGGGCGCGCGGCACGACGCGGTCGGCCCCCGCGACGGCGACGAGCACGAGCGCGTCGTCACCGCCGCCGAAGCGGGCCGTGAGCAGGACGTCGCGGCGTTCCTCGCCGCGGAAGCGGGCGGAGTCGCCGCGCACCGACGCGGCGCGCAGGGTGTACGTCCCGTACCGGGCCCCTTCCAGCACGGTGTCGGCGACCACGGCGTCCAGGGCGGCCGGATCGGCCTCGGCGAGCCGGCCGGGCTCGGCCGCGTAGGTG
>NZ_JAJAUY010000233.1 GCF_020532625.1 Streptomyces antimicrobicus | reverse complement strand
CCCTGGCGCCGGCGCGCCGGGAGCAGTTCGAGCACGGCCTCGCGCGGCACCGGGCCGGTGGCGTCGTCGTACGGGTCCGGCGTGGCCGGGACCTGGAGCCGGTGGACCGGGCCGGAGCCGAGCCGGGCGTAGCCGCGGCCGGGCGGGACGTCGGCGGTGGGCGTGGTGTGCGGCGGCACCCCGAGGACGTCGGCGATCTGCTGGATCCCGGCGGGCCCGAGCACGACCCGGGCCCGGGTGTGCGCCCACACCACGTCGTGCAGCAGCTCCAGGTGCTCGAACTGCTCGGCGACCACGACGGTGACGTGCACGGCCCGCCCGTGCCGCAGCGGCACCTGGAGCAGGCCGACCGGATCCGAGAGCCCCTCGGCGGCCGCGAGGTGCCCGAGCACGCTGGGGCGGTCCAGCAGGATCCACAGCGGCCGGCGGATGTCGTCGGGCGCGGGCCGGCCCGTCTCCCGGGCCCGGTGCGTGGCGACCAGCCGCCGTTCCGTCTCGCGGGCCGCCCACTGGAGCATGGCCACGGACCCGTCCAGCCCGCACTCCACGCCCAGCACCCCGGCGCGGCCGGCGAAGCACGCGTAGTCGCCGCTGCCGCCGCCTTCGACGATCAGCACCTCGCCGCCGTGGCCGAGCGCCTGCAGGGCCAAGGAACGCAGCAGGGTCGAGGCGCCGCTGCCGGGCTGGCCGACGGCCAGCAGGTGCGGCTCGGTGGAGCGCGGCCCGGTGCGCCACAGCACCGGCGGCACGTCCCGCTTCTGCGGCCCGTGCTCGCCGTCGAGCAGCACGGGCAGGGTGCGCTGGACGCCGTCGGCGTCGGTGAAGCCGAGGACGCTCTCGCCGGGGGCGGTCACGAACGGCTGGGCGACGATGTCCGTCGGCAGCGGGTCGAGGACGCGCAGGTCGAGCTGGTTGCCCTCCTCGTCCCACTCGAAGAGGTACTCGCGCCCGCGGCCGGACTTGGCGTGCAGCAGGGCCTCGATCCGGGCCCGGGCGGCGGGCTCGCCGTCGGTGAAGTAGGCGGGGTAGCGGATGTGCAGCCGGACGAGCCGGCCGGCGTCGTCGAACACGTAGCCGCTGAAGGCCTTGTCCCAGGCGCCGCCGTGCGCGAAGAGCGGCTGCGGGTCCTCCGGGATGGAGAAGTACGGCACCAGTGCCTCGTAGAGGGAGGCCAGCCGCGCGGCCTCGGCCTCGCCGGGCCCGGCCGCGGCGGGCGCGCGCTCCCGCCCCGCCCAGGCGGCCGCCGCGCCCAGGCCGAGCAGGGCGAGCAGGGGCCCGTAGGGGACGAGCGCGACGACCAGGACGCAGGCCGCCGCGAGGAACAGCGCGGGACCGCGCCGGTCCTTGGGGGTGGCGGCCCAGCGGCGCCGCCCGGCGACGGCCAGCACCCGCAGGCCGCGCCCGATCACGAGGAGCGGATGGAGGACGTCCGTGGCGCTGTCCGCGGCCGTGCGCGCGAGGTCACGGCCCCGGGCCAGCGAGGTGCCGCCGCCGGTGAGGATGCGGGGAAGTGGGCGCCGGGCCACGGGCGTCTCCTGGAGGGTGCGTGGGGTCAGAGCTTGATGCCGCCCAGCAGGCTGGCGAGGCTCGCCGTGCTGGCCGTGATGCTCGGGGCGATGGCCGAGCCCGCGAGGAAGAAGCCGAAGAGCGCGCAGACGAAGGCGTGGGTCAGCTTCATCCCGTCCTTCTTGAAGAACAGGAACGCGATGATGCCGAGCAGGACGACGCCTGAGATGGACAGGACCATGAGAGGTTCTCCTGGGTTCTCCTGGTGGGTGGGGACAGTCACCATCAGTTGTTCCAGGCTCACAGGAAGTATCAATGCGACAAAAGGTGCATACGGGTGAACCTGCGACGATTTCACCGCTCCGGCCCTTCCCCGGTGGCGCGACTCGCGCCCGCGCACCCCGTCGTCCCACGCCTCGGGACTGCCCCCGGCACCTTCCCGGCATGTGCGGTGACGGGCAGTACCCTGTCGATTCACCCGTACGGAGTGGGAGAGAAGAGGTACGACCCGAGATGACCGAGAGCCACCGGAACGGCGCCGGCGTCCCCGACGAGGACGTCATCGAGCTGGCCACCAAGATCTTCGACCTCGCCCGCCAGGGGGAGACCGCGGCCCTCACCGCCTACCTGGACGCCGGTGTCCCGGCCAACCTCACCAACGACCGCGGCGACACCCTCGTGATGCTCGCCGCCTACCACGGCCACGCCGAGGCCGTCGCCGCGCTGCTGGCCCGCGGCGCCGAGGCCGACCGGGCCAACGACCGGGGCCAGACGCCGCTCGCGGGGGCCGTCTTCAAGGGCGAGGAGGCCGTCATCCGGGCGCTCCTGGCCGGCGGCGCCGACCCGCACGCGGGCACCCCGTCCGCCGTCGACACCGCCCGCATGTTCGGCAAGGCCGACCTGCTGAAGCTCTTCGGAGCCGAGTAGTCCGTTTCGGTCCCGCCGTGATCTCGAGTGGATCACGGCGACCGTAAATGTGGTCGCGGCGCACAAACCGGCTGGGTCATCATGGCGTCGGATCCGGAGAAAGCCCCGAGGTACGGGGTACAACCCCGAGGGACGGGGTACGGGGGGGAGCTCCGGGCACCGACGAAAGAGAGAAGGCAATGGTCTACATCGAGCGGAACATGACGGCGGACGTCCTCACATGCTGTTACGCGGCTCTGTGAATCCCGATTCCCGGTTGCGTCCCCAGCTTGATTTGAGGCCATTCCCATGTTCGAACCAGTCATAGCGCCGAGCGGCACCCTGCTCGGGCTGCTCCAGCGCGGCCGCGGCGACGGCACCCTCCACGCGCTCGCCGCCCCGCGCCCGGAGGCCCTCGCCGCGCTCAACGAGTGCGTGCTGAACGACCCGCGACGGGACTGGCAGGTCGAGAACCGCTCCCTGTACTACGCCAGGCTCTACCTGGACCTCGACGGCCCGCTCACCGAGATCGAGGCCCACCTCTTCGGCCCCGACGACCTGGTGGACGAGGACGAGAGCCGCACCGGCCTCGCCCTGTCCGTGCTCGGCCACCTGGCCTCCTACGGCCGTGACGACGCGCTCATGCTGCTGCGCCGCTACGCCGCCGTGGGCGCCAACTGGGCCTGGGCCCTGGACGAGCTCGCGCTGCGCGACGACGACGCGGGCCTGCGGGGCCTGGCCGGGCCGGTGCTCGGCCGCTTCCCCGCCACCGCCGAGGGCGAGGCGCGGCTGGCCGCCGCCGTCCGCGACGCCTACGAGCCCCGGCCGTGGCGGCTGTGGGAGGAGTTGCCGGCGTTCGGCGACCGCCTGCGCGCCGCCCGCCAGCAAGGCTCCTTCGACCGCTGGCAGCGCCAGCTGACGCCGTCCGGGCCGCGCCCGGGCTGGGGCGTGGCCGCCGTCTTCGCGTGGGCCGAGGACGGTCTGCGCCGCGGCACCCCGCTGCACGTGCCGGCCGCCCGATGTCTGGCCGCCGTGGCCACCCCCGAGGACCGCGCCGAGATCTTCGCCGCGGCGGCGGGCGCGGCCGGCGAGGCCGCCCGGGCCACCGCCCTGCACCACCTGGTCCTGGCCGAGCCGGAGAACCCGGCGGTGCTGGACCTGATCGAGGCCGCCGGGGACGAGGCCGCCGTGGCCGCCTACGAGCGGATGTGCGGGCCCGCCGCCCTCGCCCGCGCCCGGGTCTGGGTCCACCGCCAGGACGCCCTCGGCACCGCCGCCGCCTCGCTGCTGGCCAGCCGCGGCGGACCGGAGGACTCCGCCCTGGTGCTGGCAGCCCTGCGCACCACCGTCCGCACCGAGGGTCCCGACGCCCACGCGCTGTTCGCGCTGGTCGACGGCGTGGGCCGGCTCTCCGTCGGCTGCGCGGCGCCGCTGCTGCGCCACATCTACCGCGAGACCTCGTCCTCCCACCTGCGGGGCCGGGCGGCCTGCGCCCTGGCCCGTACGGACCCCTCGTTCCCCGCCGGCTTCGCGGTGGAGTGCCTGTGGGACTGCGAGGAGACCACCCGGGAGATCGCCGCCCGGCACGCCGAGACGGCCGACGCCCGCGTCACCCCGCGGCTGCGCCGCCTGGCGGCCGACCCGGCCGAGGAGGAGGACGTCCAGTCGGCGGTCCGCAGCCGCATCGCCCCGGAGTCGGCCGTCTAGCCACCCCGGCCCCGCACCACCCACCGCCGCCCCGCACCCCGGCCTCCGCCGGGCGCGGGGCGGCGGCGTGCGCGGGGCGGCGCGGCACGTCGGGTGCTGGTGGCATGGCGGTGCGTGTCGCTCGTGCGGTTCCCGGCGGTGCATGTCGCCCATGCGGTTCCCGGCGGTGCGTGTCGCTCGCGCGGTTCCCGGCGGTGCTGTCGCCCGCGCGACTGCGCGGGCCTCCGCCGGGCGCGGGGCCTGCCCGGTACGGACGGCCGAGATCGGCGAGGTGCTCCCGGCCCGCGGCGGCCGTCGGTGCCCGAGGCACCGCGCGGGCCGGTGTCCGGGTCGGGCCGTCCCCGACCGAGCGGGGCGCCACCGGTGGCGGGGGAACCCGGTCGTCCGGGCCCGCTTGCGGGAGCCGCGCCGGTTCCGGGGACGGCGGATGCCCCGCACCCCGGCCTTCGCCGGGCGCGGGGCGGCGGCGTGCGCGGGGCGGCGCGGCAGGTCGGGTGCTGGTGGGGGCCCGGGCGGTAGACGGCGGCGGCGCGGCGCGCCGGCACCCCCCCCCGGGGGGGCCGGC
>NZ_JAJAUY010000232.1 GCF_020532625.1 Streptomyces antimicrobicus | reverse complement strand
ACGTCCTGGCCCGCCACCCCCAGGTCGCCCAGGCCGCCGTCGTCGTCCGCGACGACCCCGGCGGCCGGCGGCTCGCCGCCTACGCGGTCCCGGCCGGGTCGGCCGCGCCCGACCCCGCCTCCCTGCGCGCCCACCTGGCGGCCGAGCTGCCCGAGCACATGGTCCCCGCCTTCGTGGTCCTGCTGCCGGCCCTGCCGCTCACCCCGAACGGCAAGCTCGACCGCAAGGCCCTGCCCGCCCCCGACCTCGCGCCCGCCGGCACCGGGCGGCCCCCGGCCACCCCGCAGGAAGAGATCCTCTGCGCCCTGTTCGCCGAGGTCCTGCGGCTGCCCGCGGTCGGCGCCGACGACAGCTTCTTCGACCTGGGCGGCGACAGCATCGTCTCGATCCAGCTGGTCGCCAAGGCCCGCTCCCGAGGCCTGGTGCTCACCCCCCGCGACGTCTTCAAGGCCCGTACGGTGGCGGCGCTCGCCGCCCTGGCCCGGACCTCCGACACCTCTGACGAGGAGATGGACGACCAGATGACCGACGACGGTCTGGGCGCGGTCCCGCTCACCCCGATCATGCACTGGCTGCGCGAACGGCAGGGCCCGGTCGACGGCTTCAGCCAGTCCGTACTGCTCCAGGTCCCTGCCGGGGCCGTGGAGAGCGACCTCGCCGCCGCGCTCCAGGCGGTCCTGGACCGGCACGACATGCTGCGGATCGAGCTCACCCGCCGCGGCCCGCTGTGGGGCCTGAAGGCCCGCGAGCGGGGCGCGGTGAGCGCCGCCGCCGTCCTGGACCGGGTCGCCGTCACCGCCGCCGACGCGGACCGGCTCGCCGAGATCGTCGCCGAGCGCGCCGAGGCCGAGCGCCGGGCCCTCGCCCCCGAGGCGGGCGACGTGCTGCGCGCCGTCTGGTTCGACCTCGGCGCCACCACGCCCGGACGTCTGCTGCTGACCGTCCACCACCTCGCCGTCGACGGCGTCTCCTGGCGCATCCTCCTGCCGGACCTGGAGAGCGCCTGGCAGGCCGCCGCCTCCGGCACCACGCCGCGGCTGCCGGCCGTGGGCACCTCGTACCGGCGGTGGGCCGAGCAGCTCACCGCCCGCGCCCAGGACCCCGGCCTGCTCGACGAGCTGGAGCTGTGGACCGACCTGCTCACGGGTCCCGCCGAGCCCCTCGCCCCGCGGCCCCTCGACCCGCGCCGGGACACCGTGGCCACGGCCCGCACCCTGTCGCTGACCCTGCCGGCCGACCGCACCGCCCCGCTGCTCACCACCGTGCCCGCCGCCCTGCGGGCGGGCGTCACCGACGTCCTGCTCGCCGGGCTCGGCCTCGCGGTCACCGAGTGGCGCCGCCGGCACGGCCGAGACACCTCCGCCGAGCTCCTGATCGACCTCGAGGGACACGGCCGCGTGGAGGACGACGGCACCGACCTGTCCCGCACCGTCGGCTGGTTCACCGCGCTGCACCCCGTCCGGCTGCCCGCCGGCACCTGGCAGGAGCCGTCCGCCGCCGTCCGCGAGGTCAAGGAACGGCTGCGCGCCGTCCCCGACAGCGGACTCGGTTTCGGTCTGTTGCGCCACCTGAACCCGCAGACCGCCCTGGCCCTCGCCGGCCTGCCCACCCCCGAGATCGGTTTCAACTACCTGGGCCGGTTCGGCCGCACGGACGGCACGGACTGGGCGCCGGCCGCCGAGAGCGGCGTCATCGGCGGCGGCGCCGACGCCGCCATGGGGATGCCGCACGCCGTCGAGGTCAACGCGCTCGCCGAGGACGGCCCCGACGGCCCCTCCCTCGTCGCCACCTGGACCTGGGCCGGCGAACTGCTCGCCGAGAGCGACGTCGCCGAGCTCGCCGGGCTCTGGTTCGAGGCGCTCACCCGGCTCTCCGGGGAGGACCCAGCCGGCGGCGGCGGGCTCACCCCCTCGGACCTGCCGCTCGTGGAGCTGACGCAGGCGCAGGTCAGCCGGCTGGAGGCCGAGGTCCCCGGCCTCGCGGACGTCCTGCCGCTCGCCCCGCTCCAGGAAGGCCTGCTCTTCCACTCGCTGCTCGACACCGGCGCGCCGGACGTCTACACCGTCCAGCTCTTCGCCGACCTGCAGGGCCCCCTCGACACCGCGGCCCTGCGTGCCGCGGCCGCCGGGCTGCTGCGCCGCCACCCCAACCTGCGGGCCGCCTTCCGCCACGACGGGCTGCCGCGGCCCGTCCAGGTGGTGCCGGCCGAGGTCGCCCTCCCCTGGAAGGAGACCGACCTCTCCCACCTGGACGCCACCGACCGCGCCGCCGCGCTGGAGGAGCTCCTCGCGGCCGACCGCGCCGACCGGTTCGACGTCACCGCGCCGCCGCTGGTCCGCTTCCACCTCGTCAAGCTCGCCGACGACCAGCACCGGCTGCTGCTCAGCAACCACCACGTGCTGCTCGACGGCTGGTCGATGCCGATCCTCGTGCAGGAGCTCTTCGCGCTGTACGGCACCGGCGGCGACGACCGCGCGCTGCCGCCCGTACCGCCCTTCGAGGCCTACCTGGGCTGGCTGGACGGACTCGACGAGGACGCCGCCCGGTCCGCCTGGCGGCACGCGCTCGCCGGTGTCGAGGAGCCCACGCTGGTCGCGCCCGGTGCCACCCCCGACACCGCCGTCCGGCCGGAGCAGGTCAGCATCCTGCTGACGCCCGAGCGCACCGCCGCCCTGACCGGCTTCGCCCGCGCCCGCGGGCTGACCCTCAACACCCTGATCCAGGGCGCCTGGGCGATCCTGCTCGCCCAGCTCACCGGCCGGGACGACGTCGTCTTCGGTGCCACCGTGTCCGGTCGGCCCGCCGAGATCAGCGGCGTGGAGAGCATGGTCGGCCTGTTCATCAACACCCTGCCCGTCCGCATCGCGCTGCGGCCCGCCGAGAGCCTGGCCGATCTGCTGGAGCGGATCCAGGACGAGCAGAGCGACCTCATGGACCACCAGCACCTGGGGCTGCCCGCCATCCAGGAACTGGCCGGCGTCGGAGAGCTCTTCGACACCCTCGCCGTGCTGGAGAACTACCCGCTCGACCCGGAGATGCTGAAGGCGCCCGGCGACCTGACCGTCACCCACATCGACGGCCGCGACGCCACCCACTACCCGATGACCCTGGTCGTCCTGCCCGGCGAGCGGATCGAGATCCGCCTCAACCACCGGCCGGACGTCATCGACCCCGCGTCCGCCCGCGACCTCGCCGCGCGCCTGGAGCGGCTGTTCACCCTGTTCACCGAGGCACCGCAGCAGCCGGTCGGGCGGCTCGACCTGCTCGACGACGCCGCGCGCGCCCAGGTCCTCACCGAGTGGAACGACACCGCCCGCGAGGTGCCCGCCCGCACCTTCCCCGCCCTGGTGGAGGAGCAGACCCGGCGCACCCCCGACCGTACGGCGGTCGCGTACGACGGCGGCAGCCTCAGCTACGCCGAACTCGCCGACCGGTCCAACCGGCTGGCCCACTGGCTGATCTCCCACGGCGTCGGCCCCGAGCGCATCGTCGCGCTCCTGCTCGGCCGCTCCGTGGACATCGTGGTCGCCCAGCTCGCCGTGCTGAAGGCGGGCGGCGCCTACCTGCCCGTCGACCCCGACTACCCGGACGAGCGCATCGCGCACATGCTCACCGACTCCGGGCCGGCGCTGGTGCTGACCACCTCGGAGCTGGCCACCCGGGCACCCGTCGCCGACCCGGTCCTCATGGACCGGCTCGACCTGACCGCGAGCCCCGCGACCGACCCGACGGACGCCGACCGCCGGGGCGCCCTCGCCCTCGCCCACCCGGCGTACGTCATCTACACCTCGGGCTCCACCGGACTGCCCAAGGGCGTCACCGTCACCCACGCCGGCATCGCCACCTTCTCGGCCACCCAGATCGAGCGGTTCGCGGTGGACGCCGACAGCCGGGTGCTGCAGTTCGCCTCGCCCAGCTTCGACGCCTCGGTCCTGGAACTCACCATGAGCCTGCCGGCCGGCGCCACGCTGGTCGTGCCGCCGCCGGGCCCGCTCGCCGACCAGGACCTGGCCCGGGTGCTCGCCGAGCACCGGATCACCCACGCCCTGATCCCGCCGGCCGCACTGGCCACCGTGCCCCCGGCCGACCTGCCCGCGTTCCGCTGCCTGCTGGTCGGCGGCGACGCCACCAACAGCGCCCTGGTCGACCGCTGGGCCCCCGGCCGTACGATGATCAACCTCTACGGGCCGACCGAGTCCACCGTGGCGGCCACCCTCAGCGCTCCGCTCGCCGCCGGCACCGGCACCCCGCCGATCGGCCGGCCCATCGAGAACACCCGGGCCTACGTCCTCGACGGCAGCCTCCGCCCGGTCGCCCCCGGTACCGTGGGCGAGCTGTACCTCGCCGGACACGGCCTGGCCCGCGGCTACCTCGGTCGGCCGGGGCTCACCGCCGAGCGGTTCGTCGCGAACCCGTTCGGCGAGCCCGGCGAGCGCATGTACCGCACCGGCGACCTCGTCCGCTGGACGGCCGACGGCGAGCTCGACTACCTCGGCCGCTCCGACGGCCAGGTGAAGCTGCGCGGTTTCCGCATCGAGCTCGGCGAGATCGAGTCCGTGCTCGCGGCCCACCCGGGCGTCGACCAGGTCGCGGTGGTGCTCCGGGAGGACCGCCCCGGCGACAAGCGGCTCGTCGCCTACACCGTCCCGGCCGCCGGCCGGACCGTCGAACGGGCCGAGCTCAAGGCGCACGCGGCCGAGTCCCTT
>NZ_JAJAUY010000231.1 GCF_020532625.1 Streptomyces antimicrobicus | reverse complement strand
CCCCGGCCCGTACCGCCGCCGTGCGCGGCGCCGCCCGGGTGCACTTCGCCTACGCGCCGGACGGCGACGACATCCGGTTCACCGTGGAGGCGAAGGCTGCGCCGTACACCCGCCCCTTCACCCTCGACGGAAAGCCGGTGGAGGGACTGCCGGTGGACGCGAAGGGCAAGGTCACCGTCCACCACCGGATCGCGGCGACCGGTGAGGTCGGCACGTCGGAGGCCGAGGTGGACTGCCTGGTCACCGGCGACGGGGTCGCCACCCTCACGGCGGTCGTGACGAAGTCGAACGTCGACCCCGCGGGCACCCGGATCGGCATCAGCGTGCAGGACGGCCGGTACGGCGCGCCGGACCGGCTGGGCTTCTCCTGGGGCGTGGCCAACGCCGATCCGGGCCGCGAGCCGTTCGTCCCCCGGACGGGCATCTGCATGGCCCCGGCGCCCTTCACGACGGTGACCGCCGGCGGCTTCGCGGTGGACTCCGCCCCGCTGCCGCCGCTGCGGAAGTAGGAGCACCCGGCCGGGTCGCGCCGGCCGGGTGCGGGCGCCGCCGTCAGGCGAAGCGCTGGCTCGCCGAGCCGTTGCACGGCTGGAGGCGGACCGGGTCGTGGGCGGCGGCCACGGTCAGGCAGAGGCCCGGGGCGGCGGCGGGGCGGACGGTGGCGCCGTCCTTGACGAACTGCTGGTTGGCCCCGCCGTGGCAGTTCCACAGGACCAGGCCGGTACCGGCCGCGTACGAGGCGCCGGGCACGTCCAGGCAGCGGTCGTGGGTCAGTTCGACGTGGACGGCCTTGCGCGGGGCGTCGTACCACCAGCCCTGGTTGCGCCCGCCGTGGCAGTCCCAGCCGTACACCTTGGTCCCGTTCGCGCTGGAGCCGCCGAAGGCGTCGAGGCAGTTGCCGGTCGCCTCGCCGCGCAGGGGCCGGTAGAGGTCGTCCCAGGCGCCGGTCTGCAGGACCGGGGTGCCGGTGCTCGCCGGGTCGGCGCAGGAGGCCTCGCGCAGGCCGGAGTTGTAGAACTGGGTCAGGCAGGACGCGAACGCGCCGTGGCCGCGCTGGTTGGGGTGGAAGGACTGCCGGGCGGTGTTCTCGTCCCAGGGGAAGTGGTCGGCAAGGTCCAGGTAGAGCCCGCGGGCCCAGGCGTCCTCCATGCACACCTCGTGGCCGTGGAAGAGCCGGGAGTTGTCCAGGTACAGCGCGCCGGAGGCGCGGGCCGCCGCCCGCATGCCCTTCTCGAACGTCGGGACGGCGTAGTTGCGGCCCCAGGTGGCGTCGGAGTCGTAGCCGGCGCAGCCGCCGGGCAGTTTCCCGGGGAAGGCGGGGTTGTCGTAGAAGTCGGGGCCGATGGGGCTCGGGTAGCCCATGACGACGAGCTTGTAGTCGGTGTCGGCGTACCCGGCGCCGCGCATGACGGTCCGCAGGTCGGCGACCGTGGCCTCGACCTTCGGGCGCAGTCCGTCGACGCGGGCCTGCCAGCCGGGGGCGTACTTGGGCTCGCAGGTGCCCTGGCTGAGCACCCAGCGGGTGACGCAGTCGGTCATGACCGGGCCGAACTGGAGGTCGTCGTTGGCGCCGGCGACCAGCAGGACCATCTTGATCCTGGTGTTGCGGGCCTTGATCGCCAGGCTGTCGCTCTGGACCAGCTCGTCGGCGTACTGCTTGCTGCCGCCGATCCGGATGTTTCCGGTGTAGGCGCCGGAGCAGGCCACGTTGAAGGTGAGGTCGGCCGGGATGCCGGTGCGGTGGATCGCGCTGTCCGGCGAGCGGTGGCACTGGTTGGACGAGGTGTTGGTCGCGGGGTCGTAGGTGCCGATGCCCTCGCCGGAGATCTCGCTGTCGCCGAGGGAGATCAGGCCGCTCTTGCGGTCGGCCATCGGGCGGATCGCCGGGTCGCCGTAGATGCGGGTGGCCTCGGCGGCGCGGATCGCCTCCAGGTCCGGCGGCAGGGGGCTGACGGCCTGGCCGGCGGACGGGGCGGACGGGGCTGCCTGGGCCATGGGGGTGATGGCGGTGACACCCCCGAGGGCGGCCGCGACCGCCGCGGCCGCGGCGAAGGTAGATCTGAGTCTGGGTCCGAAACGCGCCATGAACGCCTCCCCGGTGTCAGTGTTACCCCCGGTATTTACTGGCCGGTAGGGGAGTTGGGAACACTTTGAACAAGACAATTGCTCAACTTTTTGAGGAGGCAATGCACATGACCGACGATCAGTACCGGACCGAGCACGACTCGATGGGTGAGG
Source organism: Streptomyces antimicrobicus (assembly GCF_020532625.1). Lineage (GTDB taxonomy): Bacteria > Actinomycetota > Actinomycetes > Streptomycetales > Streptomycetaceae > Streptomyces > Streptomyces antimicrobicus. The sequence continues at coordinate 2,511 of NZ_JAJAUY010000231.1, read as the reverse complement.
TCCGCGTCCCCGCCCACGCCAAATGGCGTGCGCAGACGCAGCGCGCCGTGGAGAACTTCCCCGTCTCTGGGCAACGCCTGGAGCGCGCCCACATCGCCGCCCTGGCCCGGATCAAGGCGGCCGCCGCCAAGGTCAACGCCGAACTGGGCGTACTGGATCCGGACATCGCCGAGGCGATCGTCTCGGCCGCTTCGGAGGTGGCCGAAGGCCGCTGGGACGACCACTTCCCGGTGGACGTCTTCCAGACGGGCTCGGGGACCTCCTCCAACATGAACGCCAACGAGGTGATCGCCACCTTGGCGAGCGAGCGGCTGGGCCGGGACGTCCACCCCAACGACCACGTCAACGCCTCGCAGAGCTCCAACGACGTCTTCCCGTCCTCCATCCACATCGCCGCCACCGCCGCGGTCACCGAGGACCTGGTCCCCGCCCTGCAGCACCTGGCGGCGGCCCTGGGCGCCCGGTCCGCCGCGTTCGCCGACGTGGTCAAGGCGGGCCGCACCCACCTCATGGACGCCACGCCCGTCACCCTGGGCCAGGAGTTCGGCGGGTACGCCGCCCAGATCCGCTACGGCGTCGAGCGGCTGCGGGCGGCCCTGCCCCGGCTCGCCGAACTGCCCCTGGGCGGCACGGCCGTGGGCACCGGCATCAACACCCCGCCCGGCTTCGCGGCGGCCGTGATCGCCGAGATCGCCGGACGGACCGGGCTGCCGCTGACCGAGGCGCGCGACCACTTCGAGGCCCAGGGCGCCCGGGACGCGCTGGTGGAGACCTCGGGCGCGCTCCGCACCGTCGCGGTCTCCCTCACCAAGATCGCCAACGATCTGCGGTGGATGGCCTCCGGCCCGCGCACCGGGCTGGCCGAGATCAACCTGCCCGATCTCCAGCCGGGCTCCTCGATCATGCCCGGCAAGGTCAATCCGGTCGTCCCGGAGGCCGTGCTGATGGTGGCCGCCCAGGTGACGGGGAACGACCTGACGGTCGCGACGGCGGGCGCCGCGGGCAACTTCGAACTCAACGTGATGCTCCCGGTGATGGCCAAGAACCTCCTGGAGTCCGTCCGGCTGCTCACCAACGCCAGCCGCCTGCTGGCCGACCGCACGGTCAGCGGGATCACCGCCAACGTCGAGCGGGCCAGGGAGTACGCGGAGTCGTCACCGTCCGTGGTCACCCCGCTCAACCGGTACATCGGCTACGAGGAGGCGGCCAAGGTCGCCAAGAAGTCGCTCGCCGAACGCAGGACGATCCGCGAGGTCGTACTGGAGTCGGGGTACGTCGAGCGCGGCGACCTGACCCTGGAACAGCTCGACGAGGCGCTGGACGTGCTGCGGATGACCCACCCCTGACTAAGATCTGCGCATGACAGGTACCGCAGGCCGCGGGGGCGGCGGCGGGCGCGGCGGCGCGCCTCACACGCACTGGGCGCCCGGGGAGCACATCCTCTGGCGCTACCGCGACCACGGCCAGGGTCCGGGCGGCCGGGTGCACATCTGCCGGCCCGTGACCGTCGTCGAGGACACCGACGAGCTGCTCGCCGTCTGGATGGCCCCCGGCACCGAGTGCGTCAAACCGGTGCTCGCCGACGGGACCGCCGTGGCCGACGAACCGCTCGCCACCCGCTACACCGCCCCGCGCACCACCGTCCGGTCGCAGTGGTTCGGCGGCGGCGTGCTCAAGCTCGCCCGGCCCCGCGACCCGTGGTCGGTCTGGCTGTTCTGGGACGACGGCTGGGACTTCAAGAGCTGGTACGTGAACCTGGAGGAGCCGCGGACCCGCTGGGCCGGCGGGGTGGACTCCGAGGACCACTTCCTGGACATCTCCGTCTACCCCGACCGCACCTGGAGGTGGCGGGACGAGGACGAGTTCGCACAGGCCCAGCGGTCAGGCCTGATCCTGCCCGAACAGGCCCTGCGGGTACGCCGGGCGGGCCGCGCCGCGGTGGATCTGATCAAGGCCTGGGGGCCGCCGTTCTCGGACCGCTGGCAGGACTGGAGACCCGATCCGGCCTGGGACGTTCCGGTCCTGCCCGAGGACTGGGACCGCACCCCGGCGCACATGACCTCATGAGACCCTTGATGCGCCCCCGGGGTTCAAACGTAGGATCGTCCTCCGCAAGGCTGCGTAATTGGCATGCTGCGACGAGGACTTGATAACGAGCGGGCAGCGTTGGGAGGGGGCGGCGGTGTCCTCGCCGCAGAGCGGGTATACCGCGACTGAACGAGTTGAGTGCAGCGCACATCGAGCGCAGACGGACGGATTGCCACGCGTGACGGAGTACCCCACCTCTCACGAGGGCCCGCAGCCGAAGCCTGCCGCGGCGGGCGGCTCCGCGCTGTTCGCCTCCGGCGAGGGCCGGGACGACCAGGGGCACGGCAAGGCCCTGGCGCCCACCGCCGGCTCCGCCGCCATCCCGGCCGCCCGCCGCGGCGAGAGCCGCGCGTCCGGGCCCGCCCCGGAGGACCACGAGGCCCGCGGCCCGCACGACACCGACCGGGATTCCGCCGCCGCGCG
>NZ_JAJAUY010000230.1 GCF_020532625.1 Streptomyces antimicrobicus | reverse complement strand
GGCCAGCGCGGCGACCGGCCCGGCGACGGTACGGATCCTCATGCGAACTCCCCTGGTCAGGCACCCCGTTCGGGTACCCGACCAGCCTCGCCCGGGAGCCGGGCGGCGGCCATCTGCCGAACGGCCCCACCCGCGCGGGCGCGCTACGCCGATCGGCACAGGGCCCGCGCCTCACAGCGCGTCGAGGTACCGCCTGATCTCGCGGGGCCGGTTGGTGATGATGGTGTCCACGCCGAGGCGCAGGCACAGCTCGACGTCGTCGAGCTCGTCCACGGTCCACACCCGCACCCGCAGCCCCTTGGCCTTCAGGCGCCCCACCAGCCCCGGATCCCGGCGCACCAGGTCGATGCCCGGACCGGCGTGGCCGGCGAAGGGCGGGCGCGGGGGGCGGACGGCCCGCTCGATGAGGTACACCGACGGCAGGCCGGGCGCGAGCCGGTGGAGGCGTTGCAGCGCGGTCCGCGAGAAGCTCATCACCTCGACACGCCCGTCGGCGCCGTCCGCGAGCCCGTGGTCCTTGAGGACCCGCACCAGCTCGGCCTCCAGGCGGCCGCCCGCGCGGCTGGGGTGCTTGGTCTCGACGGCCAACCCCACCCGGCGGTCGGCGGTCAGGGCCTCCTTGAGCAGGTCCTCGAACAGCAGCACCTGCGCGCCCCGGTGCTGCTCGCCCTTCCACCCGCCGAAGTCCAGCGCGGCCAGCTCGGCGTAGGTCATCGCGGAGACGGTGCCGCGCCCGTCGGAGGTCCGCTCCACCCGCCGGTCGTGCACGCACACCAGCCGCCCGTCGGCGGTCAGCCGCACATCGCACTCCAGGGCGTCCGCCCCGTCGGCGATGGCCTGCCGGTAGGCGGCGAGGGTGTGCTCGGGGTGCTCGTGGGAGGCCCCCCGATGGGCGATGACCCGCACGTCGCGTGCGGTACGAAGCGGTGACTGCGTCATACGGCGAACGTTATCGGGATGCGGCGAACCACCGGCCACCGCATGCTGCCCGGATGACCGGACACCCGACGACGACGAGCCCGCACCCCGAACCGTGCGCGGACTGCGTCCAGGAGGAGTGGCAGACCGCCGAGCCCGGTCCGGCCGGCGGGCTGCGCTGGTACGCGCAGCACCACTGCCCGCGCCACGACGTGCTGTCCTGCGACCGCGGCCGCGGCGTGCCCCCGCGGTGGGTCCGCGACCGCATCGCGGCCAGCGAGGGGACCGTCCGCCTGACGGTGGGCGGTCGTGACGGCATCCCCGTCGCCCTGCTGCGCCGGGTCTACGCCCTCGGCCTCGCCGAGCTCACCACCGCCCGGGCGGAGGGCTGGTGGGCCACCCCGGTGGAAGCCCGGTTCCTGGTGGAGCGGGCGGGCGTGGAAGGGGCGCGGCGGGCTGCACGAGGTCGGGGCGGCCGGTCTCCAGGAAGCGGCTGACGGAGCGTCGCAGGAGGTCGAGGAACTCGGCGAGGTCGCGCGCGACCGGGTCGAACTCGGCGTCCTCCGAGGCGCCCCGGGAGCGCCGCACGGCGCCGTCCGGCCGACCGCGTACAGGATCCCCCCGCCGTCGGAGCCGATCAGGACGGCGGGCGACGACGTGCCCGACCCCGGCAGGACCAGGCGCTCGCCGAGCGCCTGGGCGCCGGGGTGGAGGAAGTAGCCGTTGCCCACGTCGCTCATGGTCACGGCGCCGGTCTCGCCGTAGTACCCGGCGAGGTCGGCGAAGGCCGCCGACTCCTGGGCGAGCCGCCGGGCGGCGGCCCGGTCGTCGGCGTCGGGAGGGTGGACCGCGTTCTCGCCCGGCTCGTAGCCGTGAGGGGAGGGGCCGTCGTACGCGTCACGCACGGCCCCATCCTCACATCCCGTCCCGGACCGGGTCCCCGCCCGGTGGCGGGGCCCCGGTCCGGCGCGGGTCAGGACAGGCCCGGGCCGCGGACCGGGATGTGGGTGAACGTCGGCTCGGGCGCCGGGTTCTGGAAGAAGTCGTTGCCCTTGTCGTCCACGACGATGAACGCCGGGAAGTCCTCGACCTCGATCTTCCAGACGGCCTCCATGCCGAGCTCCTCGTACTCCAGGACCTCGACCTTCTTGATGCAGTCCTGGGCCAGCCGCGCCGCCGGGCCGCCGATCGAGCCCAGGTAGAAGCCGCCGTGCGTGCCGCAGGCGTCCGTCACCTGCTGCGAGCGGTTGCCCTTGGCCAGCATGACCTTCGAGCCGCCCGCCGCCTGGAACTGGGCGACGTAGGAGTCCATCCGGCCGGCCGTGGTCGGGCCGAAGGAGCCCGAGGCGTAGCCCTCGGGGGTCTTGGCCGGGCCGGCGTAGTACACCGGGTGGTCCTTGAGGTACTGCGGCATGTCCTCGCCCGCGTCCAGCCGCTCCTTGATCTTGGCGTGGGCGATGTCGCGCGCCACGACCAGCGGGCCGGTCAGGGACAGCCGGGTCTTGACCGGGTGCTTGGTCAGCTCCGCGAGGATCTCGTCCATCGGCTGGTTGAGGTCGATGTTCACGACCTCGCCGCCGGAGAGGTGGTCCTCGGTGGTGTCCGGCAGGAAGCGCGCCGGGTCGCGCTCCAGCTGCTCCAGGAAGACGCCCTCGGCGGTGATCTTCGCGACCGCCTGGCGGTCGGCCGAGCAGGAGACGGCGATCGCGACCGGGCAGGACGCGCCGTGCCGCGGCAGGCGCACCACGCGCACGTCGTGGCAGAAGTACTTGCCGCCGAACTGCGCGCCGATGCCGAGCTTCTGGGTCAGCTCGAAGACCTTCTCCTCCAGCTCCAGGTCACGGAAGCCGTGCCCGAGCGGCGAGCCCTCGGTGGGCAGCTCGTCCAGGTAGTGCGCGGAGGCGTACTTGGCCGTCTTCAGCGCGTGCTCGGCCGAGGTGCCGCCGACGACGATCGCCAGGTGGTACGGCGGGCAGGCGGCCGTGCCCAGGGAGCGGATCTTCTCCTCCAGGAACTTCATCATGGAGGCCTCGTTGAGGACGGCCTTCGTCTCCTGGTACAGGAACGACTTGTTGGCCGAACCGCCGCCCTTGGCCATGAAGAGGAACTTGTACGCACCGCCGTCGGTGGCGTACAGCTCGATCTGCGCGGGCAGGTTGGAGCCGGTGTTCTTCTCGTCCCACATGGTCAGCGGGGCCATCTGCGAGTACCGCAGGTTCAGCTCGGTGTACGCGTCGTAGATGCCGCGGGAGAGGGCCTCCTCGTCACCGCCGGAGGTCAGCACGTTCTGGCCGCGCTTGCCCATGACGATCGCGGTGCCGGTGTCCTGGCACATCGGGAGCACGCCCGCGGCCGCGATGTTCGCGTTCTTCAGCAGGTCCAGCGCGACGAACTTGTCGTTGGCCGAGGCCTCCGGGTCGTCGATGATCCGGCGCAGCTGGGCGAGGTGCGCCGGGCGCAGGAAGTGCTGGATGTCGTGGATGGCCTCGGCCGCCAGCTTGCGCAGCGCCTCCGGCTCGACCTTGAGGAACGTACGGCCGTCCGCCTCGAACGTGGAGACGCCCTCGGACGTCACCAGGCGGTAGGGAGTCTTGTCCTCCCCCAGGGGGAGCAGGTCGGTGTACGCGAACTCCGGCATGTGGCCATTCCTCACTCGGCAGACAGCGCTGGCGACCTATTGGCAGCGCAGTCCACCAGGTTAGGTCCTGAGCCCCGGCCCGTGTCTGTGAGGTAAGGCTCACCCAGCACTATCGCGATCTATCGTGTCTGGCTATGCTGGCCGCCGTGGACCTGGAAAAGCACCCTGCTGCCCCTGCCCCTGCCCCTGCGCCCACCCCGGGCCCGGGCCCCGTCCCCGGCCCGGCCCAGCTGCGCGCCTCCGACGCCGACCGGGACCGGATCGCGCAGATCCTGGGCGACGCCCTCGCCGAGGGCCGGCTGAACGCCGAGGAGCACTCCGAGCGCCTGGACTCCCTCTACGCCGTCAAGACCGTCGGCGAGCTGGAGCTGCTGGTACGGGACCTGCCCGTGCCCGGCGGCGCCGCGGCGGGCCGGAGCGCGGCGGGCGGCTTCCCCACGGGCTTCCCCGGCGCCGCCCCCGCCTCGCCCGCCGCCGTCCCGCTGGGCGCCGGCTTCGCCGAGAACGTGGTCGCGGTGTGCAGCAGTTCCACCCGCAAGGGCCGCTGGCGGCCCGCCGCGCGGACCCGGGCCGTGTCCGTCCTGGGGGACGTGACCATCGACCTCACCGAGGCCGTGTTCGAGCAGCAGGTCACCGAGATCGACGTGACCTGCGTGCTGGGAAATGTCGAAATCAAGGTCCCGGAAAATGTGGCCCTCCGCGGATACGGAAGCGGAGTTCTCGGCAATTTCGAGGTGTACGGAGAAGGCCGCGCGGAGGCCGATCCCCAGGCCCCCGTGGTGATCGTCCGCGGATTCGCGCTGCTGGGCAATATCGAGGCCCGGCCCAAGCCGGGCGCACGCATCGTCGACCTCGCGATGCGGTTGCGCAAGCGGCTGGACGCCTGACGCCTTGCGGAGGGTTGTATTTCGGTCGAAGTTCCCCTGGGCGACACGGAGTGCATAGCGCCGCACACAGCGGGTAGAGACAGGTGCATCGTCTCTCGCTCGCGAATCCGTCGTCAGGAGTAGACCGTGCAGCAACCGCCGCATCAGTCCCTGCAGGCAGTGGCCGTCAAGAGCCTCCCGGCTCTGCCCAAGCCACGGGTGCCCGCCAGGGAAGAGGACGGCCCATGGCACGCGGAGGCCGTGTGCCGCCGGGACGAGGCGGGACTGTTCTTCGCCCCCTCCAAGGAGCCGACCGCGGCCCGGCTCTCGCGCGAGGAGGCCGCCAAGCGGCTGTGCGCCCGCTGCCCGGTCATGGTCGCCTGCCGCGAGCACGCGCTGCTCCAGCCCGAGCCGTACGGCGTGTGGGGCGGGCTGACGGCCGCCGAG